>JADJEH010000002.1:0-300000 GCA_016702305.1 bacterium
ATCCACGCAGAACATCACGTCGGGATATTTCTTGAGCATCTGAATATTTCTCCAGCGTCGCGCGCACGCCTGTCGAAGTTTCGTTGAAGACAGCGCAGAACTGGTCACACCGTCCGGTCGCCAAAGCCGCGCCTACCGCTTCAGGTTCACTCGCCCGCCCCATCGGCACTTCCAGCTTGTCGGCGGGAATGCCGTTGAAGCCGGCAATTTGGAACCAGCGCTTGAAAACGCGCTGTTGACCGCGTGACCAGCGCCTTCTTCATGACAGATTGCGCAACGAACCTTCCATCACCCCTGTCGCCGAACAGGTGAACAGCAGTGACGTCCCGCCCGGTATAGAGGATCTTCTTTAATAGAGGAATGGTGGACGAGTGGACATCCATATAGGCTTGCGTGCGGTGGCCGACCTGCGGTTTGAAATCGCTTGCAGCACCCAGGACGAACTTCCACCGACCGGGAATAAATAGGCGATCGTGCATGGGGAGCTACTCCGTATTGTATGCGTACCCGATTGAAAAATCTGGTTAACGAGAAAGACGCGCTTTCTCACCACTACATAGAAAAGGTAGCAAAAATCCAATCTGAGAGGCAATGAGGCACAATAGCGCATGGTCGGTGATAGTGGTCCAGTTCTCCCGACAATTTATGTTCCCATGTGACAAGCGCACGCAATGGACCAACCTTGGCCTCGTGTATTGTTTTCTCGGTTCTTATTTCGTATTTTAACGAACCAGTACTATCATTTTGTTTTTGCATGTCAAAGAACCAGTTTGCCCGCCCGATTTCGATGATGGCCTTGTTCGGCGGGGCTCATTTCCTTCGCCTGACTCGTGGCATCTTCCGCAGGCGGTGCAGTCGTCCTTAGCGCGCTGCTGACCAAATGGTACGCGCGAACGAACACGTTATCCTCTGCCTGATCCCCGGCGCTGTTTACTGTGGGCGCCATCAGCACGTCTATCCAGTCAGGCGAAGTGATGAAGACCGGCGCGGGGGCCAACAAGCTGGTGGCCTACGGTGTGGCCTCCGTTTCTGGGCAGCGTGCTGGCGGTCTGTTCATGCACCGTGCCGCCGCTTTTCGGCGGAATCTACAAGATGGGTGAGACGGCCCGGCCACGGCATTTTCGCGCCGGTCCGGGCGATCAACGTCTTGGCCATCGTCCTGACGGCCCGAGTACCGCGTTGAGTATGGAATTGCCCGCACGGTTGGCGCTGTGCTCTTTTCAATCATCACCGGCCTGCTCATGGCGTGGTCTTCCGCCGTGACGAAGCCGCCCGACTGGCTGTCGCGCTCACGGAGAAGCGGGCCGCTTCAAACGGTCTCAGAACGGCTGTCTGGTTTGCGACCAGTCAATTTCTGGTTGCCACGCTGGGCCCTTCTTCCGGGGATATATCCTAAGGGTGGTGGCTGACGGGCGGATTAGCAGTGTTACTGTGCGTGCAAATGGCCGGATGATGCAGACGAGACTGCCGCATCTTTCAGCAGGAATCGTCGTGACGATCGGCGCGGCAGTCGCAATTCCCGACTGCCCGCAGGCAGTTTTTCTGCTGGCTATTGCCGCGCTCGCTGATTCCGTATCTTTCGGCGGAAATGTCGCGAGTGTGCCTCGAAGCCACCGGGATTTTTCCAAGCAGATCGTACCACTATTGCTGTTGTGTATCCTGGCTGCGGGTTTGCCGCTGGGTCAGCCCGGCCCGTTAGGTCGATTCCGTCGAGATGAGTTAGCAAATTTAGGCGGGAATTCGCTGTTCGCCAATTCGGTCTCGTCGGTGATCGGCGCGTTCATGTACTTCGCGACTCTTGACCGAAGTGCCGATTCTGCAAGGGCTGATGAGCGGCGGTATGGGCGCAGGCCCGACTAGCGCTTCTGCTGGCTGGTCCGGCGTTGTCGCCGCCGAGTAGCGGTGATTCACCTGTTAGGGTTTGCGCAAAACCGTGGCGTTTGTTTCTTTGGTTGTAACGTTGTCCACTCTGGCCGGGTGGCTGTATGGAAATTTGGTAGGAGTCCGATAATTTGAAGATTCAAGTCCTGGGCACCGGCTGCCCGAAGCGTCACAACCTGCCGAGCTGACGGAGCGTGGCGCGAAAAACAACCCGATTTCACGCTCGAGAAGTCATTTTGATATCAATGCTACCTTGCCGCGGGCGTGATGATGACGCCTGCGCTGTTGGTAGATGGCGAAATCAAAGTCCGGGCCGTATTCCCACCGAGCCGGAATTGCAAAATCTGCCGACGTCAACTGGCGGAAAGTGATCATGAAAAACACTGTTTACCGTTCTGCTGCTTGCCCTTCTTGCGCGTGTCGCCTGTCCTGCCGAAGAAGCCGCCGTCGCCACACCCGACAGCGCACAAAACGCCGCAGATCACAAATGTGGCCTAATATTTCATGAACACCGCAGCTGCCCGAGCTGCCAAAAGACGAGAAATATTCGCACGATGCCATTGAAGTGGGCTTCGCGCCCCAGCCGCCGATGGTCTGCCTGCGTGGATGATGAAAAACTCGACGAAGAAGCCAATGCGCACTTCATTGACGAGTACAAGCTTTTCACCAAGTCCCCGTGCTGGTACGCTATGAAAACGGCGCGCAGGTCAAGTGGAAAACTGTGACAAAGTCTGGGAGTTACTGGTGATGAAGCGGCCTTCAAGAAATACGTGGCGGCGGAAGTCGCGAGCTCGGCGAATGAACGACTTTGTCATCGGTTTGGTTAGCGCTGTGGTTAGATTCTAACTGATTAGCCCCGTCCGTTGGCTACTCAATATCGCCGCCGCGTCCTTTGTAAACGGCGCGCATGCTCCGCGGCAAGCGCCGTGGACGGGCGTGTTGAGACCCATTGGCCGCATGCCCGCCTACGTCGTCGTCGGCGCATTGCGGTGGAGTGAGTCTGCCGTCGAAACTCCGTTCGGCTTGCAGAAGCAGGTCACGCATCAGGTGCCCGGCCCATCAATCGTGGTGGGTATTCCTATCGACCGGTTGACTGAAGCTGCCGTACTCAGCGGCAGTGCCGGACCTCGAGCAGTCGGCCAAACGCGCCGAAGGGTGGGGTGGACTCGGCGCGTTGATGTTGGGCGCGCCTTCGCAATCTCATTTTTGCCCGGTCAGCGCAGCGCTGTTTTTCGGGCAGCTTGATCCTGCTGGCGTGCGCCACGAATCCATTGCAATCTTTCCTTCAGTCTATGGCATCAGCACAGCGCTTCCCGTCTTAGTCTTCTAGTGGCGGTGATCGTCTTCAGCGCCGGCCACCGCCAAACTTTTCACGCGACTCTCCCTCATTCGAAAAAGTGGGCCCGCCTCATCACCGCCATCGTTCCCATCGTCGTCGGCGTATAACGACTCTGAAGTACACGCTGCGCTGGATCACCTGAGTCGCTGCCGGTTCCCCCTCGCCATCCTTAACCATAGCCTTGGTCGGGCCTCTGGTCCGACACTCCCGTCCATACTCAGTGTCTGTCTTCCCGCGGCGGCACCCGCTCCCTGCGGCAATTCTAACTTCGAGGAAAATATGGACAACTTGACTTCTTCCCGGGCTGCTCAATACCTTCCGACTGAGGTCTTGGGAAGCGGGCAGGAACTTAGCCTGGAGGCCACGAAATGTCAACGCGAATCTATCTGCATTCAATTCATTGAAGAAAGGGGTTCGCGCTTTGTTTAGATTGATTTGCGCAACTACAATATATTGAGGCAAAAATGAGCATCTTTATTTTCATGGCTTTTAACTCCTCGCACTTACATTAGAATCCTTGGGACAGCCCAACCCTAATCGTAACATAATTTATGCGAGAAGAATGGTTGCCGTCGGATTTTAATGTATACACTGAATTACACTTCAATGCGACTGCAGAGAGAGAAACGGTGCGCGCTCATACCGAATTACCTGATCCGATCCACGATAGATATGCAACTACTACTGTTTCTGTAAATGGTACCGTGGTTTTTTATGAACATTTGGAACATGGATGACACTGGGACTACTGATGATGAGTACATCGTGTGGGGGGTTGACAGGAAATAGCGGCAGATGAAAGCGTAAATGGCGTACGTCGTGATGTTTGGCCTGATGTTGAAGATGGCTGTACAAATTGTTGGCCTGGGAACTTCGAAAACAACTATCCTTTGGCCCTGAAAGAAGGAGATCGTGAACACATCCTCGGAGCACCAAGGTGTTGCGGCATATGATGCGAATGGTGGGTGGCCTCAATTTTATAGGAGCGTGGATGGCTGCAGATGGCGATGATCCTGACCACGAGTTCGACGCTGGGAGATACTCATATGAATTTGTTGAACTTGATTCCTTGGGCAGTATTTGATGCCCATAGACCGTTTTATGGCGGAGCAAGTTGGGCAGCCTGATTATGGTAATGGCGCTCAAGCACCTAATCGACCTGTTCGTGAATGCGATCCTCCTGGTGATTGCAGCCAAAACGAAATTTCAGCACAATGTCTTTTCGAGTATGTAAGTTATGATTTCCGGATAAAAGGTTATCCTCCTCGTGTACCTTTTCAACAGTAAAAGCTATGACTTTTTCGATACATTACATGGATTGTTGCACTATTCTTGTTAGTGCATGCTATGGCAGCGAATTGACCCTTCCGTGACAGGCAATCCAGACATTGAGTACTATCTGTTAACTGACAGCAGGGAGTATCTTGCGATTCAAGGAGGCGGACTTTGGCATCGCAGTGAAGACAGCAACTGGCAAGCTGCAAATCATTCTGAATTTGCCGGTACTAGCGGATATTGACTTTATTGAGGCAACAGATCGCGCAGGAAGATCTCTTTATGCTTCGGTTACAGTTGGAACTGGCGGCCAGTGGGTCATGGTACCCTTGATTGTGGCCAAACATGGAATGCCGTGCCAAGTGAATGGATTACCAATCATAACACGAGTCGAATGCTGATATCTTCATGATTCAACCTTTGCTGTACCATTTATCAGATAGATATTTACGAAAAATCACGTGATAGTGGTGCTAACTGGGAGAGTTTTGAGCTGGACGGATTTGAAAGAACACGAACAAAAATCATTGAAGATCCATATTCAGATAGTACGATGTATATCGTTACTCAATCACGCTTTGCAGATGAGAACATTCCTAATGGGGAATTATTAATAAGCCATGATCAAGGCGAGACATGGATGAATGCTCTTAATCTTGCCGATCTATTCTATTTGTAAATTATTTTACAACTTCCGATGTCTTGCCTCTTCTCAATAGTACTTTTTACTTCTTGCGGTATCATTGGCTGATGGCAGTGAAGAGCCTTGAACCGGTATTCTCTCAGCCAAGATAACGGTGAGTCATGGGAAGCTGTTTCAAATGGGTTACCCTCATTGTTTGGCGCTAAACAATTAGTGCTTAAGCCGGCACAACTGATCAGATAATCGCCAATGGAATCCATCATCACGGTCTTTTTCTTGTCACAAGATGGCGGTGAATCATGGACAAGCTTTAATGAAGGATTTCCATTTGAGCGGATACACATAAACAATATTGTATCCCGCAATGACACATTATATACTTATACACGAAACTCCGGCATATTCAGACTTGATAATGGTACAGACACTTGGATGCCTTACGAAATTACTTCCAGGCAGTTCGGAGCTCGCGGTGAGTTGTCATTTGTATACCCTCGCATGTTCTTGAGCGAACAAGCAAATCGAATGGAGATTGCAAGAAGAATGGGCAGAATGTCAGGTCGATTTACCGGCAAATGTCTACACACACATCAATCCTCCGCTGCCTTGGGAAGGAAATCGACTGATTTCCTATTGCAGCAGCAGATTCAACCTATTTACGCCTGAAACTTGCTGGTTTTCTTCCAGCTCAGATGATGGACAAGAATGGACTGGGATCGATATACCAATAGTCAATTGTGAAGGAGCACGATTTCACGTCTTTGAATTTAGTGACGCGCATTATCTTGTCGGATTCACTCAATCAGTGATTAGATATCGAAACTCCATAAATGATAATTGGTCCACGTTCGTGCCTCCGATTCCATTTCTTATTCAAGATATTACTGCGGATTCAATGGGCATTCTAGTACTTATCAGAAGTTCAGGTGACTCGACAACAAATGTCCTTCGGATCCATCCATCTTTAGGTGAAATCGAGTCTTTGAATTATAATGGTCCTCCGGCAACAAACTATTCTCATATCTGGACACATGCTAATACAGTCTATATATCGGCTTTGCAGAATTGCGTCCGTAATGCTGAAAACAATGAATGGAAATTCTTGGTAGTATTCCGCGCTCTTCCTCCGTGCAGGAAATGGTTGTCGTACCGACATTGGTGCCGATTTTTATCGGGCGGGTATATCTTTCAACCAATTTAGTTATGAGTTTTGACGGAGGCTTTTCGTGGTCTGATTACGATCCTCGGTCCAGCTATAAATGAACAAGGCTTTGGCTTGATGGATATAGAGATTGATACATTCAGGCAAGTATTGTGGGCATCGACTTCACTTGGGTCGGCATATGTTTCCTTTAATGAGCTTCATATGCTCCTTCTTCATTAGAGCCCTACAACAAAGAGTGCCAGCACTAAAACACGTTTAATTTCCATTTCGCCTAATCCGACTAATAATAATGTGACTATTCAAATCGCGTTGGACAAGCAATCAGTCGTCACTATTGCTCTCTACAATATAAACGGTCAAATGCTGGAAACAATTGTAGAAGATGTGTTCCCTTCCGGTTTGTTATCCAAAAGTGTTTCACTGACAAAATATGCATCAGGAGTTTACTTCATGCGAACCAACTTAAATGCGCAAACAAGTATTGACAAGATCCACTTACTCAAATGACAGTTGGTTCTTGTATTGAGACATACCTGTTGTTTAAGACTACGAAACGTTAGACACAATTGTCCCGCGGCGGCACCCGCTGCGGGTGCCCCAAACTCCGGGCGCATAGGAGAGTAAACCGAACCAGAGCCTCAACTGCCGCGACAACACCCGGTCTCACAGTTCAAAACAAAAAGCCCCGAACCAAAATGGTCCGGGGCTTCTTTTACCACTCACCTATTTCTTGCGCCACGCGCCAGCGGCAATGTGCCCCGCTTTCAAGCGGGCGCGCCAGCGGCAATGTGCCCCGCGTTCAAGCGGGCCCTAGCGGCAACGTTGCCCACTTATCAAGTGGGTTACGCCGGGCGATTGAACTCGAGTTCGAGCGTGATTTCCACTTCGTCACCCACCACCACGCCGCCCGCATCGAGCGTCTTGTTCCAGCTCACGCCGAAGTCCTGACGGTTGATCGTCGTCGTTGCCTTGCCGCCCACGACCTTCGAGCCCCACGGCGTTGCGATTTCGCTGTTAAAACCGTCCAACATGAACGTCACTTCCTTCGTGACGCCGCGAATCGTCAGATCACCCGTCAACGTGCCCTTGCCCGGTGCCGTCTGCTTCGCGCTCTTCGACACAAACGTCATGGTCGGAAACTTCTCGACATCGAAAAAGTCCGCACTCTTCAGGTGGCCGTCGCGCTTCTCATCGCGCGTATCCACCGAACCCACCTGCACGGTGAAATTCGCCTTAACCGAGGACAGGTCCGCCGGATTGAAACTCGCGGTACCCGTGTAGTCCTTGAACTCACCGCGCGTCTTCGACACCACCAAGTGCGACACCGCGAAGTTCACCGACGAATGCGAATTATCCAGCGACCAATCTTGCGCCAGCACCGACGACGCCGAAACCACCAGCGCCAACAGAATCAAACGAATGCTCTTCATGTGAGGGTTGCTCCCTTGTAAAGTTGTCTTTCAACAATCCATCTATCGTCTATGCAAACTTATTTGCTATCCGAACGATTCGCGGGAATTGCCTGGGCCGTGAGCAGTACGCGCCAGCGGCAATGTGCCCGCTTTCAAGCCGGCGCGCCAGCGGCAATCGGTCCAGCGGCACGCTGGCCAACCTGCTTCAGATACTCCGCCATCTTCTCCATCTCGAACGGCGACAGCACCACCATCGAGTCGCCAATCGCGGCGACAATCTCCGGGAACACCTTGCGAATGAACTCGTCCCCCTGCGCGGTCAGCCGCACCCACATAAAGCGCCGGTCTTCGGTCGAGCGCTCGCGTTCGATCAGGCCGCGCTTCTCCAAATTGTCCACCACCAGCGTGATGTTCCCGCTGCTCTTCAGGAGCTTCTGTCCCAGTTCATTTTGATGCAGTTCGCCCAGATGCAGCAGCGCTTCCAGCACCCCGAACTGGCTGACAGTCAGATTGTGCGGCGCGAGCTTCCGGCTCACCCGGCTGGTCACCGAGTCGGCCGCACGCATCAGCTTGATGTAAGCGTCCAGCGCACGTACTTCAGACGCATTGCCCTTGTGCTTGGTTCCCATATTGTCCCTATGTTAGTTAGATAAATACTAAAATAATAAAATTTATCTAATACGCAAATCGCGCTATCCAACAAAAAAATAAAGGGATATGTAAAACACATCCCTTGCACAAAAAATGAGGCGGGTCGCATAAATTCAGTGAAGAGGCCAACCCACGCCTCTCAACCTCAGATTAGTTCAGTATTGACCTGCTGAGCCGGGGTAGAGCACCTCGCGGCTGATTTCCCCCAGGGTCGCACACCCCGACAGCGCCATGGCGATCCGGAACTCCTTCAGCAGCAGGTCCACCGACCGCATGACCCCCATGCTGCCGCCCACGGCCAACCCCCAGACATACGGTCGCCCGATCAGCACCGCCTGCGCGCCCAGCGCCAGCGCCTTGAGGATGTCCGTCCCCCGCCGGATGCCGCCGTCGAGCAGCACAGGCATTCTCCGGTCAATTTGTTTGACAATCGCGGGCAGCACCTCGAGCGTGGGCGGCACGGTGTCGAGATTTCGGCCACCGTGATTGCTGACGATGATTCCGGCCGCGCCGGACTGAATGGCCCGTTCCGCATCGGCAGGGTGGAGGATGCCTTTCAGCACCACCGGGGCCTGGGCCGTTGTGCAGATCCACTCGATGTCTTGCCACGCGAGCTTAGGGTCGCACAGCGGGTAGTAGATGTCCGTTTGATCCATGGCATGCCCGCTGATTTGCAGCTCCGGCGGCAGCCCTTCGAGCATGGCCCGCGTCAGTCCTTCCGGCAGGTGAAACCCTGCGCGCGTTTCGCGGACGCGGTTGCCCAACACGGGTGTATCCACGGTGACTACCAGGGCCCGCACGCCGGCGGCTTGCACGCGTTCAATCAGACTGCGCGTATAGCCCCGGTCGCGCTGCACGTAGAGCTGATACCATAGTTTTGTGTCGGGGCAGTCGCGCGCGATGGCTTCGATGGAGGTGTTGGTCATCGTGCTGACGCAGTAGATCGCATTGGCGACCATGGCGCCGCGCGCCGTTTCGCGCTCGCCCACCGGATGAAACAGCTTATGGTAGGCCACCGGCGCTAACAGCACGGGATGGGCCAGCGTTTCACCGAACAGGTGTGTTTGAATATCCAGCTTCGACACATCGCGCAGCACGCGCGGCCAGAGCTTGATCTCATCGAACGCGGATTCATTCCAGCGTTTCGACCATTCATCTCCGGCGGCGCTATCCAGATACTCCCACGCCATGGCGGGCAGCATCTCCCACGCACGGGATTTGAGGTCTTGTAGATTCAGGGCATTGTCCATGCCCCAAGATAAGAAAACAGAAAATCAGAATCTGCCCGCTGGCAGTCTGGGGGTCGTCCGTCCGTAGTAGATCTGCTTTTCCCCGCGGGTACTTAAGTTATGTTCTCGGGACGATAGGTTCGTGCTGACTTACCGCTGCGCTCCGTTTGGGCCGTGTGGTTGGCCTCTTCCGCCGGGTACCTCCGGGAGGGTTTTGGCTTGTTAGCTGTGCATAATATACAACAGAACTTACGATTTGTCAAGCCTGGTCAGCACATAAATAACAAATACTTGCCCATTTGTACAAAAATTCAAGAGGCATGGCGAGTCGCTTCTCCGGATCGTGTGCTGTAGCGTTATCGCCCAGCCAGTCCATTTGAACTAATAATAGGTGCGGTGGTGGTGAAACGGCACGTTCACTGAATAATCTGTCATATGGTACTGCCGTTGGGAGAAAAAGTAAAGAACTTGGAGTAAAGACATTAGCTTAAATGGACTGTAAGAAAAGAAGGGTTAGAGCTCACATGCCTTTAGACTTAGGACTTAGGATGACAAGTCGCATTATTTTTGGGCTTCTTGTGCTGCCAATCGTTGCGCAAGCACAGGTCGTGATAGAGTGGACGCAGCCGACGCGCGGCGTTTCGGTTGCGGTGGATGCAGAGCAAAACGTATTCACCGTTGACAATGAACAAGGTCCCGGCACGGATATCACGCTGGTGAAACGTGATTCAACCGGAAGTCAGTTGTGGACGGCAAGCTTCGACCAGACAGACAATACTAAATGGGAGAAAGCGACTTGGGTAACCACGGACAGTCAAGGCAATGCAATTGTCTCAGGGACGGTCATGTCAGGCATCTCCAATCCAGTAAATGCGGCAAGCATTCTGATGAAGTTCTCGCCGGCAGGTGCCTTGCTGTGGCGCCGAGTCTATGAGAGCGCATTCGATGGTTCGTACACCCGAAAGTGCCTGGTTGATGAGCAAGGTGCGATCTATGTCCTCGGCATGGGCTCCGGACCCTCAGGCTTCGTAACAAAGGTGAAGAAGTTCACGGCGGATGGCGACTCAGTGTGGAACTACTTTGATCAAGCGGGGATTGGCGCACCAGTCAATTTCAAGTTTACTCCGGACAACGGCATATTAATTGTTGGGCGGGCAATCTTTGGAAGCGTTGATGGTTTTGCGAAGATCAGCCGAGACGGGAGTCCGTTATGGAGTCTACCCGGGCAAAATAGCCAGACCGTCGGTGATGCAGCTGGTGATTCGCATGGGAACACGTATGTCGTCCATGGCGAGAATGTCTTTTAACGGTGCCACGGTACTCAAAAAACTGAATAGTGCGGGGGTTCAGATCTGGTCACATGTCATTGCGTTCAAGGGCAACCGCGTAGAGGTTGGGACGGATGACCAGCCCGTGATGTCGGGATACCCGATGTCTGGATTCGGGGCTGCATTTATCAAGACGGACTCCAGCGGCACAGCGCTGTGGTCTAACCTGGATGCGGACGGTCCGCTTGCACTGCTGCTGCATGCGCACCTGCTGATGGACAACTCAGACAATGCCTATCTTGCGGCAGGAACGCTGCAAGCGATGGCGGTTTGCAAAGTCGCTGCGAATGGAGTTTCCGCTTGGACGGTGACGACTCCGGGAAGCTACGCCAACGCAATAGCACTTGGAACGGACAATAGCGTGTATGTTGTCGGCGGTCAGACCGCAAAGATACGGCAAACAGTTGCGGCACCGGTCTTGGTCTATGTATTCCAAGAAGATTGCCAGTCGTATTTGCGTTGGGATCCGATCGCAGTCGCGATAGGGTATGAGATCTTTCACAGCACGAGTCTTACGGGACCATGGGAGCAGGTTGCCACAACGACAGAAACCGTCTTGCCGACTGGGTGCGAGAACGTCGGCACAAGTTTCTATCATGTGACGGCAGTAACTCCCTGACTCAGCGCATACTGGCGACGTAACCTCGCACGAAGAAACGGCGACCGAAAGGTCGCCGTTTTCAATTTACGATTCAATTTCCTCACGAATACCATATTTTTTCAATCTGTAGCGCAGCGTTTCGCGCGTCATCCTTAGGAATCTGGCGGCGGCGCTGGCGTTGTTATGACAGTGACGCATGGCAATGCGGATCAACTGCTTCTCAACCTCTTCCATATTCACGCCACTCGTGGGCACGTCAATCGAGAAGCCGTCCGGATCATTCAGCATGCTGTCCACATCGCGCTCAGGCATCGAAGCCAAACTCGGCGTGGGCGTCTCCTGCATCGGCAGAATCGCCAAATCCGCCGCGTGAATCAGCGGCCCCGCGCCGATTAACACCGCGCGCTCAATCGCATTGCGCAGCTCGCGAATGTTGCCCGGCCAGTTGTAAGCCGTCAGCACACGTTCCGCATCGGGCGTAAGCCCCTTGATGTTTTTGCCGAATTCGCGATTGAACCGCTCGACAAAATGCGCGGCAATCGTCACCGTGTCCCGCCCACGTTCGCGCAGCGGCGGCAGGTGAATCGAGAACACCGCCAGACGATAATAGAGATCACGGCGGAAGCGCCCGCTGTCAATCTGCTCCTGCAAGTTGGCATTCGTCGCGGCAATTAGTCGAAATTTCATCTGCAACGGCTGCGTGCCGCCAACCCGCCGGAAGGTGCGCTCTTCAATCACCTTCAGCAGTTTCACCTGCAAGTTGAGTGGCATCTCGCCGATTTCGTCGAGGAAAAACGTCCCGCCCGTCGCGACTTCGAACAGACCGCGCTTGCGCTGCTTGGCGTCGGTGAAGGCGCCCTTCTCATAGCCGAACAGCTCCGCTTCCAGCAGTGTCTCCGGCATCGCGGCGCAATTGACTTCGACAAACGGCTTATCGGCGTTCGGCGAGGCCAGATGAATCGCATGCGCGACCAGCTCTTTTCCCGTTCCCGACTCGCCCGTGAGCAGCACCGTTGCAAATTGCACGGCGGCGACTTTGCGGCCTGTGTCCATCACCTGCTGCATCTGCTTGCACTCGCCGACGAGCCGTTCGAAGCCGTAGACGGCCTTGCGTTCGTCGGACACGCGTTCAATTTCGCGCTCTTTGGCGACATTTTGCAGCGCGCGATCCACCAGCAGCATCAGCTTTTCCAAATTGAGTGGCTTGCCCAGATAGTCAAAGGCGCCGTGCTTCAACGCTTCGACGGCCTTTTCTGGCGTGGCCTGACCGCTAATGATCAGAACCGGATGTTGCGGGGCGACTTCGTGAATCTGTTGACAGAGCTCAACGCCGTCAATCCCGCCCGGCAATCCCACATCAATAATGGACAGATCGGGCGCCATGGTGCGCAGCTTCTCGAGGCCGACGGTAGCGTCTTCGGCTTCAATGACTTCGTAATCCTTGATTTCCGCGACCTGTTTGATGATTTCCCGGATATCCCGGTCGTCATCCACGACAAGCAGTGTGGCCAGCATGTTGTGCTCGGGTTTGTTGTGTTGAACCAGCTTAGTGCAAATCAACAATGCAACAACGGGGCCACGGATTGGTGAAAAGGCCCAGTTCGGCGCAAAAGAATACCCCGCAATATTTTGCGGGGTATTTCGTTAGCGTAGCATTCTCCGATCATGGCCTGTGCAGCGGTGCAGAGGGACTCGGTTATTTTCGTTCGTGAATCTCGACGGTGACATGAACGATGCCGAGGGATTTTGGGAGCAGCGCTTTGTAATAGTCCGGCGGCTGATCCGAGTTGGTGGCTACCCACAATTCGCAGGCAAACAGACCGGAGCCAATGGACCAGACATGAATGTCGGCGACATGCGCGTCGGAGTGTTTCTCGATCGCGTCGCGAATGGCTTGCACGACTTGGGCATCCGCTTGCCGGTCGAGCAGGACTTTTCCAGAGTCGCGCAGCAGGCCGATGGCCCAACTGCTGACGAGAATCGCACCGACGATGCCCATCACGGGATCCATCCAGATCCAGCCGAAATATTTTGCGGCCAGCAGAGCCGAAATCGCGGTGACCGAGGTCAATGCATCGGCCAGCACATGCAGATAAGCGGCGCGCAGATTGTGATCTTCGCGGTGATGCTCGTGGTCGTGATGCTCATGACCGTGATCGTGGTGATGATCATGTGCATGGTCGTGATCATGATCGTTACCCAAGATGAGCGCGCTGACGCCGTTGACGATCAGACCAATCACGGCGACGGCAATCGCCTGATTGAAGACGATGGGGACGGGATGCAGCAGACGCACGACGCTCTCGTAGGCCATGACCGTAGCGAAGAAGGCCAGCATCAATGCGCTGGCGAAGGCGGCCAGCGTGTTGATCTTGCCCGTCCCGAAGCTGAAGCGTCCGTCGTGAGCATACTTGCGGGCGAGAATATAGGCGATGTAGCTTAGCGTCAGGGCCAGGGCATGCGACGCCATGTGCAATCCGTCGGCGAGCAGGGCCATCGAGCCGAAGAGAATACCGGCGGTGATCTCGACGACCATCATGGTCAAGGTCAGAAGCACGACGATCAGGGTGCGCTTTTCGCCGGCGCGGGGGACGTCCTGTCCGAAGCTATGGGAATGGGATAGGGAACTCATAAATTTGGCTTGGAGAATAAAACCCCGCGAGTTGCGCGGGGTTTTTCAGCGGAGATAGGAGTCAATTATTGTCCTGTTACGACAACGCCAGAGGATATCCACATGGCGCCGAATTCGATGTCGTCAACGTCTACTTGGCCGTCAATGGCGGTGACCTCAACGATGAGCCGGTAGGTGCCGACGCCAACGCCGTTGGGGAAGGTTTTCTGCAGGTGAATATCAGAATTTCCGTCGGCGCGGAACTCATAATCAGTTTGCGATACAATCACGCCGGAACCGACATGCTGCAAGCGCAGACGCGCCTTCCACGCTGCGTGTTCGAGGCCGTCATTGATCACCTGTGCGAAGAACATGATCGAGGCGGGTCCGCCGACGCCAAACGAGCCACTGTTGAAGGCGACAAGGGTTTCACCCACGACGCCGCCGGCGGCGTTTTCGGAGAACATGCCGCTTTCCGCCGCTTCGAGCACATCGAGCCGGGCGTCAGTCGTGTTTTGGAATTGCGAGACCGATGCCTCCGTATGCACGCCAAGGTTACGCGCGGTGTCGGCCACGCAGGCGATGAAGGCGAAGGGCACGGAGCTGATGGGCTGGCGCGGATTCATCCACGTGTCGTTGTAGGAAATCGAAAGCCACAGCCCGTCGCCCTGCGGATCGAGGAAATCGGCGGGGGCGAGCGGGTTCCACGTGCCGAGGATAACCTCAAATACGCCGTTGCTGATGGTAATGTCCTGCCATTCGGACCAGACAGGCGGACCGCCGACGGCGGAGTGCATAATGTGGAAGCCGACTTCTTCGTAGACTCCGTCGGGCATGACATTGCCTTCGAGGTCCGTGAAGATTCCTTGATAGGTCATGGTCGTGGGAACGACGGCTTGCGCGCCGGAGACGACGAGCACGAGGGCAAACAAAATCGAAGCGAATCTCATGGAAAATCCCATTGGAAGGAATGATTACTTAATCAGAGTGAGTTTGCGCACCTGCATGCGCGCGGCGTGCTCGAGGCGCACGAAGTATTCGCCGCTGGGGACAAGCTGGCCGAAATCGGAGCGGCCGTCCCAGGCGATTTCGTATTGTCCGGCGGACAGAGTTGAGAGATCGAACGAGCGGACGGCTTGACCGAGGAGATTGAAAATCTCAAGTTTGGCCGGTGCCGAGCGGTCGAGTGTGAAGGGAATCAGCGTGCTCGGGTTGAACGGATTCGGATAGTTCTGACCGAGGGCGAAATTGAAAATCACCGGCGTGGGCGCTTCGCCGCCGAAGGACGGGAGGGCGCGGGCCTGCGTGATGGTGCGCAGATAGCCCGTGACGACGGCGCTATTTGATTCAGTGGCGAAGGTCCGGCCGAGGATCGGCTGGCCGAGATAGCCGTGAATCCCGATGAGCGTGGTCGCTCCGGGCGAATTTGCGCTCAGGAAGTGCGGCATAGCGACATTTTGGGCCGAGGCCAGTAGTGGAACCAGGGCGAAAAATGCGGCAAACAGCAGCTTGGTAGTGGTCAGCGGGGAGGTCTGTGACATGTGATATGCGTTTGTCTGAGCGATGGCGGCGCGAGTGCTCATTCGTAAAAATTTTGGAAAGAAGTACTTAGCGAAAAGACTCGCGACCGGAACGCACGCGGTTCAGGCATTCAAAACTAACGATTTGGGGTTTGAAAGTCAAGGAGAGACGTGGACTTAAGAGCAATTTGAGGGCCAGGATGGGCAAAATGTCGGAAAGCGGGGACTATTGGGCGGCAATGCCTCCGATTAAAGAGTTCGGGAGGTGTGAGAACGGGGATAGTGTGTCCTAAGAGGTTATACATTAAAGACTAATAATCTTGCTAACCCACTGTTTTCTTAGATGAGTAGTTGTAGAAAAGGCCAGCTAAGGTTTGCTTTCAGCGACCCTAACAAATATATTAGGTATGTTCACTACGAACGTAAAAGGACCGGGTAACTAATAAACTTGCAGAGGATGACTCCATGAAGAAGCTGTGGACAGTCTGTATTTTGCTGGTGTGTGTCGCGACGGCGGCATTTGCCAGCTACGGTAAGGAAGAGGCCGCGCGCGACCTAGCGCAGTCCGTGACGCTTGAGAAGGCGTTGGCGTATAAAGAACAAGGTCTGCCAATGACGGCGGAGATGGTCGAGATTTTGACGGCCTATTATGCTGAGCTTGAAGCGCGTGACTCTTGGGACGGCTTGGATGCGCAGGGCGGTCCGGACACATTTGGCTATCGTTACGTAGACAATCAGTCGCCGGACACGGTGGTGTACCAGTGGATTGAGCTGTGCGACGATCCGGGCGCGACGATTTTCACGCTTGAGAACGGTTCGCTGGACGACGGTTACGAGCTGGCGGCTCCGCTGGGCTTCTCGTTCCCGTACTATGGCACGAACTACACGACGGTTGATATTGGCACGAACGGTATTATACATTTCTCGGGCACGCGTGGCGGTGCCACGAACAGCTGTATCAACGCGGCGTCGCGCAATGCCTTCTATCCGTACTATGATGACCTTCATCCGGGCGCGGCCGGCACCCTGGGTTGCACGGGCACCCCGGGCGCGGGTGCGATCCGCTACAAGAGCTTTGGCACCTACTTCGTGGTCGAGTGGAAGCGGATTGATCCGTTTTCGGGTACCGGCATCTCGACGTTCCAGTGCATTCTGTTTGACAACGGCAAGATGAAGGTTTCGTTCAGCGACGATCCTGTGCAGCACACGCACAGTTCGGTCGGCGCGACGATTGGTATTGAGGACCTTGCGGCGACGAACGGCGTGCAGTACAGCTGCAATACGGCCGGCATCGTTCCGGGCCGTTCGATCGTCTTCTATCCGCCCGCCTCGGCTCCGACGGGTCGCTGCTGCTACCTTCGTGAAGGCGTGGCGACGTGTGAGGATCTGACGTCGGCTGACTGTCTGGTTTTTGGTGGTCAGTGGGGCGGCGCGGGCACGAACTGCGCGGCGAATCCCTGCCCGACGGGTCGTTGCTGCTACCTCGACGGTGGCCGCGCGGCTTGCGCGACGACGATTCAGCTTGAGTGCACGGCGCTGGGCGGCGTGTGGGCGGCTGGTCTGGATTGCGGCACGACGCCGTGTCCGTTGGGCCGTTGCTGCTATGCGGCTGGCTGCGAGACGAACATTGATCTTGAATGTGCGGCGTTGGGCGGCACGTGGACGACGGGTCTGACTTGCGAAGCGAATCCGTGCCCGGTGAGCCTGCAGGGTGGCGAGGATTGCGCGACGGCGGTGGCCGCGCCAATTGGCGGCACTTACCTTGGAACGACGGTTGGCGCTATTGACGATGATCCGAACCTGTGGTGCGGAACCGGCTCGAGCAATACGGCCGGCGACGTTTGGTACACGGTGGTCGGTAATGGCAACACGTTGACGGCAGAAACCTGCCAGCCGACGGGCGGCTTTGATACGCAGTTGGCCGTCTACTGCGGCGACTGTGGTGTGTTCACCTGTATCGGTTCGAGCGACGACGCCTGCGGCGCGCGTTCGAGCGTGACGTGGTGCAGCGCTGTCGGCACGACATACTACATTCTGGTTGACGGTTGGAGTGGCAACACTGGCGCGTTCCAGTTGGCGATTTTGGATGGTGCGGCCTGCTCGAACGCGATTGACTGTAATCCGGAAGGCCGTTGCTGCTACGTTGATATTGACGGTCGTCCGGCCTGTGCGGATGTGCTGGCGGCTGACTGTGCGGTCCTGGGCGGCGAATTCAACGCCACGATGACCTGTGCGGCCAATCCGTGCCCGGTGGGAAGCTGCTGCTATACGGTTCCCGGCAGCACGATTTGCGATCCGAAGGCTTGCGTTGATGGTATCTATGCATCGCAGTGCGCGACGCTGGGTGGCACGTGGACGCTGAATGGCGTTTGCCCGGATGCTTGCCCGTCCTCTGTTCCGTGTGTTTGCGAATGCTCGCTGCAGCAATATGCTCACGCGACGATCGCTGCTGATCTCACGACGTACCCGATTCTGGACAACGGCACGGTGTGCTTGACGATCAATGTGCCGATCGAATACCGTATCACCGACTTGAATGTGTGCCTCGACCTCGTGCACACGTTTGACGGTGACCTGGTGGTCGCGTTGATCTCGCCGTTGGGTGTGGTGGACACGCTGTCCAACCGCCGCGGCAGTGGTGGTGATAACTACACCTGCACGACGTTTGACGATGAAGCCGCTACGACGATCGCGTTGGGCGTTCCGCCGTACACGGGTTCGTTTATTCCGGAACAGCCGCTGTCGGTTTACGACGGTTCGAACGCGGTCGGCAACTGGCTGCTCTGCGTTTCGGACGCCGCGAACCTTGATCAGGGTTCGGTTCTGGGCGCTTGCTTGAAGTTTGAATATGACATCATTCTGTCGGTGAACTTCGGTGGTTTTGACGCCGTTGCGAACAACAGCGAAGTGGTGTTGAACTGGAACACGCTGTCGGAGAGCAATCTGGCCAGCTTCGAGCTGAGCCGTGACGGTTCGGTGATCGCGAATGTTCCGGCCGAGAACGAAGCGACGGGCGCGGTCTACAGCTTTGTGGATGCGAACGTTGAGAATGGCCATACGTACAGCTACAGCCTCGTGGCGGTTGACAACAACGGCGGTCGTCAGGAACTGGCGACGGTTGAGTCCACCCCGGCGGGCGCCGCGGTTGTGACGGAATATGCGCTGCATCAGAACTATCCGAACCCGTTCAACCCGACGACGAACATCGCGTTCGACATGGTGGAAGCGGGTCACGTGACGATCAGTGTGTTCAACATCATGGGCCAGAAGGTGGCCGAACTGGTGAACGGCTCGATGGATGCCGGCCGCCATGTGGTGAGCTTTGACGCAGCCGGCCTGTCCAGCGGTCTCTATCTGTACAAGATGGAAGCCAATGGCTTCACGGCGCAGTCGAAGATGGTGTTGATGAAGTAACCAGCGTAGATGCTGGACCCTTTGCCGCAGGCGCGTGACGCACGCGGCGATGGATACTGCCTTGGAGAAGCAAGCGGGGCGAGTCGCAAGACTCGCCCCGCTTCTATTTGGGTACGGATCAAGGTCAGCCGAGGACGATATCCACGACAAAGGCAGCGGCGTAGCCGATGACCGAAGCGAGCAGCAGGACGAGCAGGGTCCGCGTGCGGCCCTTATCCAGTCCCCACTCGTCCAGGTAGCGGTGCAAGTAGAAGCTGGCGGGAAAAAAGACCAGCGTCGAGATTATGATACTGCGCATGAAATAGGGTTATGCAAATCACGGTCCGGTCTTGGGGCGTAACATGCGGACCGGCGGCGGGAATCTGCGGCGGACGCTTGCGGGGGTCCAGTTGCATGGGCGGGTCTATTGACTTGCATGTGCGGCATTGGATGAGTAATTTGTAATCCAATAATCAACGGGAGAGTGCAAAGTGCTATTCGGGGCGCATACTTCGACTGCGGGTGGATTGTACAAAGCGTTTGAGTGGGGGATAGAATTTGACTGCGAAGCGATTCAGGTCTTCACCAAGAGCCAATTGCAGTGGCAGGGCAAGGCCATTGAGCCGGAGGACATTTACAAGTGGTTCGAGGCCTGGGAAAACGCGGGCGAGCCGCCCGTGTTTGTGCACGACAGCTATTTGATCAATCTCTCGTCGCCGGATGAAACGCTGCGGAAGAAATCCGTGGACGGGTTTGTGGATGAGCTGGAGCGGGCGGCCCTGCTGGGGATTCCGTGGGTGAACACGCACCCGGGGTCGCACAAAGGCGCGGGTGAAGCGATTGGATTGGAGAACTGCGCGAAATCCCTGAATGAGGTGCTTCTGCGCACGGACGACCTGGGTGTGGGGATTCTGCTCGAAACAACAGCGGGGCAGGGCGGCGACTTAGGGGCGAAATTCTCGCATCTGGGCCAATTGATTCGCGCCTGCGGACAAGACGACCGCATGGGTGTGTGCGTGGACACGTGTCATATCTTCGCGGCGGGCTACGATCTGCGCACGCAAGAGGCCTATGACAAGACGTGGCGCGAGTTTGATCAGGAGATCGGCCTGCGGTATCTGCGCGCGTTTCATTTGAACGATTCGAAATTTGAGTTGGGGCAGCATCGCGACCGGCATGCGGCGATCGGCGCGGGATTTATCGGACAAGCGGGATTTAAGCTATTGGCGACGGACCCGCGGTTTGACGGACTGCCGGGAACGACCGAGTTGCCGGATGAAGATACGCCGTCGAGCATCGCGCTGTTGAAACGACTGCGGGACGATGCGTAGTTAGCGGTGGATGGCCGCGCATGAGTTTAGGAATTAGATTGGTATTGAAAAAGGCCACCTTTGCGGGTGGCCTTCTTTCGTAGCGATGCGAATTAGAACTACGGTGTGCAGTCTTGGATGACGACGATGAATTTTTGATCACCAACGGGATTGAGCAGCAGCGTGGCTTGACCAATGACAGCGACATCCGAGCCGGCTTCGAGCGTCCATCCGGCACCGGGCGGATCGGTGGCGAGCAGCGGGTCTGTGGTGGAATATGCGTCGTAATGGCCGACCTGCGGGGCGAGCCACCAAAGCCGCACACCCGCGCCTTCGGAAGCGATCATCAATTCGCTGGGCGCCAAGCACGGCGGCGGTGCGTTGACAGTGATCGTGCCCGTCATGCCAAGGCTGAAATGCACGTCGCAACGGTAGCTGAAGACTCCCGACAGCGGCGCGTTAAATGCAAAATTGTAGGTGAACGCGCTGTTGGTGGGCGCGCCACTGTAGAATACCGTGTCTGGTGTTCCGCCGGACTCCCGCACATTATGCAGTCCGGTGGTCTTGACCCAACGCACGGTGTCGCCCTGATTGATCGTGAGGGTTGACGGTGAGAACGCCAGTCCGCTGACATTCACTATATGCACCGTGGCCCCGGCTTGAACGGTCCACCACAAGCAAAAACAGATTGCCAATACATGTTTCATCGTTGCCTCCCTTGGTTGCGCTTCATGTTACCACTCTCCCGGGCAAAATAGCCATGCCACAAGGTCACATATATGACCATGATTGTCAAGTTTTCAGACCTGAGAAGAAAAGCAATGGCCGCCCGGACAGGCGGCCACGCAATGTCAGAAGTTCTGAATTAACAATTAGAAGAAGACGTGAAGCTGGGCTTCAATCTGCTTTTTGTTGCGGGACTGAGGCGCGCCGGTGACCGGGTCCGCTTCGGACGAGTAGAGCTGTGCTTGAGGGCGACTTCGACCCACGGGAGGACGTAGGTCGCGGCCCCGATAGTGGTGCGCTCGGCTTGGCCCGCGATGCCGGACGTTTCGGCGTTGTCCAGCCAGTCGTAGGCGCATTGCAGCCACACGCCCTGATAGGCCATGACTTCGAGCTGCGCGGTGGCATAGGCGCTGGTGATGCCGAACGGGGAGACTTGATCCCTAAAGGTCCAAACCAACGAGGTGGTCCAGTCCTTTCGGTCGTATTCGAAGAGCAGCGAGGTGGCCAGCCAGCCGAAGTTGGAGGCTCCGTTGCCGGTACCCATGCGATTGTGAATTCCCTCGAACGAGATCCCACCGAAGCCGCCCCAGGCCGTCGTGCGGATGGCCTGACCGGGGAAGCCGAGTTCAGGATCCGGGGCCTTCCCGGGGGCGTGAAACCAGCTGCCGCCACCTGAGATGATCCATTTCTCGGCAAACGGGAGCCGCCGCTGGCCGTAGGCACGCAGCATCCAGCGCTTCTGCTGGTCACGATCCATCGGGATATTCGATTGTGCGGCGGTATAGGAACCGCTCACATCGAACCCGACAATGCGAGTGCCGACCTCAAGACCGACGCCATAGTGCGGCGGATTGGGGGTGCTGAAGGCCGCTCCGGTATAGCCGCTCCACAGGCCGGTGCGGGTGAACGCGGTGTGGTCGGCGAAGCGGAAGCCGAAATTCTCCTGAAATTGGCCGCCCTTGGCCCAGGCCTTGAAGCCCTTCAGGTTGGCCATACCGTAGATCTCCTGCCGGCCTGAAGCATCAGCGACACCCTGCGACAGGTAGAGCATGACCTGCTCCGTGGGGCGGATTTGCAGGTATAGATTTCCTTCCATCTGCGCTGTGGTGCCGGTATTGGTCGAGAATTGGTCGGACAAGCCGGCTTCGAGCGTGTCACTTTGGGTATTCGTAGCCAGCCAAATGGTGCGAAAATCGGCGCCGATGGTGACGTTTTCGGAGAGCTTGGGATTGATCTTGTTCAGCGTTTCGTAGCTGACCGGCTTGACGGGCAGATATTGGGGGCCGAAGAACTGGCTGCCGTAAGGTTCGCGCAGGCCATTTCCGGTGGGGTTGGCATGGCAGAGGAAGCAGCTTTGGCCGAACATGGCGCTATATTGCGGACGGGCCAGGGCTGAGCCGACGAAGCAGGAGCACGCGAGCAGGAGAGCGGCGACAATGCGCATGGACAGGCCTTTCGAATCAACAAACTGTAAGTTATGCACGGACATGGCAATATACACAACCTGACCGCTGGTCGCAAGACCAATTGCCTCGTACGGGAAAAGCCGTTATATTATGAATTCTACTCGAATTGGAACAGAAGTGAAATTTATGAAGTTTGCGAAATATCACGGATTAGGGAATGATTTTCTGCTCGTGGACGGGCGCGATGTGCCCGGCGCGGAGCGGTACTTTCAGGCGGATCGGGTGCGGGCGCTGTGTCAGCGGCAGACGGGGGTGGGGGCGGATGGGATTCTGTTGAGGACAGACTGTGACCAAGCTCACCATCGCATGTGGCTATGGAATGCGGACGGCAGCGCGGCGGAGATTTCGGGCAACGGGTTGCGCTGTTTCGTACTGTTTCTGCATGACCGCGGGTTTGACGTATCAGGCGAAGTGACGATTCAGACAGGCGGGGGCATCCAGCGCGCGTGGTACATCGGCGATCATGTGGTCGAAACGACGATGCCGACGCCGAACTTTGCGCAGACGGGCGCGCCGGAATTGTTGAAGCTCGCGGCGCACGATCAGATGTTCGATGTGTTGTCTGTGAATGTGGGCAATCCGCACGGCGTGATCTTCGGACCGCAGCGCGACATTCCGTTTGCGGCTCAGTATGGTCCGAGTTTGGAAAAGAACCCGGCATTTGCCCAAGGTGCGAACATCGAGTTTGTGAATGTAATGAGCCGTGAGTCGTGCAATTTAGTGGTGTGGGAACGCGGCGCAGGGATTACGTTGGCGTGTGGCAGCGGCTCGGTGGCGACGGCCTGCGCGGGCTGTGCGGTCGGTCATTTTGATTTTGACAAGCCGATTGCGGTACATCAGCCGGGCGGGGCGCTGCATATCACCGTGGGGACGGGATTCAGGGAGATTCGGCAACGGAGTATTGCTGAGCGGGTGTTTGCGGGGGAGATGAATGATGAATGATGAAGGCGGAAGTCGGAAATCAGAAAACGGGAAAAGATAGAGCATTGGCTTCTCCAGCAACACGACTAACACGACTGCCGGAATATCTGTTCGCCGAATTGGAACAGAAGATTGCCGCCAAGACCGCGGCGGGGCGGGACGTGATCAATTTAGGGATTGGTGATCCGGATTTGCCGCCGCCGGAATCGTTCACGAAGAGTCTGCAACGTCACGCGGCGGATGCGGACGCGCATTTCTACTCGTCGTCACGCGGCGACGCGGAGGTGCGCAAGACGATTGCGAAATATTTTGCGGGGCGTTTCGGTGTGGAGCTTGATCCGGACACGCAGATCTGCGTGGTGCTGGGCGGCAAGGAAGGGCTCTCGTCGCTGGGGCGCGCGTATGTGAATCCGGGCGACACGGTGGCCGCGCCGTCACCGGCCTATCCCGTTTACGCGCAAGGCGTGGCGACGCTGTGCGACGGGAAAGTTACGACAATGCCGCTGACGAAAGCGAACGGTTTTCTGCCGGATTTGCATTTGGCGGAAGGGGCGCGGATGTTGTTCGTCAACTATCCGAACAATCCGACGGGGGCGATTGCGACGGAACTGTTCTGGCAACAGTTGGGAGATTTTGCCGACGCGCATCCCGAGACAGTTGTGTGTCACGATCACGCATACAGCGAGATGACCTTTGGCGACTACGTGGCGCCGTCGTTCCTGCAATATACGAGCAACGCCGTGGAGATGCATTCGCTGTCCAAGGTCTTTAACGCGACCGGATTTCGCATCGGATTTTGCGTGGGGCGGGCGGACTATATCGGCGCCCTGGTGAAAGCCAAGGCGCAGATTGATTCGGGAGCGCCGCTGATGATTCAGCGGGCGATGGCAGACGGGCTGGCGGGTTATCACGGCGCGGAACCACCGGCGTCGGTGGTGGAGATTCGCAAGATCTACGGTGAACGGCGCGCCTACACCGAGAAGGCGCTGACGCAGATGGGGTTGGATGTGATCCAGAGTCCCGCCACGTTTTACGTGTGGGCGCGTGTCGGCGAGGATGAGCTGCCGTTTGTGCAGCGCGCACTCGAGCACGACGTGGTTGTAACACCGGGCCGCGGATTTGGCCGGGAAGGCATCGGCTACATTCGCCTGGCCTTGACGCAGCCGCTGGACCGCATCAAGCTTGCGATGCAGCGCATGGCTTGAAGCGTAGCGACGATTGCTTTTACACAATTCATGATTCCAATATATTTCAGTGGCTGATCGTTTTCGACAGATCATTGCGGGACGACCGATTGTCTTAGGGCATCGCGGATCGCCGATGCACGCCTGTGAAAACACCATCGAGTCGTTTCATCTGGCGCTGCGCGAAGGCGCGGACGGGGTGGAGCTTGATGTGCAAATCACCGCGGACGGCGTGCCGGTTGTCTTTCATGACGACGCGTTTTCGACGGGAGAGAAGCTCGGCGAGCTCACGTATGCGGACATGCGCGAAGTGGCGCACGGTCTACGCGCGTATGTGTGCACACTTGATGAAGTGCTGCGCGAGCTATCGGGCAAGGGTTTTGTGAATATCGAAGTGAAGACCGCGGGCCATGAAGCGGCGGTGCTGGCCGTGGCGCGCAAGGCGATGCCGAAAGAGACGTATCTATTTTCCAGTTTTCTGCCGGACGTGGTGGCGAGTTTTCGCAAGCTGGCGCCGGATGTTCCGGCGATTTGGATTGTGCCGCAGGAGCTGACGCTTGAGCAGGCACGCGAGGTCGTTGCGCAGACGGACGCGCGCGGGATCGCCTATTGGCATGAGTGGATAACGCCGGAGCTCGCGGGTTTTTTCAAGATTCACAACGTTCCGCTGTTTGCGTGGACGGTGAATGATCCGGCGGAGTTTCAACGGTTGGTGGAACTGGGCGTGGCGGGCATCATCACGGACGATCCGGCGCGGGTGGTTACGCGGTGATCGGACTGGCGACGTCGCGTGAGTTGCCGGAACTGTCGGGAGGCGAACAGCTTCTCTACGGTGCGTTGTGCGAGCGCGGGGAGTGCGCGATCGTGGTGTGGGATGATCCGCAGGAGAGTTGGCGCGCCTGCGAGACGATCATTATTCGCTGTACGTGGGACTACTCGGGACGAGTGATTGAATTCCTGAAGTGGATTGATCGCGTTGAAGCGGCGGGGATTAGGCTTGAGAATGCGCCGGACATTTTGCGATGGAACAGCGACAAGCTCTATTTGCGCGACTTAGCGGCGCGCGGTGTGACGATTCCGCCGACGGTGTGGATTGGGCGCGAGAAGCTGACGCGCGAGCTGCTGCAGCGGCATGTGACCGGTCCGTGCGTGATCAAGCCGACGGTGTCGGCGGGCGCGTACAACACGCTGCGCGTGTCGCCGGAGACGATTGATGAGGTTCTGGCGCAGCTCGGCGGATTGAATGAGCACAAGGGGTTGATGCTGCAGCCGTTCATTCCCGAAGTGCAGGAGCCGGGCGAATACTCCTTGATATTCGTGCGCAATGAATTTTCGCACGCGGTGTTGAAGACTCCGGCGCCGGGTGATTTTCGGGTGCAGCCGCGCTACGGCGGGGTGCAGGCGGCGACGACGGTGGGGGCGGATGTGATTGCGCAGGCGCGCGCGGCATTGGCGGCGATTCCGTTTCAGGCGGTGCCGCTGTACGGGCGCGTGGACGGCATCGTGCGCGGCGGACAGTTTGTGCTGATGGAACTCGAGCTGATCGAGCCTTATTTGTTTTGGGAATTTGGGGAAGGTTCTGTCACGCGGTTTGCGAAAGTAGTATGAATTCAAGATCACCCATAAACGACTCAGGCATGAATCCCTCCAAAGCACACAATCGGTTAGCAAACATTACGGATGCGGTAGGTAATACGCCGCTGGTTCGTCTGAACAAGATCGGCTCCGGGATGCCGGGCGAGATCTGGGTCAAGTGCGAGCATTTGAATCCTTCAGGGTCGGTGAAGGATCGTATGGCAAGTTATATGCTCGACAAGGCCGCCGAGGCGGGTGCGCTAACGCCGGGCGCGATGATCGTAGAAAACACGAGCGGAAATACTGGCGCGGCGATGGGTATGGCGGCGGCGGTGAAAGGCTATCGTTGTCTGTTCACGATCTCGGACAAGATGAGCAAGGAGAAAGTGGACGGCCTGAAGGTTTACGGTGCGAAGGTGGTCGTATGCCCGGCGAACGTGGATGCGGACTCGCCGCTCAGCTATTATGAAACGGCGAAGCGGATTCACAAGGAGACGCCCGGGAGCTATTACGTGAATCAGTACCACAACCGTTTGAACACGGAGGCGCATTACAAGCTGTCGGGTCCGGAGATTTGGGAGCAGACCGAAGGACGCATCAACTACTTTGTTGCGGGTCTGGGCACGGGCGGCACGTTCACGGGGATTGCGACGTATTTGAAGGAGCGGAATCCGCAGGTCAAATGTGTGGGAGTGGATACGTTCGGTTCAATGCTGACAAACTACTGGAAGCACGGCGAATTCGGCGAGATGTACGCCTACAAAGTGGAAGGGATCGGACAGGATCAGATTGTCGGCAATATTGATTTTGATCTTGTGGATGAGATGATCCAGGTGTCGGACAAGGATTCGTTCCTGATGGGTCGGCGGCTGGCGCGGGAAGAGGGGATTTATGCGGGCGGTTCGTCGGGCACGGCAGTGTGGGCGGCCGCCGAATTGGCGTCGCGAGTGCCGCCGGGTTCGGTGATCGTGACAGTTCTGCCGGACAACGGTTCGCGCTATCTATCGAAGATGTACAATGACGAATGGATGCGTGACAACGGGATGCTGCAGGAGCCATCGCAGATGGGGTCGGTGCGCGACTTATTGCACGCGCGGCTGCCGTTCAATCTGATTTCGGTGCGGCGCACGGAGCGCGTCGGGGACGTGATCCTGATCATGAAGGAGAACGGCATCTCCCAGATGCCCGTGATGGAGGGCGACGAGGTGTTGGGTTTGATTCATGAAGCCGATTTGTTGAAGCTACTGCTGTCAGGTGTGGGGACGTCGAACTCTTCGATCGAGCCGATCATCACGCGGAATTTCCCGACGGTGACGGAAGACGATGCGCTCGAGTCGTTGTCGCAGATCTTCACGTCGATGGGCCGCGAGGCGGTGATGGTCGTGCGCGAGGGGGTGTCGCGCGATATTATCACGAAGATTGATCTGATTGACTATCTCTTGCGCCGGGCGTAGCGCGTTGGCCATGCGCATTCCAAGAAAGAGAGACGGCGCGGGCCGTCTCTTTTGCATGCGGAAAACGCTGCGGCGCCGGGCGGCGCGGCCTGGTCAGAATTCGGATTCCACTTCGCTGAGCAGCCGTTGAAAGCTGCGATAGCGCGACGGGGCGAGTGTCTCTTCGTCGAGCGCGTTCAAGACGGCGCAGTCGGGTTCGCTCTGGTGTGCGCAATTGCGGAAGCGGCAGGCGTGGGCAAGTTCAGCAATGTCGGGGAAGAGCGCGGCGATATTGTGTTTGGTCAGGCCGTACGGGACGAAGCTCTTCATGCCCGGCGTGTCAATGGCCAACGCCGTATCGGACAAGGGAATCAGCAGGGCGGCGGTGGTCGTATGCACGCCTTTGCCGGACCAGGAACTGACCTCCTGCACGCGCAGTTCCAGATTAGGCACCAGCGCGTTGGCCAACGAGCTTTTACCGACTCCGGAATTGCCGATGATAGCCGTGACGCCTGTGGTCAGTTGCGCCCGCAGGGATTCGATGCCGTCGCCAGATTCATTGCTGACCACGGCGATGGGCATATCGAAGGAGTCATAGAGATCGGTGATTTCTTTGGCGCGCGCGTTGCTGTCGTCGAGATCGGATTTGGTGAGAACAAGCAGCGGCGGGACTCCGCCGAATAGCGCGGCGACCAGGAAGCGATCAATGGCGGCGATTTTGGTTTGGGGACGGGCGAGCGACGCGACGATGATCACGCGGTCGGCGTTGGCGAACATCACCTGCTTTTCCTTGCGCAGTCCTTTGCGTAAATAGGCATTGGCGCGGGGCAGGACTTCGTCCACGGCCCATTGTCCGGCTTCGAGTTCGGCGCGCACGAAGTCACCGACGGTAATACCATCGGTATCGGCGTCGAACAACTTGCCGCGCAGCGCGGCTTCAACGACTTCACCGCTAAGCAAGCGCAGCAGGCAGGTGCGCCGGGCGACGGTGGCGACGCGGGCGACGGTTTGGGGTGGTGGATTAATCATGGCGGAAGAGTATGGGCGGGACACCGACACAGCCAACCAAACACGATGAGCCGGGACCGCACGGCGCAGCCTTTGCGGCGGCGCTGAAGCTCGTGCGGACGATCTTGGGTTTCAGCGTTTTGTTAGTCGGCATATTGATGATTGCATTGCCGGGACCGGCGGTGGTGGTGATACCGCTGGGGTTGGCGATTTTGGCCACGGAATACGCGTGGGCGCGGCGCTATCTGAATAAGTTCAAGGATGGCGGGCAGAAACTGGGCGCGATTCGCTTGCGGAAGAAGACTCAGGGCCGATGATGAAGGGGCCGCGCAATTCACTCGGCGGGCAATCTATTCGATAACGCTGAGTAGGTTCACGGCGTTGTCCAACGCGGCGTGGTCGCCATACAGGACGACGAGGTCGTTGGCGACCAAGGGTTGATCGAGCACGTGTTCGGTCGGCGCGCCGTTGCGCAGCAGCGCAATGACCTGGCAGCGGCCATCTGGCGAGAAATTGAGCGCGCGCAGCGTGGATGCGCGCGCTTTGCTATTTTCCAGAATGGGCACGGCTTCGACAAGGCGCTGCATGAGCAGTTGCGACAGTCGTTCGCCGGTTCCGCGCTGCCCGCGCAGGGTGCCGTAGCTCTGACTGCGGACGATTTCAACTTGGGCCGCGATGATGTGCGGCGGAATGTGATAGTGTCCGAGCAGTTCGGCGAAGATGCGTAGTGACGTTTCAAACTCTTCGGGGACGACCAGATTGGCTCCCATTTGTTCGAGCTGTTCGACTTCCGCGACGTACTTTGTGCGCACGATGAGATGAATATCCCGATTCAGCCGGCGCATAACGGCAACGGCGCGGCGCGTAGCGGCCGGATCGGAAATGGCGATCACGGCGCTGTCGAAGTCTTTCAGATGCAAGTGCCGCAGAAAATCGGCGTGGCTGACGTCGCCGTAGTGGATGATTTCACCTTCATGTCGGGCTTGCCGCACGGTCTGCGGATTGAATTCCAAGACTTCATGATAGATTCCGGCTTCGCGCAGAACGCGGGCGACGTTGTGACCGTTCACTCCGTATCCCACAATCAAGACGGCGGGTTTAGGTCGGGCGGCCATGGGCGGCGGCGCATTGGCGGTTTCGGCGCGAGCGCCGATGCTGCGGCCGGCGTGATAGGCGACGTGCGGAGCGAGCTGCATGACGAGCGGTGTGACGGCCAGCGTTAGGGTAGACGCGGCGATGAGATATTGGAATTCGTGGTCGGTCAGAATATTTCCGGCGACGGCGGCGCTGAGGAGCAGGAACGAGAACTCGCCGATTTGCGCGAGGTATACTCCGCCCTGCACTCGTTGCCGGAGCGTCAAGGGCAACGGGATACTGACGATGAACACGACCAGCGTTTTCAACAGAAGAATGCCGAATGCGAAGGCGAGCACGGTGTCGGCGTGGGTGATCACAAACCCGAGGTCGAGCAGCATGCCGATTGAGACGAAGAACAGCGACGAGAACAGCGTGGAGAAGACCTGCACCTGTGAATAGATGTGCGCGCTGAACTCATTTTCGGAGAGAATCACGCCGGCGGCGAAGGCGCCGAGCGCCATCGAGAGTCCGGCGACGGATGAGATCGCACCGATGACGAGCATGAGCAGGATAGCGAAGAGCAGGATGGCTTCGGAGACTTGAATCCGCACGAGCCAGCGCAGCATTTGCGGAACGATCCAACGGCCCAGCAGGTAGAGCGACAACAGCCACACGGCGACGAGCACAGCGCGCACGGAGATTTCGTACGACGTGATATTGCCCATGACCAGAAGGCTGACGGTCATCATCATGGGCACGATGGCAAAATCCTGCACGACGCAAATGGTGGCGACGGTCTGCCCGAGCGGCGTGTTCAACTCACCTTTGTCGGCGAGGCCTTTCAAGACGAGCGCGGACGAAGAGACGGTGACGACGAAGCCGGTGATTATAGCAGTGGGCAGGGTGAAGCCCAGGCTGAGCGCGGATATCACCACGACAGCGCAGGTTACGATAACCTGTCCGACGGCCGACAGGTAGGTGCGTACGGGCGTGCTCTTCAAACCCGACAGCGACAATTCGAGGCCGACGATGAAGAGCAGGAGGATGACTCCGATTTCGGCGGAGGATTCGACGCGGTCGAGATTCTCGATGAAACCGATTCCCGAGGGTCCGATGAGGATTCCCGTCAGTACGAAGCCCGCGATCGGCGGCAAGCCGATGCGGCGCGACAGGAACAGCACCGGCAGCGCGCAGGCCAGGATAATTGCGAGATCGAAGAAGAACGGGAATTGATGGGTCATGGTGCGAAGACGCTGCAGAGATACGCGGCGGCGAATCCGCCGTAGTTGCCAAGCGCGTAGCCGATTAGAGCCATGAGTACGGCGACAGGGACGAGTCGTTCATCGTGATGCGCCGCGACGATCGGTGCTGATGCGACCCCGCCAATCACGGCGGCGGACGAGATTGCCGAGGTATGCACGTCGGCTTTGAAGATGCGGGCGGCGAGCACGACGGTCGCGCCGTGGAAGAGAATCCACACGAACGCGCCGAGCAGGAACCACGGAGCTTGTCCCGCGAGACCGTCGAGGCTGGCCTTTGCACCCATGTTCGCCACAAAGACGTATATCAAGGCCATCGCCAATTCGTGCGAACCGGGAATAGTGCGGGCGCGAGTGAAGGAGAGCAGTACTCCGAAGGTAGTCACGAGCAGAATGCGATAGGTCTTCTCGGTCATGATCGGCTGAATTGCCGGAATCCACGACGCGACGACTTCGGAGAGGGCGGCGCAGCCCAGACCGATAGCGAGCAGATAGACGATATGGCGCATGGCGACCGGCTCTTTGTAGAGCTTGAGGTCGGCGGCGGCGGCCTTCATTTGCGAGACTTGTTCATCTTTGACGCCGGTGAAGCGGTGGAACCAGCCTTCGACATTTTTGGAGGCGAGTAGCAGGGGCAACCAAAGCAGGAAGATGCCGTTGTCGGCGATAACAGCCATTCCGAAGTCAGCGCCATTGGTGTTCAGACCTTCGGCGACGGCGGCCATATTGCCCGTGCCCCCGATCCAACTCCCAGCGAGCGCCCCGAAGCCCTTCCACGATTCGGGGCCGAGATTGTGAGCGACGAGCAGATAGCCAAGAGGTGCGCCGATGATCACGCCGAGTGTGCCGATGAGCATGACAAACAGCCCCTTGCCCATCACCTTGATGGTCGCGGCCACATTGACATTGACCAAGAGCAGCGTCAGGAATAGCGGCAGAACGAGGTCGGTTAACTGGGTATAGACCTCGGACTTGGTGGGGATGACGCCGAAATTAGAGAGCCCGACCGGCAACAGGTAGATAAAGAGCAGCGGCGGGAAGTAGTTGAACAGCTTCCAGCGGGTCTTGCGCTCGAGCCAGAAGAACGTGGCGGCGACGGTTGCGAGCGTTGCCAGAATTCCGGCGGGAGTATTCAGAATGGGGTCGGCCATGCGGACTCGTTTTTGGGGGGATGATTCACCTTAATTTAGGCATTTCCGCGCAGCATGCAACGGCCGGAAGGTGTTTGGGATTGCCATTTGGCGGCGATTTGGCTATCTTTTTGGCTAACAACGGAAGAAACTGGAAATGCCTCATTACCCTTTGATGATTCCGGGCGCTCGCCCGGCGGGCCGGATCGAAGTCGTAGCGCCATTTGACCGGACGCCGATTGCTACGGTGGAGACGGCTGGCAGTGACGCGGTCGAGACCGCTCTGGCGACGGCTCACAGGCTCTATGCGCAACGGTCGGGATGGTTGTCGTTGGCGAAGCGGCTGGAGATTTTGGACAAAGTCCGGCAGTTGGTGCTCGACAATGCGGAAATGTTGGCGGTCGAGGCTGCGCGGGAGGGCGGCAAGCCGCTGCTGGACTCGCGAGTCGAAGTGGCCCGTGCGGCGGACAGCCTGCGCATTTGCATCGAGACGATGCGCACCAGCGCGGGGCGGGAGGTGCCGATGAATCTTAACGCCGCTTCAGCGGGCCGGCTGGCCGTCACGCGACTGGAACCGATCGGCCCGGTGGTGGCGATCAGTGCGTTTAATCATCCGTTGAATCTAATTGCGCACCAGGTGGGCCCCGCAATTGCGGCGGGCTGCCCGGTGATTGTGAAGCCTGCTGAAGAGACGCCGCTCTCGTGTTTCCGGTTGGTCGAGATGTTTCACGCGGCGGGCTTGCCTGAGGAGTGGTGTCAAGCCTGCGTCACCAGTGATTTGCAGGTCGCGGAGCAATTGGCGACGGATGCCCGCGTGGCGTTTCTGACGTTCATCGGGAGCGCGAAGGTGGGCTGGATGCTGCGCTCGAAGCTGGCGCCGGGTGCGCGCTGCGCACTGGAGCATGGTGGTACGGCTCCGGTGATTTTGGCGCCGGATGCCGATTGGGCCGCGGCGGTGGCACCCTTGGCGAAGGGCGCGTTCTACCATGCGGGACAGGTGTGCGTGTCGGTACAGCGGATCTATGCTCACGAGTCGTTTGCGTTCGACTTTGCGCAGAAGCTCGCGGAAGCAGGCAGCGCGATGAAGATCGGCGACCCGACGCTGCCGGACACAGAAATTGGTCCGCTGATCCGCCCGCAGGAAGTGACGCGCATCAACATGTGGGTGAAGGAGGCGGTGGCGGAAGGCGGCGTGCCGTTGTCGGGTGCGGAACCGTTATCCGAATCGTGCTTTAAAACGACTGTGCTGTGGAGCCCGCCGGATCATTCGAAGGTTTCGACGCAGGAGATTTTCGGTCCGGTGGCCTGCGTGTATTTGTACAGAGACCTTGACGAGGCCATCCTGCGGGCGAATCACTCGCCGTTTGCGTTTCAGGCGGCGGTGTTCACGAAGAGTCTGGAGACGGCGCTGCAATGCTATTCCCGACTCAACGCGTCAGCGGTGATGGTCAACGATCATACGGCGTTTCGCGTGGACTGGATGCCATTTGCCGGGCTCAGGCAGTCGGGTTTGGGTGTAGGTGGAATTCCCGGGAGTATTCGGGATATGCAGATTGAGAAGATGCTGATGGTGAAGTCGGGGTAGGGTTCGGCGATTTGCGGATTCCGGCGGGGAACCGCTGCGTGAATCCCCGTTCGGCGACAGAGATAGTATAATGGAACAGGGCTCGCGTGTGCGAGCCCTGTTGTCATTTGGTGACTGCCGACATCGTGTGACGGCTATGGCAAGTAGATCAGGTTCTGCGATGATGTGGCGCCGTTCACTGTACTGCGCACAACATAAAGACCGGCGGCGTGGCCGGTGGCATTCCACTCCAGCGTGTGCGATCCGGCAGGAAGCTGGCCGCGGTAGAGCATCGAGACCTCGCGGCCCAGCATGTCGTAAATCGTAACCTGCGCCGTGGACGATAGCGGCAGAGTCAGCGTCACGCGGGAGCTGTTGTTAAAGGGATTGGGATAGGCCGGGCTGACGGAAAATACGGCTGGCAGCGGAGCATCATGCGCAGGTGATTGCTGTTCAGTGGTGAAGGACCACGTTGTGCCGGTGGTGGTGCCGCTCTCGTTCTCGGCATCCACCCGCCACATGAAAGTGGTATTGTAGGGCAGATTGGCATCCACGAGAATGAGCGTATCGGATATGGTAATCAAGGGTTCCAGCGGCTGGGTATGACCCATATAGACACGATAGGTCGTCGCGTTGTCGGCGGGACTCCAGCTCAATGTATCAACATGAATGGAAACGCCGGTCGCGTTGTCAGCAGGATAGGGATTGGTGGCAAGTCCGGGCAGCGGCAGCGGAACCGCTTCCGTCGTGAATTGCCACAGAGTGCCCGTCGTCGTGCCGAACTCATTTGTCGCATCCACGCGCCACAGGTAGATCGTCTCGTAGTCCAGCGCCGCGGATAACGTGATGGACGTGTTTGTAACACTGCCCAGGGATTGTAACGGTTCAACGGTGCCCATGAAGACTTCGTAGCTGTCCGCACGATTCGCGGCGGACCACGAGAGCGCGGACAACGCCACGTCTATGTTCGTCGCACCGTGGGCCGGCAGCGGATTCGTGGCCAAACCGGGCGGCGTTTCGTTAACCAGTTCGCTGGCCGTAATGTCAAGTGAGGTATTCTGGCCGCTGTTGTCATTCGTGCCTTGAAACGCCCCGACATAGAGCGTTACGCTGCCGGTTCCGGCGGCGGGTGCGTGCCAGCTAAAGGTGCCCGATGTGCGGTTATTGGCCGAAAGGTGGATACCGTTGGTTTCACCAGCGACGTTGTGGGTGGCCGTGTTGGTGCCCCCGGAAATCGTGCCCGCGTTCGTGGAACCCGTGCCGACGCGAATGGAGCCGTTGAAGTTATTGATGGACGCGCCGGACACTGCTTGAATGGTAATCAAGTAGGTGGAATCAGGGACATACGATTCCGGGAAGCCGGAGATTTGCACGGTGCCGTTGTCCTGGCCGTGGCACGTGGTGGCACACGTGCCGTTGGTGCCCGGCGCACCGGAGTAGCCGCGATAGTTGGAGCGGGCGAAGAGGGAGGTCGTGAGCAGGAGGAGGAGAAACAGATAGCGTACCATCGCGGATACCTCAACTGTATGGTTATAAAATGAAACTGCGGATAAGGTGTGCGCGGCGTGCGCGGATAGGTGTGAAGAACTACTTAAAGCAATGCTTGTGCCGAGTGCGTGATCGTGTTGTATTACTCACGATTCTGCACAAAATCAAAGTGGGAATGCGCATGGCATTCCCACTTTGATACGGCATTGCGTGAGAACGCGTTACGGCAGGTAGATCAGCTTCTGCGTTACCGACTGTCCGGCGCACAGACAGCGGAGGAAATAGAGACCGGCTGCCTGTCCGGCGGCGTTCCATTCGAGTTCTGCGGTCTGCCCCAACGGTTGATTGTCGAGGAGCGTGACCACCAGACGTCCGGTGCGATCATAGATGTGCGCGCGCACGGGTAGGTTCGCCGGAACGTTGAGCGGCAGCCTGACCAGTCCGTTAAACGGATTGGGATAGGCTTGCCCGAGGGCAAACTCGCCGGGCGCAACGATGTCCCGGGCAGGTGATTGCGCTTCGGTGGTAAACGACCAGACCGGCCCGGCGGTAATGCCGACGTCATTGATGGCATCAATGCGCCAGAGATACGTGGTGCTTGGTTCAAGCGCGCTCAGCGCAAACGACGTATCCACGACATTCGAGATGGACGGCAGCGGTTCGGCTGTGCCGATGAATACTTCGTAGGCGGTGGCGCGCGCGGCCGTGGCCCAGCGCAGAGTGAGATTCAGCGGCTGATCTGCCTCCCCATTGGTCGGTAACGGGCTCGAACAGGGAGCGGGCGGCTGCGGAATCACGGCTTCGTTGGCGACGAGCGTGATGTTGGTGTTGGGTCCGGTATTGCGCGCGCCTTGATGGGCGGCAACATATAACCTCACGGTTCCGGCACCCACGGCGGGGGCTTGCCAATTAAACGTGGCCGTTTGCAGATCGAGCGTGCTGAGGTGCACGCCGTTGGTTTCCTGCGCCACGTTGTAGGTGGAGGTGCCCTGTCCGGCGGTAATGGTGCCGGCGCGATTGGTGCCGGTACCGATCCGTACGGACGCGTTGAAATTCTTGATCGGGAAGCCGGTGACGGCTTGAATCGTGATCAAGTAGGTCGAGTCTGGGACATAGTTCGTGGGAAAGCCGGTGACTTGCACCGTGCCGGTTCCCGCGCCGTGACAGCTTGAGGCGCACCGTCCCAACGCACCGGGTGCGCCGGAATAGCCCCTGTTACCCGGGCTGGCGAAGCTGCTGTTGATCAAACACAAGGCTACTAACCAAGAGCCTATCCATACGCGCATCATGTCTGCTGTTCCTTTAAGTTGCAGTTCAGTGTGCTCCGTTCCCAATGAGAACGGCCATGGGGTGAAGGCTCTCCCGCTTTTTCAAACATTCGAAGAATCAAGAAATCAGAACCGGTGCTGCCTCGTCCATGCGCGGCACCACAGAGCGATCATTACGGCATGTACACGAGCTTCTGCGTCTGCGTGATGCCCGCGCATTCGCATTTCAGGAAATAGAGTCCGCCTGCTTGACCGGCGGCGTTCCACAGTAATTCATGGACACCGGCGGTTAACCGTTCGTTGGCCAGCGTGCTGATTTCCCGGCCCAGCAGGTCATAGATCGTAACGCGCGTCAAGGCATCTTGCGGCACGTTCAGCGCGATGCGCACGGAACTGTTGAACGGATTCGGATAGGCCGAGACCAGCGCGAGATCGCGCGGCTGTGAGACTTCACCGGCGGGCGAACCGGCTTCGGTGGTGAAGGACCAAGTCACCCCTGTTGTCAGGCCGGCTTCCCCCTGCGTATCCACGCGCCAGAGATAGGTCGTTGACGTATTCAGATTGCCAGGCGGATCGAAACTCGTGTCAAACGTCACTGTGGCCAGGCCGAGGGGTTCGCTGGTGCCCAGATAGACTCGATAGCTTTCGGCGCGATCAGCAGGTTCCCAAGCGAGCGTTGTGATGATGGGAACATTGGTCGAAGCGTTGTCGGGGAACGGCCCGCTCGCTTGCGCCGGAGGCGCGATCGTCGTGAAGGACCATGTCGGTCCGGGAGTGGAACCGAAATCATTGACCGCGGTGATTTGCCAGAAATAGACTGATGCGGGAATCAACGCGGCGGGCGGCTGATAGTTCGTGGTTGTGACATTTTCAGCGGCGATTTGCGGCGGATTCGTGCTGCCGAAACGCACGGTGTAGCGGTCGGCATTGGCAGCGGCATTCCAAGACAGCGACGCATCAAGACTAATGTCGGTGCTATTGTTGCCGGGGGACACGTTGACGGGCGCATCGGGTGCGCTGCCGCCAGCTTCGACGGTGACGGTACCGACCATGCCCGATCCTGCATGAACTTCGCACTCGTAGTTGTACAGGCCTTCGAGCGGCGCGTTGAATGCGAAGTTGTATGTGAACGCGTTGCTGGTTGGATCACCGCTGCGGAAGACGGGCGTGCCGGAGGTTTCGGCGACGTTGTGGAAACCACCGGCGGGCTTCACCCAACGGACGGTGTCACCTTGTTGAATCGTGAGATTCGCCGGAGAAAACGAGATCCCGCCAATGTTGACGGTGTGCACGGTGGCGAGTGCCGCGCTCGCGCAGGCGAGCAGCAGCAGGAGTGTGAGTGTTTTGCGGATCATTCGGGCCTCCCTGCCGGAATCACGGAATGTGGAAACTGTTCTGAAGATGCTCATGGTGTGTTCCTGTCAGTTAACGATTGGACCTATTTCAGATAAATTGCTTTGAAGACAACGGGGGTGGAGTGGATATCGGCGCGGATGAAATAAACTCCGGCGGCGCCATCGGCCTGCCAGAAGATTTCATAGCGTCCGTTCGCGGCAACGCCGTCAAACAGTGTCGTTACCAGGCGGCCCGCGACGTCGAAGACGGCCATACGTACCGGCGTGGGGCCGATTACGTCGAAGGCAATCCGTGTGACGTTGTTAAACGGGTTCGGGTGAGGCGGGTAGAGCATGAAGTTGCCCACCCATGGGCCGGGATCGCCTGTGGACTGAACTTCGGTGGTGAACTCCCACTCGGGTCCGCTGGTCGTGCCGACTTCGTTGACGGCCTCGATGCGCCAGTAGTAACGCGTATTGTGGTCCAGCGCACCGGGTGCAAAGTGAATTTGAGTTTGTGCGGCGACAAACGGCGGCGGCGACTCGGTCCCGAAGTAGATGCGGAACGAATCGGCCCGCTGGACTTCATCCCAGGCCAGCTCGCTACTGACCGCGACACCTTGCGCGTCGTCTGACGGCACGGGATGCGAGGGTACGGCGGGTGGCTGAGGAATGATCTGCTCCGTGGCCACGAGCATGAAGTCACTGTTCGGACCGGTATCCTGGCCCTGATGGGCCGCGACGTAAAGCCGCACCTCGCCTGTGCCGGGCAGCGGGGCTCGCCACGCAAAGAACAGCGAATCCTGATCGAGCACCGCCGCATGAATGCCGTTTGTTTCTTCGGGCAGCATGTAGCCGACAGTGTGTCCGTCGGGATCGCCGATCATCATCCCGGCGTTAAGCGTGCCTTCGCCCACGCGGCAGGAGGCGTTAAAATTTTTCACAGGCAATCCGGCGCTCGTCAGCAGAACGATGTAGGTCGAATCCGGAACGTAGCTCTCGGGGAAGCCGAAGATCTCGAGTGTGCCGGTGCCGTCCCCGTGGCACGAGGATGCGCACGATTGCAAACCGGGTGCACCGGAAGCACCGGTCACCCATGGAGCGGCAGAGGCGGACATAGCGATGAGGAGAATAATAAGGGCAAACATAGGAGGGAGGTATGAGGGTTGAGGTATGGGGTATGAATTGGCGATAGGCTCCTCCGGCGAGGAAGTAGGACGAGCTAAATTAGGAGCTGGAAATCAGAAAATAGAATACCGAAACGCGACTGAATATACATGGACCACGAAGCGTAGCGCTGCTGGCCGACACCGCCCTTGGAGCGAATCCGAGGGCGGTGGCGGTTGCGCGACTTACTTGCGGAACTTGATCGTGCAGCCGAAGGCGGCGGTGGATTTCGGGTCAATCGCGGCGGCTTCGCCCGCGACTAATTTGGTCATCGCGTTTTTCAGGTCATGGACCGTGACCTTGGGCGCTTCGGTGTTGTCGTCAATCCGGCCATGATAGACGATCTTGCCGTCGGCGTCGAGCAAAAAGGCCTCGGGGGTGCGGGCGGCACCGTAGGCTTTGGCCACCGAGCCGTCTTCATTGACGAGATAGGGGAAAGTGAAGGCCTTGTCGGCGGCGCGCTTCTTCATAGCTTCAAAGCCGTCTTCGGGCTTGATCAGCGGATCGTTGGAGTTGATGGCGATGAAATTCACGCCCTTCGGCTGAAACTCATTGGCCAGCGCAACGATGCGGTCTTCGTAGGCAATGGCGAACGGGCAGTGATTGCAGGTGAACACAACCAGGGTGCCAATGCTACCCTTGCCGGACTCGAGCGATACCATCGCGTCGTTAATGTTCTTGAGTTCGAAGGCCGGTGCAGCGGCGCCCACGGCGAGGGCTTCCGCGAAGCTCGTGCGCGGTGCGACGAACGTCGCGAAGGTGAAGGCAAGTACCGAGAAAATCAGAACATTCTGGCGGCGGATTGGCATCGTTACAGCTCCCTGAGGATTTTGCGTGACTTAAGTCACATAGTGAATAATGGGGTATTGGGTGCCCGCAGCTTGCGGAATAGCGGCCAAAGTCCTATTATTTTGCGTGGAATGAAGCCAAGGCTTCACCCTAAAAGTAATCGTTTGTCGGTGAGACTGTCAACCCATGGAGGGCCCATGCACAGCTTTTGTCACATTGAACTGGCGACCACGAATCTTGAGGCAGCCGCGCATTTCTATCGTCAATTGTTTGGATGGACGATTGAACCGATGGGGGAGAACTACATGATGATCCGCATCAGCGACGATCCGGCGGCGGTCAGCGGTGGATTGGTGCGCGTGGAGACAATTTTTGACAGCGGCGCGCAGAATTATGTATTTGTGGACGAAGTGAGCGCCGCACTCAAACAGGCAGAAGCGCTGGGAGCTCGTACAATTGATGAGAAGCGCGCCCTCCCGCATGAGATGGGCTTCATCGGCATGTTCGAAGCACCGGACGGCTACAAGCTTGGCTTGTTTTCGCAGAAGTAGCCGATGATTATTCGTCTTACTGACTGCGGGGAGTTCGTCGCCGGAGACCACACCATTCTACGCGAGATTCTTCATCCGGACAAGCAGCCGCTCGCCTTGGGCTATTCTCTGGCGCATGCCACGCTGGCCGTTGGGAAGACATCGCTGTTGCACCGACTGGCGACGAGCGAAGTCTATTTTATCCTCTCCGGTCGTGGCAAAATGGAACTGGCGGGTCAGGAGCGCGAGGTAGGCCCGGGCGATACAGTGTACATCGCTCCCTCTTTAACTCAGCGAATCACCAGTTTGGGTCCCGTTCCGCTGGAGTTTTTGTGCATAGTTGATCCGGCTTGGCAGGCCGAGGATGAAGCGGTGCTACCGGAGTAGTCCCTCGGTTCAGTGGGTGGTCATAGACATAGAGAACGGGCGCCGAGGAACTCGGCGCCCGCATAGTCTCTTGCCTAACCGGTTGATTTACCAGTTGTTGTTGCGACGCGGACGGGGCGCACGTTCGGTGCGCTCCATGGCCACGTTGACATTGATCGAGCGGCCACCCATCTGGGTGCCGTCGAGCTTCTCAATGGCGGCGGTGGCGCCGGCCTGGTCCATCTGGACGAAGCCAAAGCCGCGGGGGCGGCCGGTGGCGCGATCCATGACCAATTCAACCTGTTCAACCGTGCCGAACTCACCAAAGACCGAACGCAGTTCTTCTTCGGTGGCGGAAAACGGCAGATTCCCAACATAAAGACGTGTTGCCATCGTCATTTCTCCTTGTCGTCCCGATTCTTAACTTACTAAAAAACAAAACCCTCGACGACTTCCGTGGATCACTGCGACGGAATCGACGAGGGACGAATCGGCGAATCACGAACAGGCGAACACGAACTAAAATCGCTACGGTCTCCGTCCAAATCTGACGGACGCACTCAATATAAGCACAAAAAATGAAATCTCCAAATGGCCAGCCAAACCGGGGGCGGGGCGGACGCAACGGCAGGCCGGGCTTGTGATTGCGGCAAGCCTGTGGTAGATTAGGTAGAAGGGCTGGGAGGCCGCCGGAAAGAGGCTCGATTCAGCCTTCGCATTTTCCAATCTCTGAATAAATAGAACAGGCGCTCTACGAGAGCGCCCGTTGCTGACCGACATGTTGGCTTAGCTCAGGCGACGTGCGCGCCCGAGATTGAAGTCGCTTTGGCATCCGGACGACGGGTGCGGCGGCCATTTTTGGCGCCGGGCGTCGCATCGGATTGCTCCACGGTCATGCCCTTTTCCACCCACTCCTGAAGAGCTTCCTGGGTGAACTTGATTTGCCCGCCGAGCCTGAAGTGTGGAACCCCCCACCGCTTATAGCCGTTACGGAGAGCGGCCGGGGTCTTGCCGAGAAACTTCGCAGCCTCTTGTACGCTGAGAATCACCATGGTCCAGTCCTTTCGAGGTTGATGACTGCTTGCATGCCGAAGACCCTGATTTCATCCGGCTGCATAGATAATACGCTTTTGGCTTCACGGTTGTTCCCGGAATCTCAACGCCGCGCAAAATGGCTCAGTGTTGAGTGATTTAAGTTCGAAACATTCCGGTGGTCAGTTTTTGAAGAAGGTTGTTATAAAATGGTTTACCGCACATTGGCTCGAGGGCCGAGATGGAACTGAATGCATTTCTGAAGATGCTGGCCGGAGTCGGGCTGGTGGCGCTGGTGTTTTACTGGTTTTATTTCAGGAACCGGCGGCCGGCCGCGACGGTCCGGGAGGAGCGTAAGCTCCAGCAGATCGAGTCCAAGCTCAAGAGCGGGCAGTTGGAACCGGCCGAGTACGAGTTCCGAGTCAACATGCCAGTGCAGTGGTTGATCCATCGGTTTGACAGCGAGCCGGATGACGAGATTTTCGAGATTTCCGAGTTGGAAATATACGAACTGCTCCCGGCCGGGCACACGACCGTGCTGACTTTTCTGCCGGAAAAGAAGGGAAAGTACAAGGTCATATTGGGGACGGAACGTGAAGCAGGGGTGGTGCGAATCGTCTAAAAGCAATAAATATGATAATTTGACTCATATTCAAGAATCCTCTATATTGTTCGGTAAGTTACCCCGGTCTTTGTCCGGCTTTTCAGGCGAGAAATGCTTGGGTAGGGCGGGGTCGCGTGAGGGCCACGGAATGGGCCGGGCAATTATAGCGAACTTACTCATTCAAAGGGGATTCAAAGCAATGGGTTCAGCACACGATCAGGCGAAGGTCTGGGCGCAAGGCGCACATGACTGGGCGACCAAATTTGAGCCGCATTTTGAGCCGCTATGGCAGCAGATGTTGGCGATGGCCGGGGTGACGAAGGGGACGCGCTTTTTTGATGCAGGCTGTGGTTCGGGCGGAGCGTCGGTGATGGCGGAGAAGCGCGGGGCGAGGGTGGCGGGTTTGGATGCGACTCCGGAGCTAATTTCGATTGCTCAGCAGCGGATGCCGCATGCACCGTTTGTCGTGGGGGATATGGAAGAGATGCCGCACGACGACAAGAGTTTCGACGTTGTGTTTGCAGCGAACGCCGTGCAATTCACCTATGATCCGGCCCAGGCGCTGACTGAAATCAAACGCGTACTCGCGCCGCACGGCCACGCGATTGTCGCAGTCTTCACGGACATTGAGCGCAACAATATGGGAACGTTCATCAAAGCACTCGCCGGGCTCCTGCCGCAGCCGCCGAAGGTCGGGCCGTTCGCGCTGGGGAAGCCGGGCCTGCTGGAAACAGCAATTGAAAAGAGCGGCCTCAAGGTTGTTCGCGACGTAGAAGTACCCTGCGATTTCGTCTACCCGGATGTTGAGGACTTCTGGGTCACGTTCCGCTCCGCTGGTCCGACGCGTACCGCGATTGGCAACGTCGGGGAAGAGCGGACCAAGCAGGCTGCACTGGAATCGGTAAAACCATTTGTCAAGCCAAACGGCTCGCTGCACCTGAAGAACATCTCGCACGTCGTGACACTGGAAGCGTAACATAACACGACCTTTCACGACCAAGAACTACGTACACGTAAAACGGCGGCCAACTGGCCGCCGTTTTACGTTTATTGCATGTTCTTTTGCTTGGGGGGCGCGCTGGCGGGCAAGCGGTAGCGGGATAGCACGCCGTTATTGGTCGTGGTGATGTAATACGTGCGCGAGTTGAAGGAGTTCAACACACCGGGGTCGGTGTAACTGAGCGTGTTCGAGGTGCCGATGTCCGTATAGGGGCCTTCGACGCCGGGCGCACGGTAGATATGGAACGGGATGTTATCGGGATTGGCCGTCCAAGTCAGCACGATGTCATTACCGGAATGTGAAATCACGAGCACGGGGCCGACGAGGAAGGTATCGATCAACGTGGGGCTCCAGAATCCGAGTTCATCGCGGAAGCGAATACCGAAGGCGTGAAAGCCAACAGGCAGTCCGGTGAGAACTGAGAGTGTGGATTCGGAACCTTCATCCCACGTTCCATCCTGCGGGAGCGTGATCGGCACGCCATTGCCGACGCCCGGATCCACGTTGACGAAATACTCGGCGCCATTCAAGCGGGCCGTCGCGCTGGCCCCGGCGCCGCTCCAGACGAAGAAGGGGAGCTTCTCGGTATTGCTGTAGCGGCCGTCAGCACTGATGTAGCGCAAATAGAAGTTGTGGGGACCGGGGCCGACGAAGTGCGGCACGAGCGATGCGAAGTTGACATTGGCTGCATCGGCGAGATCCACTTGCAGCGGCGTGTTGCTGTCAATCCAATATTGCAGCGACACAACATCCACAAGCTCAAGCGAGCCGTCAATTTCCTCATGCACGAAGACGTAGCGCGCTTCGGCGTTACTCCAGAAGCCGCGCGAATCGAGATAGCGCACGGCGAGTCTATGCGACTGGTTGACGGTGAGGCCGAGGGATGCGATCAGCGCGGCGTAGTTGATGCTTTGGCCGTCAGTGACATCCACGGCGACGGGGTTGACGCCGTCGAAGGAGTACTCGATATGGGTGATGTCGTAGTACTCGACGGAGCCGCCTTCGAGTTGGATCGCGAAGAAGTAGCGCGCCTCGGGATTGCTCCAGCGGCCGTCTTCGTCGAGATAGCGGACGGTGAATTTGTGATTCTGATTGGGAGTCAGACCGCCGACTGGAACCAAATCGTAGTAATCAACTTCGAAGTTGTTGCCCAAATCAATCAGCACGGGCGGCAGGGCGTCGAATTGATACTCGACGTGCGTGATGTCGCGGCTGTACCAGATGCCGGGAATTGGCTCGTGAATGAAGAAGTAGCGCGATTCGGTATTGCTGACGTAGCCGTTGGTGCCGATGTAGCGGATCGAGAATCTGTGGGCACGATTCGTGACCAGGCCGCTTGTCGGGATCAACGCGGCGAAGGTGACCTCAGGATCATCATTGATGTCCACGGTCGCGGCGGGCAGGTCGTCGAACCAGTATTGGGCGAGCGTGACATCCCGGCCCGCGAACACATTGGGGTCGGGCGTGTGCATGAAGAACGAGCGCCGTTCCGTGTTGCCCCATTGCCCTTCGTCAGAGCGATAACGCAGGAACAGATCGTGCGATTCGCCGGCCGGGAGCAAGTTCGTGGGCACAAGCAGCGCGGTGATATCAACCGTTTCGCCGGGTGTGATCGGAATATCGATTCCATTGCCCGGGCCGGGGTCGGTGTTAAAGAAATACTCGGCTTCGGTGACGGTGAGCGCGACGGTCAGGCTCGACCAGAACAGAAGCAGAGCGCAAAATGCGCGGATAAGCATGAGTATTAGAAACTCCGGCTTAGTAGCGCGGGCCGATACGACCGGAGGACGTGACGTTTACGCTATCGCCGACTTCGACGAGATTGTCAATGGTCAGGGTCAGGGCGAACGGAAAGGCGGTGATGCCATGATCCACCATCGGCTTGGGGCCGCCGTAGATGCCGAGGTCGGAGCGCGAGTTGTCAAGGTCGAGAATCGAGGGATAGCCGGCGTCCGTGCAGGCGAGGCCGCCGGTGTTGGTGTTCAGGTGCAAGTTAGAGACGCCGTATTCGTAGTTGCCCGCGTTGTTATAGCTGACAAACGGGTTGTTGTTACCAAGATCAATGTTGCTGGCAAAATTCGAGGGCCACGACGGCGCACCCGCTCCGGCGGCGGTATATTCGAAGACTGAGCCGACCGGTAGCTGGCCGTAGTTTGCTGCGCCATTCCAATCCCAGAAGATGTTATTGAGGCCGATCACTTGTGGAACACCCGTGAGCGCGAACGGCTGGACCCAATTGGTGAAGACGCAGTTGTAAAGTTCTACGGTGCCGTTATTCGTTCCGCTCAAGGCGGTATGCGCGGGCGATCCGGTCAGTGAGTTGAACACGGAATTGCGAACAACGGTGCTGGCATTGGCGTCGTTCTGGAAGAACATGGCGTGGTTGCCTTGGGCGTTGATCACGCAGTCGTTGACGAACAGCTCGCCGGCGGCCACGTAGAAGGGCATATAGCCATTGACAGGCGTGATATTGCAGCGTCGGATCGTAATAGAGTCGGCGCCGCTGTAGGTATAAACCGAGTACGAATTGAGCGGATTGATTTTGAAACCCTCGACTACCGAGCCGTTCACGAGTGTGCCACCCAAATGAATGTAGGCAACCCAGTTGCAGACGTCCCAGCCGGCACCGATGAGATGGAGGCGCTTGACGGTATTGCCTAAGATTTCCGAGTAATTGCCGGGTCCGACGACGATGGTGTCACCCGAAGTGGCGGCTTGGAAAGCGGCGTTGATCGTGCTGTAAGGTGCGGAGCCCGGGTTCCCAGAGACGTAGCGGATGTTGGCGAAAGCGCAAGTGCCCCAGACGGCGAGGCAGACGACGGCAAATCGAAGGAGAGACTGCATGCTGATCCGATTCCTTAATTGAATATGAAGAGAGTTCCAAAGCAGCGTGCAAGATAGTGAAGAAGTTGCGGGAATGCAACAGTAATAAGGGTCTGGAAAATTTCAAGATTTTCGATGACCCTGCATGAGTGAGAACGGGCGGCCCTGCCGGGCCGCCCAGTTGTCCGTATCTGCAATCCTCGCAGAAGTTACCGATCACCGTCCACCAACAGGTGCAAGGCGACCGCAGTGCCGCGCATGGATTCGGCTTGTCCATTCAACTGTTCCGCTGCGGCGGCGGATTCTTCGGCGCTGGCAGCATTGCTTTGCGTTGACGCGCCCATGTTATGAATGGCAGTGTTGACGATTTTGATGCCCTGCGCCTGCGAACCGGAAGCCGTGGAGATTTCGGAGACGAGCGCCGACACTTCTTCCGTAGCGCTGGAGACCCGCTCGAGGTTATCGCGGAGGTCGTTGACCATTTTGGCTCCCGAGCTGACGCGCTGCACAGTTTCTTCGATCAGCGAACTTGTGTCTTTGGCGGCGGCGGCGGCGCGCATCGAGAGATTGCGGACTTCTTCGACAACAACGGCGAATCCCTTGCCCGCTTCTCCCGCACGCGCGGCTTCAACGGCAGCGTTCAGGGCGAGCAGATTCGTCTGGAAGGCAATTTCATCAATTGTCTTAATGATTTTTGAGGTGTGGTCGGCGCTGGATTTGATGCTGTGCATTTCCTGATCCACCTTGACCGCATCGGCCGCAACGTTGCGAATGCTGGCACCGGATTCGGCCATCAGGCGGGCGGCGTTGGCGGCGTCGTCGGCATTGCGATTGATGGTTTCAGTCATCGTGTCCATTGTGGTACGGGTTTCGTCCAGTGAAGCGGCTTGCAAGCTCGCTCCCTGAGCGAGGGACTGGCTTGTCTGGGACACTTGGTTCGACGCCTGCGCAACTTGTTCAGCACCTTCGGTGATTTGCAGGACGATTCTGTGCAATGCAGTGCCGATGCGGCGGGCATTCATGACTGAGAAGAGCACCATGACCAGGGCGATCACAAGTCCGGCAACCAGCGTCATCCACTGCATGCGGCTGATCGAGGCGACCGCCAGATCGCGTGCTTCGTATGCGTCGTCCTTATACATAGAAGCTCCGATGACCCAGTCCCACGGTTTGAAGTATGCGATGGCGGCGACCTTGTCGCGTGCCACGGGGTCGTCGGCATTCTTCCAGGGGTATTCTTCGAAGTCCACCTGTCCGGTATTGAGGGCGAGGCCTTTCTTGACGACGTTTTGAATGAACAGATTGCCGTTGGAGTCTTTGGCATTCCAGATGTTTTCGCCGTCGCGCTTGCCGTCTTTTGAATGGACGTAGACGCCTTGATCGTCGCCGGATCCGCCGAGAATGTAGATATAGCCGCTCTTGCCGACTTTGACGCTGTTGACAGCGGCCATCAGCGATTCGACGGCTTCCTGTTTGACGCCAAAGAAAAGCATGCCGATCACGCGACCGGCTGAGTCTTTGAGCGGCTGATATGATGTTTCATACCAAGCATCGACGACGTAGGCACGGCCATCGAATCGTTGTCCGTTCAGTACGGCGCTAAGCACGGGGTTGTTCTTGCCGTCCGGGTTGACCGCTGGAATGTAGGTCCCGATGGCGCGCTGGCCATCTTTGCCAATGACGTTTGTGGCGACACGAATCATGTCACCACGGTCGTTCATGCGCTGGAAGATGGTGCAACAGCCTGAGCCGACTGCTGCTGCTTCGTCGACGATTGGGGATTCCGAAGTTGCGCTGCGGTTTTGGCCGAGCCAGCGGGAGCCGATCATGAAGCGCGGAATCTGCACTTCTGAACGTTCCTGATTGAACTGATTGACGGCGTTCCACGAGACGCGGTCGCCCGCGGCATGAATGCCGCCGTAGTCTTCCACGAGATTTTCTGCAGTAGCCAAACCTGTGTTGACCTGTTGGCGTATGAGGTCGCGCGAGACTTGACAAAGGTTGGCGACGTCGGTCGCGAGCTGTCCGAGCTGATCCCGATTGAGCTTGTCAATCTGCGAAACGATTTGTTCTGCAGCATTACGCTTCTGGATCGTGACGATGGACAAGACGACGAGAATCGGCAGGACAGTCGAGACGATTGCAAGCGCTGCGATTTTCTGCTTCAGGCTAAGTGTGATAACCATGGCGTGAAAGGTCCCCGTTGTTTCACAAGTTTTGTGCGAATTTGCGCAAGAGTGAAATGAACCTTGCACACCGTTGGGTTAGGCAAATGGCGAGCCAAGTCCGGCTCAAAGCAACTGACCACAGCCGTAAGTTGGGGAAAGTTATTTATCGCTGTAATTGCTCGTAAAAAATGACAATTACAGGAATTCACCGGCTTTGTCGCAGGTCAGAACGTGACTCAGGGCTGACGAAAGTAAACTGCGGGTCAGTATTCAAGCCAGTGGTTCCGGTTTGGTCGTTGGAGGATTGAAACGACTTCCTTGGAGAAACAACAGACCCTCGGTTTCCCGAGGGTCTGTGTCGCCATCCGCCGAAGGCAAATTTCCTCAAATGTCTAACATACAAATCGTTACAAATCTCTCCGACTTCTTGCTCCGCGTATTCGTCTTTCTCGTTGCCTGCACGGCCGAATGAGTCTGGCTGTAATATGGCAACCCTGTGTGCGGTAGTCAAGGAGTCTAAGGGTGAGAAATGAGAAAATCGGGAGGACAATCTAACTCGCAATTGTCCATAATTACGGGATTTCAATACGATGGACACAGAGGCAGCACGAAATGTTCGCCTCTACCGGTGGTCAGTTTTGGGTGGGGGTGATTTGACTTAAGTTTAAAATAAACAGTCGGTGTGTGGGGAGTATTGGGAAATGCGGGGCGTGGACTTGCATCTCTGCCACAAAGGGGTTAGAATGCAGTCTCACAATATGTAGCAGTCGGGTCTCGGACTGGCAAACAAACACTTTCCCGTTGAGGAGCGCGTACGCATGAAGCAATGGATTCGCAGGGTTTCCGGGGTGATGGTCACGCTGATGGCCGGGGTATGGGCAGCATCTGCGGCAGATATGCCGCAACGTTCGGAGATTGAAGACAAGTACAAGTGGGACTTGTCGGCAATGTATGCGAACACCGAGGCATGGGAAGCGGACTACAAGTTTGTGGAGAGCAAGATTCCGGAACTGGAAGCCTTTAAGGGGAAGGTTTCGAAGACGGGCAAGGATTTGAAGGCGTATCTGGATCTGGCCGTTGAGATCGGCGGCCACAATGAGAATTTGTACACGTACGCGAACATGTCGCACCATTTGGACACGCGGGTATCTGAGAATATCGAGCTGCGTGACCGCGCGGATGTCTTGGGTTCGAAGTGGGGTTCGGCGAATTCGTGGTTTTCTCCGGAGCTGACGACGATTCCGGTGGCGACGCTTGAGAAGTGGTACAAGAGTGTGCCGGGTCTGGACCTTTATCGTCAGTTCATAGACAACGAACTGCGGCAGAAGGCGCACACGCTTTCGACGGAAGAAGAGATGCTGATGTCCATGACGGGCGAGATGATCAACCTGTCGGAGTCGGCGGCGGAAGCTCTGCGCAACACGGACATTGAATTTCCGGAGATCAAGGGTGACGACGGCAAGATGGTTCGGTTGTCGGAGGGTCGCTACCGGGCGCTGCTTGAGTCGGATAAGCCGCAGGTTCGGCGCGATGCGGCGATGGCGCTGCACAATGAATACATGCAGTACAAGAACACATTTGCTTCGCTGATGGGCGCAAACGTGGCTGCGGAAGTATTTCAAGCGCGTGCGCGCGGTTACAATTCGGCGCTGCACATGGCGGTTGACAACGACAACGTTGACACGACGGTGTATCTGAATTTAATTTCGACGGTAAAGGCGAATTTGGAGCCGCTGCACAAGTACTCGCGGCTGCGCCGTGAGACGCTGGATCTGAAGGAATTGCACATGTACGACTACAGCGCGCCGATCGTGGGTGAGGCGCCGCACTGGGAGTACGAAGACGGCATCACGACGATCAAGGCGGCGCTGCAGCCGCTGGGTCCGGACTACATGGCCGGCGTGGACAAGATTTTCAGCAACCGTTGGGTGGATGTTTACGAGACTGAAGCCAAGCGCAGCGGCGCGTATTCGTGGGGCAGCTATCGCAGTCATCCGTACATGCTGTTGAACTATCACGGCACTCTGGACGACGTGTTCACGAACGCGCACGAGCTGGGGCACACGATGCACACGTACTTGACGTACGGGAACCAGCCGCAGATTTACGCGGACTACGCGATCTTCGTCGCGGAAGTGGCTTCGACGTTCAATGAGGCGCTGCTGATAGACCATATGCTGGCGACGGAGACGGATCCTGAGAAGAAGCTGGTCTATGTGAATCAGTTCCTGGACAACATTCATGGGACGATCATTCGGCAGACGCTGTTCGCGGAGTTTGAGTTGGAGATGCACCGGATGTACGAGCGCGGGGAGCCGTTGACGGCGGAGTCGCTGGCAGAGCTCTATCGCGGCATTCTGGAATCCTACTATTCGCCCGAGGTGACGATTGACGAACAGTACGGCTACACGTGGCTGCGGATTCCGCACTTCTATTCGAACTTCTACGTGTACAAGTATGCGACGTCCATGGCGGCGGCGCTGGCGCTGGCGGATCGCGTGGAGAATGGCGGCGAGCAGGAGTTGAACGACTACCTCGGCTTCCTCAAGGGCGGCTCGTCGAAGTACCCGCTGGAGTTGCTGAACGGTGCGGGCGTGGATATGTCGAGTCCGGCGCCGATTGAAGCGGCGATGCGGACGTTTTCGCGTCTGGTAGATGAGCTTGAAGTGCTGTTGGCGGAGCAGGACGCGCGCGACAACGCGGGCAAAGAGAAGCCGCGCCGCTCAAGCCAGGACTAATTTCTTGCGGACGATTGGAAATACAAAGCCCCCGGCGTGATGCCGGGGGCTTTTGTCATTACAGCGGCGGTCGTTACTTTTCGATCACGCCGACGACTTCAAGGAAATCGAGGTCGTGCCAGAGGGACGTCCAGCAATCTTCGGTGCGGACGCCGATGGCGTAGCTGGAATCGAGCGCGATGACTTTGCGCAATTGGTTTAGAGCGAGTTCTTTTTCGCCGGCGCGGGCGAGGTGGCAGCCAAAGTGCCAGATGGCCTGTCTGTTTTGCGGATCGAGGCGCTCGGCATTACGATAGGCGACGAGGGCTTCGGGGTCGCGGTCGAGTTTCTCGAGCATTAGTGCGCGACCATGCCATGCTTGCGAGTGGTCGGGGTTATACTTGAGCGCGGAATCAAACCAGACGAGGCCGGAATCAAAGTCCTCATAGGAATATTGATCCCAACCGAGCTCGGCGAAATCGTCGGCGAGAAAGAGCGAGTCGTCGCGGGACGAAGCGGGCACGGACTGAACGCCGGGCTGCGAGTGGTCGGGACGATTGCAGGCCGCGGCAATGAATAGGAGAATGAATAGCCAGCGCATGCTTACCTCAGGAGCTTGGCAATGACGCGCGGACCGCGATAGATGAAGGCCGTATAAATTTGCGCGAGATCGGCTCCAGCGGCAAGCGCCTGATTGAGTTGCGTGGGCGAGGAGATACCGCCTACGGCAATCACGGTCGCCTGCGGCGATAATTCTGCGCGAACGATTTTCAGGCACTCGTGCATGCGGTCGAAGATTGGCGCGCCGGACAGGCCGCCGCGATCAAGTGAGGCCGCGCGCGGAACGAGATTGCGGCGTATGGAGGTGTTGGCGCAGACGATGCCGGCCAGTCCGAGCTCGGTGACGACCTGCGCCGCAGTGCGCACATCTTCGTCGGTGAGATCGGGCGCGATCTTTAACAGGAGCGGTTTCTTGCCGCCGGTGATAGCCAGTAGCGGTGCGAGGAGTTGGCGCAAGCTGTCAGGCTCTTGCAGAGTGCGCAGTCCGACGGTGTTCGGTGAGGAAACGTTGACGACGAAGTAGTCGCCGTGGTCGAGTAACTCGGACAGCACGTCGGCGTAGTCGTCGAGGGCATTCTCGATCGGCGTCGCGGCGTTCTTGCCGAGATTAATTCCAATTGGGCGGGTGCTGAGCTGCGCGGCGCGGAGCGTTTCGAGACGTTGTTTGACGGCGTGCATTCCATCGCCGGGAAAGCCTAAGGCATTGACGAGCGCCGCAGCTTCGGGATAGCGCCACATCCGCGGCTTGGGATTGCCGGGTTGAGGCCGCGGCGTGACGGTTCCGATTTCGATGAAGGCGAAATTCAGCGCGCACAGTGCGGGGATGGCGCGCGCGTCTTTGTCGAAGCCGGCGGCCAGTCCGAGCGGATGCGGGAAGTTCAAGCCCATCGTGGTGACGGGCCGGGCTGCGCTTGAACCGGCCAGCGCACGCAAGAGAGCGCGGCCCGGAGCGAAATGGCCGACGCTTTCGAGTGCGGCGAGCACACGATCATGGATACGTTCGGGATCGCCGCTGAAGAGCAGGGGCCGTAGCAGTTCGTACATGATTAGAATCTCACTCCGGTGGCGAACACGACTTCGGATTCGTTGTCGAGGTTGCGTGCGTAACTGACCTCGAAGACCTGCACATAGGGAAACCTCACATGCAGAGCGGCGCCGTAGGCGAACAGGTCCGTGCGTGCGCCGTCGAGTTGTGTGTGCGCTCGTTCCGCGAACACGGCTCCGCCGATCCAGAAGGGGATATCCTGGCCATAGCGCCCGACGAGCGGGACGTCGTACGTGATTTCGCGAGTGACCGGAAAGCGCACTTCGAGTTCGCCGCTCAAGTAGTTTGCGGCTTCCGATTTGACGCTGGAATAGCCACGGAAATTATCAGCGAAGCCGAAGTAGTAGCGGGCCCACGGCGGTGTGTTGGATTGGGCCGTGCCGCCATAGCAGCGCGCGGCAATGAGCAGCGGCCGCGAGCCGTCGGTTAAAGGAGCGTAGGTTGCGAGCGTGGCGCGTGAACGCAGAAAGGTGGTGGTGCCGAACGCCGATTCGAGATCGGCGCGCGCGAACAGGCCATGGGTGGGATACCATTCGAGATTGCGCCGGTCGAGGATCGCGTAGGGAGCGAACCACAGGGCTTGATGCGTATCGCCCGTGGCGGGGCGTTCGGCGCTTTCGCTGACGTGGTCATAGCGCAGGTTCAGCCCGAGTCGCGACGGCGCTCCGCGGCGCGTTGCGACATCAATGAAAGCACGGCGCTGTTTGAGGCGGCGGTCGAAGCCGAGCACGGAAGCGTGGCGGTCGGAGAGGTCGAGCGAACGAACACCCACACTGACGGCCAGGGGCCGACGCGGCGAGAGCCAGCGGGTTTGATATTCGAGATTCACACCTGAGCGCGCGCCGAATTCGGTGAGCACGCCGAGCGCGGCGCCATGACCGCGGAAGTTGATGTCGGCGAATCCGGCGGTGAAGACGATGATGTCCATGATGCGGTCGGGTTCGCGCAGCGCATCGTTGAGTGAACCCTCCATGGGACTGGCGCCGAGAATGGGAATAAACCGAAACTGTTCAGAGACCTGCACGGTGATCACGCCTTCGTTATCGTGGTCCACGCGGACGTTGTTGAACAGTCCAAGCGAGAGCAGGCGCAAGCGCGCGGCCTCGAGATCGGCGGCGGTTACGCTGTCTTCAACATCGAATCGTAACTCACGTTCGATTACCCAAGGGCGAGTCAGCTGATTGCCGATGAGAGTGATTTCGGCGACCTGCACTTTGGCGGGAGCGGGTTGCGCGAAGAGCGGCACGGCGCAGAGTAACCAAATCAGAATGAACATTAGCGCCACTCGAATTGCAGGTAGACAGTGAACGAGCTGCTGGATGAACTGCGTTCGCGTGATTCCTGCTCCGCGGTCAGCTTCATCCAATCGAGCAGCCGGTAGTCAATGGACACTTTCTGTCCGGAGCGGGGATCTTCAATTGGCTGAAAGACGCGAATGAAGAGGCGGTCGGTGACGTATGTGCCGAGTTCGAGCTGGCCGCTGGACAGATCGTTCAGACCGCCGGGTCCGGGGCGGAATTCGAAGACATCGAGGCCGGAGGCTTTGCCGACGATGTCGGAGACCTGTCCGCTGGCCGCGTCAATGACGGATTGTTCGGCGCTGAAGCCGCCTTCGCCGGAACCTGCGAAGGGCAGGAGTTTTTGAATGGCCTCGTCGCTGGACATCGCTTGTCCGTCGCCGTATTTACCGCTGAATTCGGCGAGCGAGTGATCAGGAGTTCCGGTCAGAGCGACGGTGACTTCGTAGGATCGTTCGCGTTCAACGCCGCTGTAGATAGCGGAGATATTGAGCTCGGGACTGTCGGCGGGTCCGTCGAAGCGCACGGTGGAGTTTTCGGCGATGCGCAATTCCTGTCCGTAGAATTTGACGGTGCCTTTGCGGATGGCGATTTCGCCGTTAGCCGTGGGCTCGGCGTAATGGTTCTTTTGGATGCGCAGTTGGCCGGCGAGTTCGAGGTTCAATCCGGCGCCGCGAATCCAGAAGTTACCGGGGATGACGATGGTCAGGTCATGGGACAACGAAGAGTAGAAGGCGTCGGCATTGAAGCCTGCTTCGAGGGAATCGCCGCGCAGATCGGCGAGCACACTGTCGAGGTTAACGGTTTCAATGGTCTTCGTGGCCGATTGCGTGAGTCGGTATTGACCTTCTTCGACGGTGAGTCTACCTTCGGCCGTCAGCGAATCGAACGGTCCGGTCAGCCGGATATCGCCGTCGAGTCGGGCTTGCTGAATGCGCGAGTTAACGGCTTCAAATTTGTCGAAGGCGAGATTGAGGCTGAGTTCTTGCGGCCAAGGGACGCCGAGGCGCGCGAAGCCCGACCCGGTCATGGTGCCGCGACTGGTGGCGCGGAGCGAGTGAATGATCAGCGAATCGCGCCGCAGGTCGGCATCGAGTACGATCCACTTGTAGGCGATTCCGAAGCGAGTGTCGCGGTAGAAGCCGTCCACAAGATGCACATCGCCGCTCCAATCAGGTTGGCTGACGCTGCCGGACAGTTGGAGATCGGCGGAGAGGTAGCCATCCAGCAGCGTGCCGGGCGAGAGCCACGGGCGCAGGCGATCGAGATCGAGCGAATCCATCAGCAGTTTGCCGGCCAGCAGTTCACCGGAGGGCACGATCAGCCCCAGCTGCATTGAGAAGCGCGCGGGCAGCGCGGCGGTGGCCGTCAGCGTGGTATCGTTATACCACAGATAGGACGCGGTGGCGGTCAGGAAACCGGATTCGGTGAGGTCGGCGATCAACGTGATGCGATCGGCGAGTGGCGCATCTTCGAAGGTGAGGCTGTCGAGCAGGAGTTCGAGTCGTCCGGCGACGGCGCTATCGGGACCGGTAATCTGCACACGCAGGTTCAGATCGCCATCGGGCAAGGTCGTGCGCAAGATCGGTGCAAGTTGGCTTGTGCGCAGTCCGGAGAATTCGAGGGCGAGGTCTTGCACACCGGGATTTTCGAGATAGCCTGTCGCGCGAAGGACGCCGTAGTCCGAGCGCAGCACGAGCGCGGCAATTTCATAGTGCAGGCTGTCGAAGGTCGCTTCAATCGGATAGTCGTTGTGCCAGACCGTGTTGTAGGTCGTGAGCGCAAGCTCGTCCACAGTGAGCACGAGCGGCGTTGAGCTGTAGTCGAGCGCGCCCGCGGCCGCGATCTTAAACGTATCCTGCCTCGCGGCCAGTGCGCAGGTGAAGGCAGGCGCGGCCCACGAGCCGGCGAGGGACAGCGACAGGGGCGTGATGGTTTCGTTGAAGGCGCGCACTGAGTCGCAGAGCAAATTCAGGCGAAGCTGTTCGGCGGCGGTATCGAGCGTGTCGCAGCGGGCCGTTAGGTTGTGGGCGACAATGCCGCCGTAGGCCGCGCGTTGGCTGATCAGCGTGCCGCGCGCGCCGATAACGGGTGTGGAGTCGGTGAGCGTCACGGCAGCGACGACATCGAGTTCGGCGTCGGCGGAAATGGAATCCACTTGCGGGAGATAGGGCCTCAGCAGATCGCGAAAGTCAGCGACTTGGGGAATGCTCGCGGTGAATTCAGTGGTGATAGACTCAGTGTAGTCGCCGCGCGCGAAGAGCAAGGCGGAGGCGGAACCGAGGCGGAGGCGCGTGGAGTCGAGTTTGAAGTGTGTACCCTCGATGCGCGCGTGGAAGGCAAGGCTATCAAGATCGTAACGGCCCAGCGTCACAGGTCCGAGCACGAGTGTGGCGTCAACGATCTGTTCGGCGCCGGGTTCGCGGTATAGTTCAAACTCCGTTTGACCGGAGAGAGGCGACAGCGAATCAGGGACTTGCGGGACGAAGGCATGGAGATCCGCTGCGGCGAGCGTGGCGCGGCCGTATAGATAGAGCGAATCGGGATTCAGACCGTCGCTGCGCAGCCGGACGTTGAACGCGCCGGAGTTGGTGCGAATCTCACCGGCAAGTGCGGCGGCGTTTTCGTAGAGCTCGGCTTCAACGTCGGCAGCGATTTCGACGGCGCCGTAGAAGGCGCTGTCGAGTTCAATCCGGCCTCTCCAGTCGTGACTCCACGCGGACGACGGTGATTTGGTGAGCGCGGCGCGGCCATTGAAGGCGTGCGCGACGGAATCGCCGAGCCAGTAGGACAACACAAGATTGGTGAAGCTGACGCCGAGCGAAACGCGGGCGGAGTCGGCGTAGTTCTCAATCTCGACGTCGCCTTTCAATTGACCCACGTGTTCGGCGGAGGCGGCAAAGATTGCGGTGAGGTCGCGGCGCTGGACATGGCCATGCAGGTCGAGCGTAAGACTGCCGAGCGCGGGAAACGCCGGCGCCCATTGCCCGGCGACATAGGCGGATGTTCCGTTAAAGACAGCAGCTCCCGCCCAGAGCGTATCGGAATACGGTCGGACGACGGCATTGCTGGCGAATGAGAAATTGCCGGCTTGCGCGATATTGCAATCGTAGGTGATGATCGAATCAGTGAGGGCAGCGTCACCGGTCAGCGTATGATTGGTGAACGTTGTGCTGAAAGCGTCGCCAAGTCGGACAGCGAGTGAATCCACGCCGAGGGTGAGGCGGTCGAGACGAATCCAAAGCGGTCGCGTGGTCGTGTCCGGCTCGGGCGAGGGCAACGTGGCGAAGGCGCGTTGAAGATTGCTGCCGGACGAGTCGACGACGATGCGGCCGCGGATGTGCTCCAGATCGGCCTTCAAGACATGCACGCGACCGAGGACCAAATCCCACGGCGCGAGCCATACGCGGGCGCGGTCGGTCGTGAGCACGACGGCACCGGCGTCGTCTTTGATCACGAGGTTGCGCGCGACGAGAGCGCCGTGGAGCTTGAGGGTGATGTAGTCTACAGAAACGGTGCCGGCGATCTGGCGATTGACGATTTTGAGTGCGCGCTGGGCGAGATACTGCTGCACCGGCTCCTGTTGAATGAGGAAGAAGCCGGAGGCGAGCAGCGCGCCGACCAGGGCGACGGGCCAAAGGAAGATGCGTGAGAGCCAGCGCCGCATCAGAAGGCCGATCCGAGTAAGACATGGATGGCCCACGGCTGTTCGCCGTAGGGGTTCTCGCGGAGCTGATAGCCGAAGTCAACGCGGATGGGTCCGACGAGCGTGAGGAAGCGCAGGCCCGCGCCGCCGGTCGTGTAGAGATCGGTCAAACGTGCCTGGGCGGATTCATTCCAGACGTTTCCGCCATCAGCGAAGAGAATCGCACTGACGGGTCCCCAGATATCGCGTTGAACTTCGACTGTAGCGAAGGCGGAGTAGTTGCCGCCGACGACGACGGATTGATCTTCTTCCGCGCGCGGTCCGATTTTGTTGCGGCCCCAGCCGCGAATGTTGGAAACTCCGCCGAGTTTCAAGCGCTCCTGAATGGGAGTCGTGGGGGAGTCGTATAACGTGCCCATGAACCCGACCTCACTGCGAAGGGCGAAGACTGTGAAGCGATTCGCAGGAATCAACACGCGGCCTGCGACGACAGCGCGCCACCAGCGATCCGGCAAATCCCAGAGCAGACCGGATTCAGCCAACGTCAGGCTGAGCACCTGTCCGCGGCGCGGGACAAGCGGATTGTCACGTGTGTCCCACCCGACGGCGAAGGTCTCGATGGAAATGGAGCTCACGTTGGTGACTGTTCCGGCAGAATCCACGCGCACTTCCTGGCGTCCGAATTCGTTGGCGACGGACAGGGCAACTTTGGGCAGCGGCGCTGCCGACAGGCGGGTGGTGGCGGAGGTGGTGCGAATGATCGTTCCGACATCGAACTCATATTCCCACGACGGGGTGATGGTGACGTCGGTGCTATTGAGCGGAGTGTGCGGCCAGAAGAGCGAGAAGCCGACTTTGCGATCAATTTTTTTCGTTTCGTTGAAGACGTCGCTGGCTTTGGTCTCCATTTTGAAACGACGGGCGCGGCCGAAGAAATTCAGATCGCTCAGTTCACCGGAGACGTGCACGCCTTCTTCGGTGTCGTAGCCGGAGCCTGTACGAACGATGTAGCGGTTGCCCTCTTCGGTGCGAATCAGGACGTCGAGAGTGTCGGACTCTTGTTCGAGATTGACATCGGCGCGCACCATGCGAAAGGTTTCGAGTCGCAGGAGTCGTTTGCGGGTTTCGTCGAGCCGCGTGGGGGAATACGGATCAAACTCGCGGTAGGCGAGTTCACGGCGGGCTGTGCCCTCGGCGACTTGTTTCAATCCAGTAATGTGTGTCTGGCCAAAGCGGCAGAAGGGTCCGGCGTTCAGATGGAAGATAACATCGGCGGAGTCGGCCGTGACGAGGAGCGTATCGAAGGTGACGTCAGCGCGGGCATGACCGATCAGGCGGAGTCGGTAGCGGAGCGTGTCAGCGGCGATATGCAGGTCGGTCTGCGACAGCCGTTTACCTTCGCGAATGGGCAGTTTCGCGGCCCAACGGGCTGAATCCACGCCAGCGGCTGAGCCTTGGGCGAGCTGCAAGCTCCAGTGGCGGAGGACGAGGGGGATGCCTTCTTCGATTTGCACGAGGGCGCGCAGTTCTTCTTTGCGCTCGTCGGGGAGAATTCTCCCGGTCACCCGCGCGGCGGGGAAGCCTTCACGCTGGTAGAAATTGCGGACGCGGAGCAGGTCGGCGGCGAAATCTTCGGCATAGAAGGTGGTGCGACTGCCGAGGGCAACGTAGCGACGCAGCCAGGTTGGCTTCTCGGTGGCCATGATGTCGAGCAGGTCGGCCCGGGCGAAGGCATGGATGCCGGGAAACTCGATGACGCGGATGGGCCAGCCGGTGTAGCGCTGCCACGCTTCGTAGTCATCGAGCGTGAACTGCGCCACGGCGGTGGTGGTCCACAGCAGCAGGGCGGCGAGGAGGTTGAATTTATAGAAAAGGCGGCGCATACAACCAAGAAATAAGGGGAAAAAGGAGCGGAAAAGCAACAGCGGGCAAGCGGGCGAAGATGGGGAGATCGGTGGAGAATGATGAACGATGAAGGATGGATGAGCGACGGAATGAACGCGGCCCGCTTGCGCGGGCCGGGAATCAGGTAGCGGTAGTGAAGCGCCGGAACCAGCGTCGCTGGGACCATCCTTTGAGGATTTGGGCGGCGACTTTGGGGGGATCGTCGCGCAATCCGTCGCGATTGGTTTCGAGCATCTCGGTGAGCCGGTCAATGCCCGTGAGCCCGGCGCGGAGCGCCTCGACGTCGGGCAGACCCTGGTTGGCTTGAGCGGCGGAGATTTGCACGCGGACGCGTTGTTCGACGGCATGCATGACGCGGTCGCACCAATGGAGGAAGTCCTGTTCGATGATCTGCTGCACGATTTTGTTGGCGCGGGCGAGTTGAGCGCGGCGGGCCGAGGCAATCTCTTCATTTTTGCCCATGAGCGATCCGACCAGTCCGGCGCGCTGGCCGCCGCCTTCGCTGAAGATGCGCTTGGCATCGAGCTCTTCTTCAATTTGGGCGCCGAGGCCGCTCTGACTCCAGCGCATTTCGATTTCTTTGAGGGAAATCGTGCGCAATTCGACACGCACCGCGAGGGCACCGAGCCCTTGCACGAATTCGGCCATGCGGTCGGTGAATAGTTCGGTGAGCCGCTTGGCCAGCGCGGGCACGGCCAGGGCCTGCAAGTAAGTGCTGGACTGCGGACCGGGTTGGCGTGGGTCTAGCAAAGCAGCCATCGCCGGGCCGGTCGTTTTCTTGCTGAAGAAATCGTCGAGCTCGTTGCGCAATCCACCGCTCCAATTGCGGCGGTATTCCCCAAGAGTCTGCCGGGTGATTTGCAGGCGGCGATTCTGCCGGTCAATTTCCAACGAATATTGCTGGCGCAGGCTGTCGAGCTGATCCACGAGCCTCGGCAAGACAAAGTGCCAGGTAGCGGCGTGCACGGCCTGGACCTCTTCATAGCTGATTTCGCGCAGAGTGCAGAGTTGACTGAAGAGCAGCGGGCGAACATCTTCGCGGACGATTTCGGTGGCGGCGAATTGCTTGACGATCATGCCGGGGCGTGTCATCCACGACTGGAAGGGCGGTGGCATTTCATCGCCGACGGCGACCAGGACATGCGCGCCGACGAGTGCTTCGAGGACCGCGGGCCAACCGGCGTGCAATGCGAGTGCTTCGGCGTCGGGCAGCCAGGCCAAGCGCCACGGGGACGCGCAGGCCACCTCGCGATGCAAGACCGTGACGCGGTCAGGCGGGAGCGGGCTGCTGAGCAAAGCGTGCAGAGCGGCGTCGGAGATTTCGCGTTCGGTGCTGCCGACGTGAATGCGCGTGACCTTTTCGTCGCCGGGTTCAATCCACCAGAGCAGGGGTGTTTCGCTGACGTCTTGAATTTCAGCGGGCAGCCCGACGCAGCGGGCCAGGTCGGTGACGAGCTGGCTGTCGCCACCGATGACGGTGAGGACCGGGGCTTCATCCACGACTTTGGCAAAGACCTCAAGCAGCGGCACGCGCAGACCGGTTTCGCGGCAAAGCGTTAGCAGTTCGAGCAGTTGCGGCGCGGCGATTCTACCGCTGTCCTGACCGGCCTGTTCGAAGAGCCGGGCCAGCAGCTGCGCGGCATGCCCCGCAGAATGTGAGAATTTATGATTCATCAATAGAAGTTAGAACTTCAGCAGCGACAGCAGATTTGTATTCAGGACAATCTGGAGCAGGACGCCGACTCCGACGAGCGTGGCGAGGAGCTTAAAGCTCTTGCGGTTCAGCTCTTGCTGCTGGTCGAGCTTCAGCGAGAGTTCGGCACGCGAGGCGATTTGGCGTTCGGCCTGTGTGCTTTCGATGAACTCGAACTTGGACTGGACGAGCTGCAAGACGTCGCGGCGAAAGGCGGGCAGGTCGTTGCGCTGCAGTTTTTCCAGTTCGGCGATGGTGGTATCGAGCATTTGGCTGAGTTCTGAGAGCTTTGTCTGCTCGGCGCCTTCGACGCGGCGCAGTTCGCCGCGCAAATCAATCAGGAAGCGTGTCAGTTCGTCGCGCGTCTCGCCGAGCGTCTTGCCGTGGGCGGCCAGTCCGCGTTCGTATTCGGATTGCGAGCGGCGCATGGCGTCAAGCATTTGTTCGTGCTTGTCGAGCGACTTATTGAGCAGCGGATAAAACTTCTTTTGGGCCTCGAACTCGGTCTTCATTTCCGAGGTCATGGTCACGAGATTCTGGGCGTCGCCGGCGAGGCCTTGCAGCGCGAGCTGATTGCTCTGGTTCATCGTTTCGAGGAACTTCGAGTAGCGTTCAATGGCCTGCGGGACGGTGCGGATCTGTTCGAGGAAGCGGTCGTACCCGCCGTCAATGACTTCCTTGAGGCGGGCGGCGTTGTCGTCGTAGTTGGCGCGGATGGATTCCTTGAGAATTTCCAGCGACTCTTGATTTCGCGAGCGCAGCGCCGACACTTCGGAGGCGACGACTTTGACGTGGGTTTCGATGGCGCGGGTGAAGCGCTCATTTTCTTCACTGCGGGACTGGAAGCTCGACAGTTTGTCGTCAATCAGCGAGGCGGTGCGGCTCACATCGGCGCTGAGCTCGCGGGATTGCGCTTCCTGTTGTTTGCTCTGCTCGCGAATGAAGGCGTCGTAGCGCGCGAGATCGGAGCGCAGCGTTTCGGTAATCGAGGCGAGCTGGTGCTCGACATCCTGTTTAAGGGTACCAAGATGCGCGGCGAACTCGGCGGCCATGCGCGCGGACAGCTCGTCGGTCTTCTGGGTGATTAACTCGAAGCGGCCGTCCCAGCGGCTGCGCAGCTCGGCCAGACCGGAGTCAATACGTTCGCGGGTGGTGCGTGCTTCGGCGTTGAGCTGTTCGGTGACTTTGCCGCTCTGGTCTTCCAGGCGGGTGATCAGTTGGCGGAGTTGTGAGTGCCGCTGCTCTTCGTTGTCGGAGAGTCCGTTGACGGATTGGCTGACGGCCTGGGCCTGATTATGCAGGTAGTCTTGCAGGCCATTGAGCTGTTGGACGATCTGCGCGGATGCGGAGAGCGTTCCTGTACGGATACCGTCAATCTGCTGCTTTTGCTCGTTGACATGGCGGCCGACGGCCTGCAGCGCTTGCGTGCGCTCTTTGCTCATGCGGTCGAGGCGGACGAGCAGCTCTTTGACGTTTTGTTGTTCGCGTTCGATGCGGTCGGTCTGCTTTTCGGTCATCTCGGAGAGATCGAGCGCGAAGTTGGCGAGACCTTTTTGGATTTCGGAGAGGTCGTTGACGTTTGACTTGCGAATGTCATCGAACTCGCGAAGCAGGCGGTTTTCGGTACCGGAGAGGGCGGCCGTGAATTCGCCGCTGTCGAAGGCGACGGGTACGCCGACGACGGGTTGTTCTTCGGACTGGACTCGGGGTCGTTCGCGCTCGACGCGCACCATGGCGTCCATCTGATCACGCAGACGGGCCAGCGCGCTGTCAAGTTCCGCCTGAACTTTGGGCGCGACCAAGCGGAGCGCCTCATCAATCGTCTTGTCGAGCTTGGCGATCCGTTCACTCTGATCGCGCGTGTTGTTGGACAGCAGTTCGCGCAGTTCGGCGGAATAGCGGGCCAGCTCTTCGGTCACGGTGGACTCGGTGCGGGCCAGCAATTGGCCGATCTCGTCGGTATTGGGTGCGTAGACTATCGGGGCGGCGGGTGCTTCAACGGCCGGGGCGGTAGCAACATAGGCCGGCTGGTCGCTGACGCGGGCCGACAGTTGGCTAATCTGCTGAATTTCCTGCTCGGCCTTGCGGCAGAGACCGTCGAGCCGGGAGGAGAAGGCCTGCAGGCGCTCCTCGATATCGCTGGAGAGGCGCTGGAGGGCTTCGCGGCTGGCAGACGACTGTTCGCCGACGATACCGGCCTCTGCACGGAGGGCCTGTTCCAATTCGCGCTGAGTGGCGGCGAGCTGCAGCAGGACTTCTTCGGCCCGGACGCGCATTTGCTCGGAGCCTTGGCGCATCTGGGTCTCGATTTCCTTGACCCCTTCGAGCATTCTGGTGCCAGCGGGTGCAAAAACCTCCTTGAGGCGGTCCACACCGCGGGCGATTTGTTGCAGGGACTCGCCGGACTGTTGTATATTGTCGAGCCCCTCGGAGAGCTTCCCGAGCTGCTCCCGGAAGGCAGGTATAAACTGTTGTTCTGTAAGCTCTTGGGTGAAAGATTCGAGGAATTGCCGTAGGGGTTCAACGAGTTCAGCACCGGGTGTAGGCTTGGCAGGGGTCATGCGAAACGCTCCTAAGTCACGAAAATGGTCAAAATCCGATTACTCCAGAGCAAGGTTGGTACCAACGGGGGAAGCGGAAATGCAACATTTCAACACAAGTGTCACTCCGTATAGACAGAGCCGCCGGGGCGGTTCGCTTGGCACCTGCATAGGTGCAGCAGTTCTGCAACTTGATGAGTATTTAGGCACAACATGTCAAAGAAAGCCAAACGCATTATCTGGATTGTCGTCGGGCTCCTCGTGGTGGGGGGTGGCGCGGTGGCTTACCAGCAACAGCAAGGCAAAGAGAAGCCGGCGGCGACGGTAACCGTCGAGACGGCGGCGCGTCGTCAATTAGTGGCGACCGTTTCAGCGGAAGGCCGGATAGATCCGGTGACCCAAGTGAAGTTATCAGCGGAAATTCCGGGCCGGATCACGAAGCTCGCGGTGAAAGAGGGCGATGTGGTGAAGCAGGGGGATTTTCTGGTCGAGCTTGACCCGGAGATGTATATCACGGCTCTCGACGCGACGAAATCTGCCTTGAAATCGGCCCAGGCGAGCAAGCTGAAAGCGGACTCGGACTATCGTCGCGTGTCTGAGCTTGTGTCGCGGGGGATGTCCTCGCAGGCCGATATGGACGCGATGCTGGCGCAGTCCCAGTTAGCGGAAGCGGATCTTGAGCGGGCTCAGGCCGAAGAGCGGCGGGCGCGCGAGAATATGGGCAAGACGCGGCTGTCGGCCCCGATGTCCGGCACGGTGTCGGCGTTGAACAAAGAGGTGGGCGAGCTGACGCTCGGGTCGCAGTTTCAAGAGGACGTGATTCTGATCGTAGCCGACTTAAGCAAAATGGAAGTGAAGGCGAACGTGGACGAGAACGACATCGTCAATGTCAGTCTTTACGATACGGCACGGATCGAGATAGACGCGTTTCCGGACACGACCTTTCGCGGGTTGGTGATGGAGATTGCGCAATCGGCGAGTAATGCATCGGGATCAGGTGATTTCGGGGCGGAAGTCTCGGCGACGAATTTTGAAGTCAGCGTTGTCTTGATAGACACCGTCCCGGGTGTGCGGCCGGGTATGTCTTCGACGGTGGACATTGAGACGGATTACCGTAACGACGCGCTGTCCGTTCCGATTCAATCGGTGGCGGTGCGCAAGAAGGGGGAAGGCGAGGCGGTGACGTTGACGCGAGAAGCCGAGGAGCTATCGTCGCGGCAGATCACGGAGCAGGTCAAGTCAGGCACGCTCGACACGGCCAAGATTGCCAAGAAGGATGAGCTGGAGACGGGCATCTTCCGCTATGTGAATGGCGAGGCGGTGTGGACGATGATCAAAGCCGGAATCGCCGCGGACCGTTACATGGAAGTTATGGACGGCGTGGCGGTGGGTGACTCGATTATTACGGGCCCGTACCGGGCGCTGGCGCGTGACTTGAAGGATAAGGACAAGGTCGCGCTGGAAGAAGAGAAGAAGAAGGACGGCGACGAGAAAGACAAGGACAAGGGTTAGCGCGCAGAGGAGCTGAACGCGTTACGCCGCCGCCGGGTGGTTGGCGACTTGGTCTTGGGTTGACGGAATGGACACGCAGTGCAGGAATGACAGAGAGAGTTTGCGAAATCAAATCGGTGTCATCACATATTATGACTTCTGAACGCCGCACGATGATTGACATTCAGAACATGAGCAAGGTGTACGACCTGGGGACGATTCAGGTTGAAGCGCTGCGCGGAGTGAATGTCAAGATACTCGAAAACGACTATGTAGCCATTATGGGGCCGTCGGGTTCGGGTAAATCCACGCTGATGAATCTGATTGGCTGTCTGGACACTCCGACGTCTGGCGAGTACTATCTTGCCGGAGAGCGGGTTGCCGGATTGGCGGATCGGCAATTGGCGGAGATTCGGAATCGTCGGATCGGTTTTGTGTTTCAAACCTTCAACCTCCTCCCTCGCGCGTCTGCGCTGCAAAACGTGGAACTCCCTCTCGTCTATGCAGGTGAATCCCCCTCGGAGCGGCGCAGGCGCGCGAAGGAGGCGTTGGAGGCTGTTGGTCTGGGCGACCGCATGAAACACAAGCCGAATGAGATGTCGGGCGGTCAGCGGCAGCGTGTGGCGATTGCGCGCGCGCTGGTGACGAATCCTGCGATCATATTGGCGGACGAACCGACGGGAAACCTCGATTCGAAGACCGGTGAAGAGATCATGCAGTTGCTGGAGAATATCTATGAGAACGGTAATACGATTATTCTGGTGACGCACGAAGAGGAAATTGCGCGGCACGCGCGCCGGATTGTGCGTTTACGTGACGGATTGATCGAGTCTGATCAGGCGATGCCGCGCGCGGCGTAATCCAATCATGCGATTTCTGATAGACGTCATTAACGGATTGCGGATAGCTTTCGGGGCGCTGCGCGCCAACAAGCTGCGCGCGAGTCTGACCACTTTGGGCATCGTCATCGGCGTGATGACGGTGATCATGATGGTCGTGATCGTTATGGGTCTTAACAAGGCGCTGCGGAGCCAACTTGAATTTTTGGGCGCGGAGACGGTCTATATTTCGCGCTGGGATTGGAACGGCAACGACTGGCGGGACATGATCAAGCGGCGCGACATGGAACTGCGGTACGTGGATGCGCTGCGCAAAGAGTCGCGGGAGATTGAAGCGATTTCGCCGTTCTACGACCAGCAGATGAACGTGTCGTTTCGCGGGGCGACGCTGTCGCGGGTGAATATTCAGGGGGTGTCGGAAGAGTTCTTTTTGACCAATCCCAAGGACCTGGCCGAGGGGCGGGTGTTCACCGGGCAGGAGGTCAGCCGGAACGCGAACGTGACGGTTATCGGTCAGGACGTCGCGGCGCAGTTGTTCCCGGATCAATCGGCGATCGGCAAAGAGCTTAAAATCGGCGCGTGGAATTTTGAAGTAATCGGCGTGACGACGAAGTACGGCAAGGTGTTCGGGCAGAGCTGGGATAATTTCTGCGTGATACCGTACGGCGTATTTGAGAAGCGCTTCGCGGGCCGCAATTTTGACGGTCTAACGATCGTTGCGAAGGGTCGCAGCGCGGATCGAATCGAGGATTTGCAGTGGGAAGTCACGGGTATCATGCGGCGGCTGCGGCATCTTGATCCGCGCGAAGTCAACGATTTCGGGTTGAACACGCAGTCGGCGATTCTGGATCAATTCAATCAGATGACCGCCGCGGTGTACGCGGGTGGAATTATCATCGGGCTGATCTCGCTGATAGTAGGTGGTATCGGGATCATGAATATCATGCTGGTTTCGGTAACGGAACGAACGTCGGAGATCGGTTTGCGCAAGGCCTTGGGGGCGAAGCGTTGGAATATCGCATGGCAATTCTTGACGGAATCGGCGGTGATCTGCGCGGTCGGCGGCATCGTGGGGGTAGGTTTGGCCGCGTTGGTGTCGCAGGCCCTGAACAACGTTCTGCCAACCTACATGCCGATGTGGATCGTCTTGGTGGGCGTGCTGTTTTCGGCGGTGGTGGGCATATTCTTCGGATTGTATCCAAGCGTAAAGGCGGCGTCATTGTCACCGATCGAAGCGCTGAGGGCGGATTAGCATGATGCGCAAGTTGGCACGATCGCTGGGGGCATTCTGGGAGTCGTTTCGCATGGCGCTGGAAGCAATGCGGGCGCATAAGCTGCGCGCGTTTTTGACTCTCATCGGCGTCGTGATCGGCGTGGCCACAATCATCTCGATGATGACGGTGCTCGGCGGGATGAAATACAAGATTGACGATGCGATGCTGAACTCGCTGGGTGCGAACGTGTTTCAGGTGCAGCGTTATGACGGTGACGGGGGGATTCACTTCGGTCCGCGGCGCCGGAAATGGCGGCCAAAGATCGAGGCTTCGTATGCCAAGGAGATCCGCGAGCGTTGTCCATCTGTGCGCTCGGTCGGCATTGAGTCGTGGAGCTTCGGGCGGCGCTTGACGCGGGGCGGTCTGGAGACAAACGGTGATCATTCTATTGCGGGCGGTTCGGTCGAATTCGGCACGAACAATTCGCGTTATACTGTGCTTGGTCGGCCTATATCGCAGCAGGACGTTTCGTCTGCGCGTCGCGTGATCGTGCTGGGTTTTGACGCGTACAAGAAGCTCTATGCGGGCGGTGATCCGCTGGGGACGTTTGTGCGTGTGGACGGTCAGAAGTTTGAAGTGATCGGCGTGTTTGAAGAGCGCGGCGAGATGTTTGGCGAATCGCAGGACCGTGAGAATTGGATACCGTTCTCGACGTTTGAGAGAATCTACGGGGACAAGTCCGTCAACCTGACGGTTCAGGCGTGGGATCCGTCCGCGTACCGCAAGTCGCAATACGAAGTCGTTGAGGCGATGCGGGTGCTGCGCGGATTGCGGCCAGGGGAAGAGAATAACTTCGCGATGTGGACGCCGGACCTGATGCAGAAGCAGTTCACAGAGCAGACGGCCTGGATCGGCGTGGCCACGTTCGGCATCTGCGGCATATCGCTGCTGGTCGCGGGCATCGGGATCATGAATATCATGCTTGTTTCGGTGACGGAGCGCACCCGCGAGATTGGTGTGCGCAAGGCGCTGGGCGGAACACGCGGTTCGATATTGCGGCAGTTCCTGATTGAAGCGACGACGCTTTCCCTCGTGGGCGGCGCGATCGGCATCATGTTGGGTTACGGCGTGGCGGTGCTGCTCAATACGCGCTGGGATTTTCCGGCGCCGGTTCCAGTCTGGGCGGTCATGCTCGCGACGATTTTCTGTACGGTGGTGGGAGTGGGGTTCGGAATGTGGCCGGCAATCAAGGCGTCGCGGCTCGATCCGATTGAAGCATTGCGCTACGAATAGAGTGTTATAATCACAGGTGTCATGATGCGCACTCCGTTTCTGCGGGGAAAGAAGGTTGTATTGGGGGCGATCGCTGACGGAGATGTTCCGACGATTGCCGGTTGGATCAACGATCCCGAAATCTACGTCAACTTACTGATCACCAAACCGAATCGCGAGCAGGATTCGCGGACGCGGCTCGAGGCTTTTTGCACGGCGGCGGATACGCAGATGTTCGCGATCTGCCTGCACGACGGCAAGCTGATCGGGGTTATGGGGCTGCATGAGATTGACTGGGTACACCGCAACGCCACATCGGGCGCGTTTATCGGCTCGGCGGAGCATCGCGGCCAAGGCTACGGTCTGGACGCGAAGATGCTCGTGTGCTATCACGCGTTCTGCACGCTGAATTTGCATAAACTCTATACCCATGCTTATGAATTCAATGCCGTGAGCCTGCGTTACAATGCGAAGTGCGGCTACCGTGAAGAGGGTCGGCGGCGTGAGCACTATTTTCGGGCGGGGCGTTATTGGGACGTGGTTGAGACGGGGCTTTTGCGGCCGGAGTGGCTGCCGTTGTGGGAAGCGTATCGCGCGGGCGACGCCTCGATTCGCGTGCCCGAACCGAAATTGGCGTGATGATTGGTGTCAACTGATTTGAGAATGGTCACATGTTTCGAAAACTCTGGAGCGCCCTCGCGGCGCTCGTGCTTATGATGGGCTTGGCCAACGCGAATCCCGCCGCGGATTTGCCGCTTGAGGAATTCTTCAAGACGTACAAAGTCGCCAGCATGTCGTTTTCACCGGATGAAACGAAGTTGGCGTTTGTGTCGGATAAGTACGGTCTGTTTCAGCCGTATACGATGCCGGTGCGGGGCGGGGCGTGGACGCCGCTGGTGACCACGGGCGATGCGATCATGGCCGTATTCTGGTGTCCGACGGACGCCGACAAGATCTTCTTTTCGATGGACAGCGGCGGCGATGAGAATTTCCGGCTGCATTTATACTCCGTGAAGAGCGGGACGTACGAAGCGGTGACGCCGGCGGGTGTGCGCGCCGACATGCTGGGCTGGTCGCACAATGGATACTATCTGTACTTCAGTACGAATGAGCGCGACAAGCACTACATGGACACGTACCGGCTTGACGTGCGGACCATGGCGCGTGAGCGCGTCTTTGAGAACAACTCGACGCTGGCGGTCGCGGGGATATCGCAAGACGACCGGACGTTCATCCTGTCGGAGTTCGTCAGCATAACGTCCTCGAATTTGTACGTGTACGACGTAGCCTCCGGCATCACGACACCGTTGACATCGCAGGAGGAGGGCGAGGCCAACTACGAGTTTGCGGATTTTTCGCCGGATGGCAAGCTGCTCTACATTCTCACGGATTCGGAGTCCGAGGTCATGCGGTTGGTGACGTATGACACGGAGAACGAGGAGTGGGACGTGGCGTACGAAGACGAGTGGGATGTGGTGAGCGCGTCGTTCAGTCATCAGAACAAGTTCTTTCTCGTGCGGGTAAACGAGGACGGCGTCTCGCGGGTGGAGATTGAGAATGTTGAGACGGGCGAGGAACTGGAATTGCCGCCCTTGCCGAACGCGGAAATCGTTCCCTTAGGTTTTTCGCGGAGTGAACGATACTTGCGTATCTGGGTGAGCGCGGACAATATTCCGGGCGACCAGTACATCTACGATCTGGAGACGTTCGAACTGATCAAGCTGACAAATCTGTTTGATCAGAGTCAGTTGAAGCCGGACATGCTGGTCAAGTCGGAGTTGGTGCGCTACGAGTCGTTTGACGGTACGGAGATTCCGGCGTGGGTTTATCGTCCGGCGCATTTAGGCTGGGGCAAGAAGGCGCCGGTGGTGATCGAGGTCCACGGCGGGCCGATGGCGCAGCAAAAGGCGGGCTATTCGCCGTGGATTCAGTTCTTGGTGAGCCGCGGGTTCATCGTGGCGGCGCCGAATGTGCGCGGTTCGACGGGTTATGGCAAGTCGTACTATCTGGCCGACGATCGGAAGTGGGGCGAGGATCCGCTGCAGGATGTGATCTATCTCAAGCACTTCCTGGCCGACGCCTATCCCGAAGCGGACACGTCGCGCACTGCGATTTGGGGCGGATCATACGGCGGTTACATGGTTTTGGCGGCGTTGACGTTTGCTCCGGAAGAATTTGCATTGGGGCTTGATTGGGTGGGGCCGTCGAGCCTGTTTACGCTATTGGAATCGGTGCCGCCGTACTGGGAGCCGTACAAGCAGTACTTTTACCGTGAGATCGGCAATCCGTCGGTGCCCGCAGACAGCGCGCGGATGTATCAGCAGTCGCCGCTGTATTTTGCGGACCGGATCGTGCGGCCATTGCTGATTGTGCAGGGGCGGAACGATCCGCGTGTGAAGGTAGCCGAGTCAGAGCAGATTGTCGCAGCGGCGCGCAAGAACGGTAAGCAGGTCGAGTACATGCTGTTTGAAGACGAAGGACACGGTCTGCGCAAGCGTGACAACAAGCTGAAGGCCTACAACGCGATGTATGATTTCATGCGCGCGAACTTGGGGATGAAGAAGACGGACTGACCTCCGTCACTGTCGGCCAATAGAAAACGCAAAAGCCCGCTCGCGAGAGTGGGCTTTCTAATTGGGTGCATGCTCGATTTAGCTATTTCAGCAGCAGCAGGCGTGCCACGCGCGATGCGTTGGCCGTTTCGAGGCGGGCGAAATAGAGTCCGCTTGGCAGCGACGATCCGTCGAAGTGAGTGTCATGCGATCCAGCTTCGCGAGTCTCGTTTAGCAAGACCCCGGTCTCCCGACCCAACAGATCGAATACCGTGATCTTCACATGTCCGCGGCTCGTGAGGGTGAAGCGGATTTGCGTCTGCGCGTTAAAGGGGTTGGGATAGGCGGCGAGCGTCAGTTCGCGCGGAAGTTCGAAACGGTTTTCGGCTTCATCGGTCGAGTCAATCAGCCACGGCACGAACGGGACTTCGCCCGTGATGGTATCGCCTTGTCCTTCAGGATTGTAGGCGGCATGATACGGTCCGCTGTTATGTCCCCAGTAGTTTTCGCGCGCATCCGCGGCGGCACTTAAGTCCACCGCGTAACCGCAGTTCTCCCATCGGTTGTTGATTAGGGTAAGCGGCGCCATTTGCCAAGACGGATTTCCAGCGTAGATGGAGGGTAAGGAGTTCAACGAGTCGTTGCGAAAGGTATTGTCGCGGATCCGCGAGATTGACGACCAGTCCGCCATTATATCATCGGCCGTGCTGATGCCCGAACAATTTGAGAATAAGTTCCCTTCGATTAGCGGTCCTGTTTCGATAGCATTGAGAGAAATATAGGCAATAGCCCCCAATGCCGAAGGAAGGTCGGCAAGGCCATGACATGACGCAAAGGTATTGCCGATGATCTCGACAGAATCTGCGGAGTTTGAGTATATCTCCAGAGCCGCATAACCGTAGATGCAACTAGAGAAGACATTGTTCTCAAATCGTATCGCGCTGTTTTCGGCCCGCACTGCCGAGCTGAAAGCCCGAGTCGTCACTGGACCAAAAGTGCATCCGCTCACGACGTGTGGACCACCTCCGAGGATAAGCAAGCTGATTCGGCTTGAAGACGAGAATTGGCAGGAGCGAAGCCGCGAGCGGTGTGCGTCCACAAGCGGCAGGTCGCCGCTTCCGCCGGAGAAGATGCAAAGTTCAGCATCCACAAAGTTCCCTGGGCGTCCACTAAGGCACCGTTGAAGGTTGTTCCGAAACGTGCAACGGTGAAGTTCAATATGAGCGCCTGTGTTTGCTTCCATTTGCCTAAGACCCTCAACAACAGAATCGACGCGGCTGCCCTGCATAATGATGCTGTCGGCCCAGCTCCGGATACCCCTGCCGCTAATGTTTCGAAAATCGACCTCTTCGATCCTCACCGAGGCATTCGGCGGAAGCAGCAGTGCAGCGGTCGTGTCGGCGTCGCTAACTTCAGTTGCGTCAATTTGCGTACGAGTCGTACCGGTACTGTCGTTCACAATACTGCCAATAATCCAGAAGCGCAATGCCGGCGCGATGAGAACTTCTTCATACACACCTGCCTGCAATAGCAACGTATCGTTTGCGGCAACTCGGTCCAAGCCCGCCTGAACGGTAGCAACATCTTCCGGGACGCGTATTATGTTCGCCGCGGTTTGGTGCGCGGCAAGTAAGACCAGTGTGAAACTTCCGAACCAGTGCCACCTCATGGACAACTTAGTCTGGCGTAGGAGAATGTTCCATAGGCCGTGCACTGATTACTACAACAGGCCGAAGGATCGCCGCTCAAACACGGTTCAAGTCCCACCTTAAGGATGAAGCTATCTACCGACAGGTATTGTGTGCTTGCAACAACGCAGCACACTTCCGATCCGCAAAGACCGCTTGTAGAAACGGTTTGAATCAGCGCTCCGTCTCCGGCATCGCAGAGTTTTACACAGGCAACACAATTGCTACAGTCGCCTGCGTTGCAAGTGGTCCACGCCTTGATGTAGTAGACTCCGGCGCAGTTAATGGAGAACTCATTTGACGATGTGTACCCGGTTGTTCCACCGCAGGCCGAAGTTTGTCCTGTGACACACGAGGCGTCAGAAACGGTAACGGCGATACTACATCCCGGATTATCCGTCTGCGCGAATAACGCGGCGCAGAACAGAAGGTGCGTGGCGAGCAGCAAGACACGTTTCATCATTGCAACTTCCACAAAGGAAAAATGGATAAGTTGGGCCGCGCCTTGTGCCCGGCCCGGTTGCTGATATTATATCAAAAAGAAAAGCACTTTGTCAAGAGCGAAATCACTTTCACGGGCCGGGTGTTGGTCGGTGCAGTGCATTGCGCGTCATTGAACTGCAACGGGCGGCATCACTGCCGCCCGTACGCGATCTGTCAGTCCAACTAGCAGTTCAAATTTTCAACCTGCGGTCGAGGAAGCTAAGGGTGGCGCGGAACGCTTCGGCGGTGGCCATGCCGCTATATGCAGCGCCGTTCGCAGGCTCGGCGAAACCGATGTCGCCGCGGATCAAGAGTGACTCGGCGCGGACGCCTTGTTGAATGAGTCGCTTGGCCATCATCTCCGCTTGCGGTGTGGGTACGTCGGCAGCGGGTGCGGCATGGAGGAGCAAGAGGGGCGCGGCAATGCGCATCAGCAGCGAATCGTTGGGCACGGACTGCGGATACCAGGCGACGGCCACCCGGAGGCCGGGGTCTGCCGCGACGGCTTCAACCGCCATTTCTCCGCCGAAGCCGATTCCGACCACCGCGATCTTATTGGCATTCACGGAGGAGTCGGCGATCAGAAACCGCCATCCGGCACCGACGGCGGCCAGTGCATCTTGCGGGTTCACGAGATTGGCGAAGTCGCGAGCCTGGGCGACGTCCGAAGTGCGGTCGCCGCGAAACATGTCCACGGCCAGCACGCGATAGCCGCGCAAGGCCAGCGAATCGGCCATGTCGCGCACGGTTTTGGTCAGGCCGAAGCGATCGTGCAGCAGTAAGACGGCAGGATACGGATTCTGATTGGCCGGGCCGGTGAAGTACGAGTTCGCGCGGTTGTTGAGGAACTGCTTCAGATAGTGCAGGCGAACCTCCCAAAGCCTGCCGGCAGCTTCAGTGGCGGTGAAAGCACGCACGCCCGTCACGGGAATGGTATTGATCAGGTGAATTTCGGTACCACTGCCTTTGGGCGTGAACTCGAAGCGGACCGACTCGACGCCGTGGTTACCGAAGCGGGAGTATTCGAGGACTTTGCCGGGTTCCATGACTCGCATGATGCCCTCCTCGATGTGGTCCACGTCGTACGCAACGCGCCACGTGAGCTCGGGGGCGCCGCCAAAACTGGCGGACTGAGCTTCATTCCACTGTAAAAAGAGCCAGTCCTCGCAGAGCGCGCGCCAGCACTGGAGGGGTGCCGCGGTGGTCTCGATGGTGCGGATGATCTGCTCGTCGGCACGGGCCGATGCGATGCTGAGCAACACGGCGGCAATCAGGAAACGAATCGTCATAGTGAAACCTCAGTTTGAACCGTTCAATATAGTCAGAATTGGGGGAATTCTCCAGCGGTTAGGATGGTCAGTTTGTGGCAGAATGATGCACGGGGATGCGGGTTTGTAAAATCTCAAATGACAGTTAGTTACTTGCAACTGGGGCAGGGAATTCGTAAGTTTACGGACTGTAAGCGGATGCATACATTGTTGGTAAGTTATTGTTTTCTTGGTCCCTTTGATTCAGAACGAGGAGTTTTGACAGATGAAACGACCCAGCACCGCCTCTTGGGAGAGGTACATCGCACTGCTGCTTGGCACGGTCGGATTGCTGTGGAGTACGGCGAGCTTCGCGGTAGACCCGCGCAACTGGGGTCCGCCGGGACAGCCCATCCGCCAGGGCCATCACATCGAGTGGCAGCGAGCGGCAATCCGCTCGGACAACGGCTATACGCTTGTTGTGTGGTCGGACACGCGCACGGGCGATCGTGATGTTTACGCGCAATTGATCGAGCCGGACGGTGATTTTGCACCGGGCTGGCCGGTTCAGGTAGTACACTATCCGTACCGTCAAGAGGATCCGGAGCCGATTCCCGTGGACGGTGGTTTCATCGTGACGTGGATTGACTTCCGCTTCGACAGTACGGGTGACGTGTTTGCACAGAAGCTGGACTATGCCGGCAATTTGCTTTGGAATCCGGTTGGCGCGATCGTGGATACGTTCGTGAGTACGGATCAGAATTCGATGGTGAACGAAACGACGCTGCGCGGAGCGCACGACGGTTCGGGCGGTGCGGTCATCGCCTGGGAGTCGAACTTGCGCGGCGACGTCGCGGATATCTACGCAATGCGGATCAACTCAAACGGGCAGCGCGCCTGGAACGAGGTCTTGGGCGTGACGGAGAGCGTCGGTGTCCAGACCGGCATCACGGCGGACACGGATGGCCAGGGCGGGCTAATCGTCGGTTGGAATGACAACCGCGACGGCGGCAATGTCTACGCGGCGAAAATCACGAACGCGGGGACGCTGCCGTGGGGTGGCGTGGGCGGCCGCGTGGTGTGTGATTTTACGGCCCGGCAGTTGGGCTTGAAACTTTGTCCGGATTTTACCACGGGCGGCGCGTTTTTCGCGTGGCAGGATGAGCGCAACGGCTCCTCGAATGATCTATATATCCAGCGCTTCAACGGCGCGGGCGCGGCGCAATGGGCCGAAGATGGTATTCCGCTGTGCACAGCGGCGGACGATCAGCGCGGTGTGCGCGTGACGCCGAGTTTTAACGGCGGCGTACAGGACGGTTGGCTGACATGTTGGCAGGATGTGCGAGTCAACGGTTCAGTGGAAGAAGTCTTTGCGCAAAAGCTGAATCTTTCCGGCGTGCCGCAGTGGACAGAGAATGGCGTGCGGATCTGCGGTGACGCGGCGGGCGGCGGTCTGGGCGCCACGCGCGACAACAGCCGTTTGACGTCGGATTTGCAGGGTGGCGGCTTGTACGTCTGGGACGACACGCGGCTTGATCCGGGTAACATATTGCAGTACGATACGTACATGGCGCACCTGAACGCAAGTGGATCGCATGTTTGCAATGAATGCGGCGTGGCGATCCGTACGGCTGAGAATCAGCAGCAGGAAGCTCTCTTGCGCATGAGCGGCGACGGCTCGGACGTGTTCGTGATTTACGCGGACTTCTATCGCGGATCGCGTACGTTAAGCGTGGCGCAGGCGAGCATCGCCAACTGTGCGATTGAGCGGACGCAAGAGGCGATTTTCGGTTTGGATGGCGACGCGACGAATCCGACGAACATCCACATGTTTTGGGGCAATGTAGCGTTCGTGTGGGAAGACAATCGCGGCGTGAACTTCGGCAAGCAGGTGTACTACCAGGTGCTGGACACGACGTACGCCCCGACGTTTGCGCATATTCCCGCTAATGGCGCGCCGATCGCTCCCGTGAGCGCGGGCGGTTCGCGGTTTGATCAGAGCCGTCCTTACGTCTGCACGGACGGCAACAACGGCTTCTACTGCTCGTTTGAGAACTTGACGGAAGGCGTGAAGCAGATCCGCATTCAGCAGGTGGGCTGGAACGGCCAGCTCCAATGCGACCTCGCGGGCACGGTGGTGTCGGCGGCGGCCGTGGATCAGCAGGATGCACAGGTTGCGCCGGATGGTCAAGGCGGCGTGTACGTGGTGTGGTCGGGTTTTGATCCGAGCTTCCAGTTGGACGTTTATGCGATGCGGATGGGCCCGAACTGCGAGGCGCTGTGGACGGAGCCGGTGCTGCTTTCGAGTAGTACGGAATTCGACGACGCTCTGCAGGGGATCGTGGCGGACGGAAACGGCTGCGTGGTAGCGGTTTGGCAGACGGGTGATTTCGGCAACTACAATCTGCGCGGCGCGAAGGTGTGCGGCGACGGATCGGTGGCGTGGTCGGGCGACGTGTCGGCCTCACCGCGTGAGCAGACGGAAGCCTCGATTGTGGCCGACGGTCAGGGCGGCGTGTACGTCGCGTGGTCCGATTCGCGCAACCAGTTGGATGAGAAAGACGTTTACGGTCAGCATTTCAACGCGGCGGGTGAGCCGCAGTGGACGAACAACGGTTCGTTAATTGTGAACCACGATCAGGATCAGAAGATACCGCGCATGGCGGTGGACAGTCAGGGGAACGTGTTCGTGATGTGGCAGGATTTCCGCAATGGCAACAATTTGGACCTCTACGGTCAGAAGCTCTCGTCTGCCGGAACTCGTCTTTGGACGCCGTTGTCCGGCAAGCCGTTCTGCACTCGCCCGGGTGACCAGGCCGACCAGCAGTTGCTGGTGGAGTGGAGCGACGGTTTGTATATGGCGTGGGAAGACGGGCGCGCCAATCCGTTCATGGACCTGTACGGCGTGCATATCAGCCCGCAGACTCAGGTCAGCGATGCGCATTGGGGCACGCTGTCGGAGACTGAGGGCACGGGCGGCGTGATCAACAACGAGTATCAGAATCAGACACAGCCAGCGTTGGCGCATGACTATCATGGCGGCACGGTGGCCGTGTGGGTGGATTGGCGTTCGTCGGGCAAGGAACCGCTGCAGAACATCTGGGGTAACTGGATCAACGATTACACGGTGAGCGTGCGCGAACTTCCGGCGCCGCTGCCGCGTGAATACATGCTGACGCAGAACTATCCCAACCCGTTCAATCCGACGACGGAGTTCCAGTTCACGGTTCCGGCGACGGAGGCGGTGAAGATTCGCGTATTCAACACGCTGGGTCAGGAAGTTCAGACGCTGATTGATGAAGTCATGCACGCGGGCACGTACGAGGTGCGGTTTGACGCTTCGGCGTTGTCCTCGGGCGTATACTTCTATCGGATGGAGACGCCGAGTTTCCAGACGGTAAAGACGATGCAATTGGTGAAGTGATTTGACAACGATTCCCCCGCCGGGCACGCCCGGCGGGGGAACTTTTGAGTTTGAGAAAAGTGAGGTTCCGCAACATGCGCAGCATCCTGAGTAGCATTTTGGTTTTGGTGTTCGCCGGCAGTTTGTGGGCGCAGGGTTTGGATACCTGCTATCACACGTTGGACGAGGTGCACGCTTTCATCTTCGACTTGGAGAATGATTTTCCGCAGTTCGTGCAAGTGGACTCGATCGGTCATTCGCGCGGGGAGATGTTGAATCATCAGTTTCCGGTTTATGCGGTAAAGATATCGGACAACGTGGCGACGTTTGAAGACGAGCCGGTAATGCTGATCGTAGCGCATATTCACGCCGAAGAGGTTGCGGGGCTGGAGGCGACGATAAAGCTGATGCAGAAAATGGTCACGAACCAGGAACCTTATCGAACTATTCGCAATCAATCACAGCTCTATGTGATTCCGACAATGAATCCGGACGGGCTGGAGGTGATCTCGCTCGGTTTGGACAACTACTGGCGCAAGAACGGGTATATACCACCGGAACTGCATCTGGACTCATGTGTGGTTGTGCAGGGCATGGGTGAGGATTCTTGTGGTGTCGACCTTAACCGCAATTTCGATATCAATTGGATCTACGGCGACACGTTGTTTGTGCGCGAGAATGTGGAACCGTTTGACTATTTCCGCGGGCCTGCTCCGTTTTCCGAACCCGAGTCGCGCGCCGTTCGAGATTTTGCGATGCAGATCAAACCGACGACATCCATCGTTTGGCACTCGTCCCGTTCGGGCAACGTTTCGGAACGCTGTATCGTGGCGTGGCAATGGGGTGTGGACGGCAATGCGAAGTTCGCGCCGGACTGCACCGCGATCGGCATCGTCAATCGCACGTATGTTTCTAAGACGATAAAGTACCCGGGAAATCAGCCATATCTTGAGGTTATCGGCGGGACTCGCAATGGGGCGCTTCACGATTGGTTCTACCGCAACCTCGGAACGATTCAGATTCTGACGGAGACGAGTCCGCGCATTGACATTCAGCCGACGTGCGATACGCTGGCGGAACCGCCTCATCTTCCGGGATTGGCGCAGACGCTGCTGCCTCCGATGGAGTGGCTGGCGCGGCGCATGATCAACTATCCGCACACGCAGAATGACATGCTGGAGCAGGGCGCGCCGGTGCGCATCTACACGAAGAACGCCGCGACGCAGGCGGCGATATCGGCGGAGTATCGGCTGCTGGACACTTGGACGGCCATTCTGAATCCGTGGTACACGAACGACGCGTGGGGTGCCGCGACGGTTCTGCCGCCGCCGGGACAGGCGACGATTTTGGCTCGCAAAGAAGGTTTCGTCAACGATACGACCGTTGTGACGGTCAGTCCGGGCGGCGAGACGGTCTTCACGGACTTGCTCTTGCAGCCGTTGCCGTGGTATGATTTGCAGATCAGCGCGGTGAACGAGAGTGGTCAGGTGACGCCGGCCACGGTGCTGGTGGACAACGGCTTTCCGTCGGTGTACGATGTGAACGGGACACTGCAATTGTCGAAGCCGCTGGGCGTGACACATGTGCAGGTGCAGCCGCAGTCGGCCAATCAGATTGCGCGCTGGTTTCAGTTCTATCACGACCACGACACGTCGTACACGTTCCACCTGCCTGCGGGAACCGTGCGGTTCAGCGAAGATTTCAGTCAGGGTACCGGCAATTGGACGGGTGCGGGCTATAACACCGGTTGGCGGCTGGCGCAGGATACGTCCTCGACGAACTACGGCAACTGCGTACACACGAACGGCGCGAGCTATCGCGAGAACTATCCCAACAATCTGAACGCGACGTTTGCGTACAACAATACGATTAACCTGACCAACGGTAACGCGTTTCACTTGCAGTTTGACATGCGCGGCCGACTCGACATGCCGGGGGACAGTTTCCTGGTGGAAGCATCATTCAACGGCAACGATTGGCAGACGGTCCGCGGGTTCAGCTATTTAGAGCAGCCGTGGCACCGCGTCTGGTGTGATTTGAGTCCGTGGTCGGGGTACAATGTGCATCTTCGCTTCCGCTTGAAGTCGGACGCGGTACTGGGCGATTTAGGAATTCACTTTGACAACATTGCGGTGTTGGGCGGCATTGATCTGGATGCGCCGCACCAGCCGCTGCCCTATCCGTGGGAGTACGACTTGGGTTTAGCTTACCCCAATCCGTTCAATCCGACGACGACGATCACGTACGAGACGCCGAGCGCGGGGGCGGTGCAGTTTACGATCCACAATGTCCTGGGGCAGATGGTTTGGTCGTCGGTGGAGTATCCGCAGGCGCCGGGCCACTACGAATTGCGCTGGAACGGGACGACGAATAGCGGGGCGCCGCTGAGTTCCGGGCAGTACTTTGTGCAGATGCGGGTGGGTGATCGTCAGGTCGGCTCGCAGAAGTTGATGTTTTTGAAGTAATTGTCATTGGGGCTTCGAGCCCCAATTGCTCATTTCACCTTTTAGAAATTACCATGCGACAACATCGCGATTTTCTTTCCGTCACCGATTTCAGCCGTGACGAGATCATTGAAACCATCGCTCTGGCCTGCGAGTTAAAAGAACGCCGGAGCCGCAACGAACACGTGCGGCCGCTGGCGGGGCAGGTTTGGGGATTGATTTTTCACAAGCCGAGCCTGCGGACGCGGATATCGTTTGAAGTGGGTATCCACGACCTGGGCGGCAGCGTGATCTATATCACGGATAAAGAGATTGAGCTTGGCAAGCGCGAGACGATCGCCGACGCGGCGCGCGTGCTGTCGCGCTATCTGGGCGGTATCATGATCCGTACGTTCAGCCATAAGGACGTTGAAGAGCTGGCGCAGTATGCCGATATTCCGGTGATCAATGGCTTGACGGACTATTCGCATCCATGTCAGATCATGGCCGATATTCAGACGATCTATGAGAAGCTGGGCCGTTACGATGATTTCAAGATCACGTATGTGGGCGACGGGAACAACATCACGAACAGCATCATCGAACTGGCGCAGCGGTTGAATTTTGAATTGGTGATCGGGACGGCGGACGATACGCTGCCGGACGTCGCGCTGATTGAAGCGACGAATAAGCTGGGCAATTCGGTGGTGAGGATCGAGCATGATCCGGCGCGGGCCGTGCAGGGGGCGCACGTGATCTACACGGATGTGTGGGCCTCGATGGGGCAAAAGGATCAGGCCGACGAAAAGGCGCGCAAATTGCGTCCGTTCCAGGTGAATGAGCAACTGGTGTCGCATGCCGACAAGAATTGCGTCGTTCTGCACTGTTTACCAGCCGAGCGGGGCAAGGAAATCACGGATGGCGTGATGGACGGTCCGCACAGTGTGGTGTTTGATCAGGCGGAGAATCGTCTGCACGCGCAGAAGGCCGTGATGACGATTCTGATGGAGAAGAAATAGTTCGCAATGGGCGCGGGGCACGTGCAGATACGTGCGGTCGCGCCAGAGTGAATCAGGCCCAAGTGCCGCGTTTGTTTGACCGCATTCCCCCCGGATGACGGGGCGACTGAGATAGCAAGGACAGATTATGAAAGCCCGTACTCTACTACTGCTGTGCGCCTTAGGACTGGTGATTGTGTCCACAGGCTGCTATACGAAACTTTACCGCCAGGGGATGGAGGACATGGGACCGTATTCGTCGAATTCGCTGTACAATCGCTATGACTCGACGGCGATTGACACGACATTGACGAAGCCGGAAATCGTGGACGTCTATCCGAATAACGGATACTACGACAATAACGGCTGGTCTTATTGGGGCCGTCCGCGCGGCTATACGCGCTGGGGTTTTGATTTTGACCGCTTTTCGCCGAACTACTACTGGTCGTACTACGGCTACTACGATTACTACTCTCGTCCGTGGTGGCAAGACTGGAATCGCAACCCGTGGTGGGGACCGAGCGTGCCGGGCGCGCCAGGTGAGCCGCCGTCACAGCGACCGGGCCGTCGCTCCAACGACGCAACCCCGCCGCCGGCGAATTTGGGCGGCTATGGTGGTGGCGGTGCGATCTATGCTCCGAATCCAACGCCGACGACGCCGGGCAATCCGCCGCCGCCGGAAGTGAAACAGCCGATTGGACCGGCGGTGAAGAATCCGCCCGCACCGACTCCGCCTGTGGAAGACAATACGCAGAAGCGCAACGGCCGTCGTCGCAAATAGCACGCGGACGGGTGGCAGGCAGACGGCAGAGCGCCGCCGGGCAAGATTCCGGACGGCTTGTGTGCGATTCCAATAACAGAGTTGCGAGTTTAGAAATACCATGAAGCGCATTTACATACTACTCCTCACGCTCGTGACGACGGCGGCCTTCGCTCAGGATGAAATTCCCGAGCGGCTGCTCTTGACGAGCGGTCAGCACCTCGGGACCGGCGCACGGGCGTTGGGCATGGGCGGCACCTACACGGGCGTCGCCGACGATTACGCGGCGATTTGGTGGAATCCGGCGGGTCTTGCGCAGATCAAGAGAATTGAAGTTCAGGGCACGTTGCTGCGCACGGGTTACAGCAACGACGCGAGCTACTTTGGCCGCGCGGTCGAAGGCTCGACTGATGCCATGCGGCTCAACAATATCGGCGTGGTCTTTCCTGTGCCGGTGTATCAGGGGGCACTCAGCTTCGCGTTCGGCTATTCACAAGTCGTGGATTTCGAGCGGCGGGCGCAGGTGTCCAGCGGTGCCTCGGGTCAAGCGTGGGACGATTTTGACGAACTCGAAAGCGGTCGGCTTGGCCAGTGGGCTTTTGCGACGGCAGTGGATGTTTCGCCTAATCTGTCCGTCGGCGCAGCGCTGAACTACTGGACGGGCTCGGATGACTACTCGCTGTTGGGTGACTATGTGGAAGCGGGCACTCCAATCTCGACTGAGCAGACGCTGTTCACGGAGCTGTCGGGCTGGAATTTCAACCTGGGCGGTATGTACCGTCCGGGCCAGATGGTGCGCATCGGCGCAGCGGCCTCGACACCGTTCTCGATGAAGCTGGAGGAAGATTGGAATTTCGACGGCGACAACGGCTACTATGACTATCGCATGACGTTTCCGTGGATTTGGCGGCTGGGCGCAAGCGTTGCTCCGGGACGTTGGATGGTCGCGGCGGATCTGGAATACCGGGATTGGAAGTCGCTGGAGTTTCGCGACAGCACGCCGTTCAGCGGTTTGACGCGCGCCGAGGCGAATCGTCAGATTCGTGATACATACAAGAGTACGACGCGGTTGTCATTAGGCGGGGAGTATCTGTTTCCGGCCTACGGTCTGCGTGGCCGCGCGGGCTACAGCATGGATCCGTCGAATTTCAAAGATGCGGGTAGCGACGCCGACAAGGGCGTGATCTCGCTGGGCATGGGCGTGCTGATTGACCGTTCAATGATGCTCGACGTGACGTGGCGTACGGCGTCGTACACGGAAAACGTGACCGACGGACTGACGGAAGATATCCGCAGTTCACAGGCCCTGTTCACGCTCAGTTATCGCATGTAACTTTGGGAGGTCGGCGCGGCATGATGGCTGTGTTCACGACGGTTCTGCTGCTCTGCACTGCGGCTTGGGCGACTCGACCGGAAGGAGTGCTCACGGGCCATCCGTGGGCCAAGGCTGCACAAGAGGCAATTGACGGCGAGCGCTTCGATGAAGCGCTCGTTTTGTTGCGGGTGGATTTGAAGACTCCACAGGATTTCATTTGGAATGACTATCTGCGCGGCCAGGCGATGATTGGTCTGGGTAAACTCGACTCGGCGGACGCACTGTTCGGCGCGGCACGCACGAAGTGTCTTGAGATTGCCGATGCGGCGGAGCGCGGGCGTTTGGAGTCGCGTGTCATGCGCAAGCAGGGATTGGCGCTGCGGGAACGGCTCGACTACGACGGATCTCGCAAACTGCACTTTGAAGCCCTGGATTTGGCGCAGCGCTACGGTTCACTGGAAGAAGAACACGACTGTCTAATCAGCATAGACGTGGACTGCTGGCACATGCAGGATTGGGCGGAGTCGGAACGCATTCTCCGGCAGAGTTTGGAGACAGCCGCGCAAATTACAGAGCCGATGGCGCGGACGCGGGCGCAGGCGACGAGTCAGAATAATCTGGCGGGAACGCTGGCCAAGCTGCACAACTTTGAGGAGGCGGTCGAGCGCGGCCAGACGGCGTTGACGCTGTGGGGTGAATGGGAAGCGATGACGGGTAATCACGGTGATTTTCGTGTGGGGTGGGCGCACTACGGTTTGGCGGATATTTACATCACGTGGGCCGGCACGATGCAAGACGCTCTGGAAGCCTCCAACAAACGCGGTATGGCGAAATACGAGCTTATGATTGCGCACGTTATCGGGCGCGACACAGGCCAGCCGCAGAAGATATTTGACGAGATTGACCGGCGCATGGTGGAGTGCCAATGACGGTGACGCTGGCGACGACGCCGGAATTGCGGGTGGTGCGCGACTACGCGGCGAACGATCAACTGCAGGGGTTTTACCTGCTTTCGCGAATTGAGACGCGGCCCAAGAAGAACGGCGAGCTGTTTCTTCTGGTCGAGCTGATGGACAGCACGGGCAAGCTTGACGGCAAGATGTGGGAGAATTTTGAGGACGCGGCGGCGGGGCTGCGGGCTGGCGACGCCGTGTTTGCGGACGGGCGGATAGATTTTTTCAACAAGCAGCAGAGCGTGACGCTGCACACACTGCGCAAGGCGAGCGAACAGGAAGTGCCTGACCGCCGGGCGTTTCTGCCGCACTCGGCGCTGTCGGCGACGCAGGCGAACGAGCGCTTAATGGGCTGGATCGAATCCGTGCAGGAGCCGCACCTGCGGGCGCTGCTCGATGCGATTTTTGACGACCCCACGCTGCGCCGACGATTCCTCGATGCGCCGGGCGGAAAGAGCTGGCATCACGCCACGGTAGGCGGCTTGGCGGAGCACACGCTTTCGATGGTGGCGCTGGCGGACGGGATTGCCGGGCACTATCCGCTCGTGCATCGCGATCTCTTGGTGACAGGCACGCTGCTGCATGATATCGGCAAGACGGCCGAGCTTTCGTGGGACCTGATGCTGGACTACACGAGCGAAGGGCGGCTGATCGGTCACATCACGCAAGGCGTGTTGTTAGTGGAGGACAAGCTGCGCGGCCTGGCCGAGTTCCCGGCGGAGATGCGGCGGCAATTGCTGCATTTGATTCTGTCCCATCAGGGTGACGGTGAAAAGGGCTCGCCTGTAAAGCCGATGACGCTCGAGGCGCTGGCTTTACACTATCTTGACGAGTTAGACAGCAGGCTGAACGCTTTTGGGCAGGTGCGCGCACGGACGCCCGAGGGGCAGGCTCTCTCGGACTATCAGCGGTTGATGGAGCGTTATTTCTATTTTAGATCTCCGGACGAACCTACGGACGAGGAGGGGCAATGAGTGACGCAGTGAAATCGTATTCCGAATGGGTGTCGCTGCCGCCGTTGAACGGCGGGGTATGGGTGGCCATGGTGACGGAGGTTTTGGATGGGGAAGGGATTCCGAATCTTGTGAAGACGGACCTTTCGAGCGGCGGTCTGGGCGTGGTGACCGGGACGGATACGCTGGGGAAGTCATGGCGGATTCAGGTGCCGCTGGAGTTCCTGGCCCGGGCGCTGGAGATTCACGAGTCAATTCTGGGCGGGGACAATGCGACGGAACCGGCGGAGGAGACCGACGATCCGGCCGAATAGGGTGTCTTGCGCATGCGACCGCGAGTTTGTATATTGGTTTGATTCCGCTAACATTTTACCGATAAGAACATGTCAGAAATAGCCAGTATTTACGCGCGCGAGGTGCTTGATTCTCGCGGCAATCCGACGGTAGAAGTAGAAGTCATGTTGGAAGACGGCGCATTCGGCCGGGCGATTGTGCCATCAGGCGCTTCGACGGGCGAGCATGAGGCGCTGGAGTTGCGCGACGGTGACGAGAACCGGTATCTGGGCAAAGGCGTGCTGGATGCGGTGGCGAACGTCAATGAGAAGATCGCTGAAGAGCTGATCGGCATGGACGCGGTCTACCAGCAGGAAGTGGACGCGGTAATGCTTGAGATGGACGGCACGGAGAACAAGAGCAAGTTGGGCGCGAACGCGATATTGGCCGTGAGCCTGGCGACGGCGCGGGCGGCGGCGGACTCCGTGAACCTGCCTCTGTACATGTATCTGGGCGGCGTGGGTGCGAAGATTCTGCCGGTGCCGTTCATGAACGTCATCAACGGCGGTGCGCACGCGGACAACCCGTTGGACTTTCAGGAATTCATGATCGTGCCGCGCGGCTTCGAGACGTTCAGCGAGTCGCTGCGCGCGGGAGTCGAGACGTTTCACCACCTGAAGAAGGTACTGAAGAAGAAGGGTCATTCAACGAACGTGGGCGACGAGGGCGGCTTCGCGCCGAACTTGCAGTCGCACCGTGAAGCGCTCGACGCGATATTGTCGGCGATAGAATCCGCAGGTTACAAGCCCGGCGAGCATATTTTCGTGGCCTTGGATTGCGCGGCTTCGGAGTTTCATGATCGTAAGACGGGCAAGTACAATCTTGCCTGCGAAGGCAAGCTGCTCGGCGCTCAGGAAATGACGGATTACTATTCGCAACTGTGCCGCGACTATCCGATCATCTCGATTGAAGACGGTCTGGGCGAAAGCGACTGGGACGGCTGGAAGCACCTGACGAAGACGCTGGGCAAGCAGGTTCAGCTCGTGGGCGACGATCTGTTTGTGACGCAAGTGGCGACACTGCAGAAGGGTATTCAGCAGGGCGTGGCCAACTCGATTCTGATCAAGCTCAATCAAGTGGGTTCGCTGTCGGAAACGTTGGACACGATTGATCTGGCGCGCCGCCATGCATACACGCAGATGGTTTCCCACCGTTCAGGCGAGAGCGAAGACACGACGATAGCGGATCTGGCCGTGGCGTGCGGCTGCGGGATGATCAAGACGGGCAGCGCATCGCGCACGGACCGGATGGCAAAATACAATCAACTTCTGCGCATTGAGGACGATCTCGGCGACGAGGCGTTGTTCTTCGGCGCAATGTGGAAGTAAACGATCATGGCCGATTGGCGCAAGATCGGGCGCGTTGGTCTTTACTCGGTAACGGGCGCGAGTCTGCTTGCGTTTGGGGTGTGGTACTACTTCGGCACGGGCGGAGTCCGGGACGCGAACGCGCTGCGGGCCACGTTTGCGCGGCAGCAATTGGTGCTTCAGCAGCGGGAATTGCAGAAGCATGAGCTGAACACCTATCTTACGGCGGTGCAGCGTGAAGACGAGGCGGCGCTGGAATTGGCGGCGCGGCGTTACGGGCTGGTTGGTGAGAACGAATTTCTGTGGAAGGTTGTGCCTGAGCCTGCCGACACCACATTGAAACCATAACGTAAACCGCCCGCTTGCCGCGGGCGGTTTTGGTTCACAATGACAACAATTACCAACGCACCGAAACCGAGCGCGGCCGCGCGCTTCAGACGGGCCTTCTTCACGGGGCTGCTTGTGCTTGCTCCGTTGTGGTTGACGGGTTACATTCTTCTGATCGTCGTGCGATTGCTGGGCGGCATGCTATCGCCGCTCGTGCAGCGGGTACTGGAAACGAGTTTGCAGCTCGATCCCGAGTCCGCGGCGGTGAAGTTCATTTCGGACCTCACGGCGTTTGTGGCGACTGTTCTGTTCATCGCGTTGATCGGCGTGATCGTCAACCGCGTGGTAGGCAAGCGGCTGTTTAAGGTGCTCGATCTTATGCTCAGCCGCGTGCCCGTTGTCCGCGAGATTTATGACGCAGTGCGCAAGTTCATTCAGGTGTTTTTCGGCGATAAGTCGAGCTTTCGCGGTGTGGTGGCCGTGCGCTACCCGAGCGATCAGTCATATGTGATCGGATTCGTGACGTCGGAGAGCAGTCTTGTGAATGGCGAGCGCATGCTGCACGTGTTTGTGCCGCTGGCTCCCGCGCCGACGCAGGGGATTCTGTTTATCCTGGCGGAGTCGAGCACGATCAGGCTCGATATGACCGTGGACGAAGCGATCAAGATGATCGTCTCGGGCGGTGCGATAACGCCGGAGCGGTTCGCGGTTTAGCACGATATGCATTCAGCAAGAACGCCCGGGCACTGCCGGGCGTTTTCTTTTTGGGAACCTCACGAAACACTGGAACCCGGCGATTGTCGCGGCGGTAAAAAGAGCGTCGCGTCACAAATAAGCAGGAGGTTTCATGAGGATTGGGGAAAAGCTGTTTGGGGTTGGCTTGACGGGAATTCTGTTGTTGTGGGGGTGCGCGGAAACACCGCGCCCGCCGATTGCGGAGAATCGGCCCATGAGCTTCGTTGATCGGCAGGGTGGCCAGGAGAGTGCAAGAAGAGACACAGTGAACAACCCGTTTCCGTACATGCGCATGGCGGACGGACAGATGACGCTGAACGACCGCTGTCCAGTGCGGCAGGTTCCGCTCAACTTACGGTTGCCCGCGGTGTACGTCAATGGGAGACCGGTGGGATTCTGTTGAACGCCGTGTCAGAAGGTCTTCGTTGGAGACCCTTCCGAGTACTTGACCGCTCTAAACATTTCGGTTGATTGTCCGGTGCGAACAGGCATACCGGCGCTTGTGGACGATTCGCACCGCATTTCAATCGGCTATGAGACATTCTTCGTATCGTCTGACGATGCGAAGCGGCGCTTCATGCAAGACGTGCCGAAATACTGCGGGGTGCTGACCGATCCGGTGACGAAGACGCGCTTCTATCCGGATGACGAATCGCCTCACCGATTCCATCGTGATCGCGAATACTATTTCCAATCGGATTCAACGGAGCAGGTGTTCGCGATGATGCCGATGGAGTATGAGGATCCGGCGTACAAAATGCTGCCGAAGAGCGATTCGACAGCGACCGTCCAAGGCTAAACAGAAACGCCCGGTGCAAGCCGGGCGTTTTCATATTCACTCCGCTGCGGTAGCGGGCGGCGGCGCATTGGACTCAATATAAAACTCGACCAACGCTTTGAGCAAACCGGCGATGACCGGGCCGACCAAGAATCCCCAGAAGCCGAAGACAGCGATACCTCCAAGCGTCGTCAAGAACACCACGAGCTCGTGCAATTGCGCAGCGCGGCCCACGAGATAGGGACGCATCAGATTGTCCACGTTGGCGATGACGATCCAACTCCACAGCAGCAGCCCGACGCCCCACCAAACCTTTCCCGCGATAATCAGGAACAATGCGGCGGGGATCATGATAATTTGCGCGCCGACGACCGGAATGACCGTCGAGAAGACCAGCAACACGGTCCAGAAAAACGGCGAGGGAATGCCGCAGAGCCACATGCCCAGACCGCCGAGAATGCCTTGCACAGTGCCGATAATGCCGAGCGCTTTTAGCGACGTGATCGAAGTGACAAAGAAGTTGTTAAACAGCTTGTCGGTCTCGTGATCGTCGAGCGGCAGGACGCGCTTGATCCAGTCAAAAAAGCGCGGGCCGTCAATGTAGCAGAAGAAAAGCGTGTAGAGCATGATGAAGACTTGCAGGATCGCGCTGGCGATTCCGCCGGCGGTCTTCTGCATGACTTCGACCATGTACTCAGCGGCCGTCCCCGAAAATTCCTCGAGCTTTATCAAGAGCAACGAAGGATCGAACTCATAGCCGAACAGACTGGGGTTCTCGCCGGACGTGAAGCGCGTGACGATGCGCTCGATGTTGGGTTTGAGATGTTCGAAGAACTGATAGCCCTGCTGAGTGAGGTTGACCGCGTCGTTAACCATCAGCGAGAGGATGGTGGCGACAGGTGCAACGACAACGATCAGCAGCGCCAGCACCGAGAGCACGGCGGCGACGTTGGCACGGCCCCGCGTGAGTTTCAGCAGGCGTTCGAAGAGGCCGCGCGACATGGCCCACAGGATGAAGCCGCCAATAACGCCGAGCAGGAGCGACGAGACGACATACACGAACACAGCCATTAGCGCGAGCATGGTGATCGTGATGAAGCGCTTGCGCACGATGGCGGCGTGTTGTGCGGCGGTAGGTTCGGTCATAGGTAGAGGGTTCGTGAGCAATTCGCCCCGTCTCTTTCGGAGACGGGGCGAAGTAGATCAAGCGGTGCGGCGATCAGCGGCCCATTTCATTCAGGCGCTGCTGGGCAACCTTGGCCTCTTCGCTATTGGGGAAGTCACGCACGAGCTGATTCCAGACGGTGCGGGCTTCCTGTACGCGCGAGAGTTGCCGATAGGCGAGTCCGAGTTTGAGCATGGCGGCGGGGGCCTTCCAGCCCATCGGGTCCATGTCAATCACGCGCGTGTATTCGGCGGCGGCCTCTTCGTAGCGCTTGCGCGCATAGAAGGTTTCAGCTAAACCATAGCGCGCATCATCGGCCAGTTCGGACCGCGGATTTTTCGACAGGAACGACAGAAAGCCGACTTCGGCCAGATCGTAATTGCCGAGACTCAGGTCCTGCATGGCCGCGTCGTAAACATCCACGCCCATGGCGGGTTCGGGTCCGGTTCCTGCGCCGTTGTTCCCGCCGCCGCGCAGGAACTCTTCAAGCGGCGCGAGCGAACGGTCGAGCCGCGTCAGAATTTCATCCAGCCGTGCGGCCAGCGTTTCGACACGCTCCTGCATTTCGGTCGAGCCGTATTCGGTGTTGGCGCGCAGGTCGCGGACATCGGCGGCGAGCAAGTCCACCTGGGACTTCACATCAAACTGCGAATGAGCGATGGAGTCTACGCGAATGCGCAGGTAGCGCGTGTCATCCTGAAAGCGGACGATCTCTTTGCGCGTGGCGCATCCGGTGAGCGCCAGCAACGAGGCCAGCGCAAGGCCTAACGTGAGGCGATATAACACGGTTGCTTCGCTTAGTTTGCGGCGATGCGGAATTCAGCGCGGCGATTGCGTGACCACGAGTTCTCAGCATGGCCGGGATCGGACGGGCGCTCTTCGCCGTAGCTAATGGTGCGAATGCGCGAGGACGCGATGCCTTCAGCTTCGAGGGCGCGCTGCGCGGCGCGGGCGCGACGTTCACCAAGCGCGAGGTTATACTCGTTGGTGCCGCGTTCGTCGCAATGACCTTCGATGGTGACGGTCCAGTTTTCCCATTTGCGGAGCAGGTCGGCGTTGTTGCGCACGGCTTCGCGGCCGTCGGCGCGCAATTCGGCCCTGTCGTAGTCGAAATAGACGATCTTGACCAGCGCGAGATCGCGTTCCATTTCGTTGAGCTGATCTTCAGTAGTGCCCGTACCGTCTTCCGTGCCGGTGATTTCGTCAATCTTCTTGCCGGTCTCTTCAGTGCGATCGGCTTCTTTGGGCATCTTTTTCTTGCAACCGGGCGCGACGGCCAGTACCAGTGCGAGCATCGTGAGCAGGGCCAACAGGCCGAGTTTCTGCGACTTCATGTTCTCTCCTGAGAGCGAAAAAGTTATGAGTAGATAGATTATGGTGATGAAAAAGGAACAGCGGGTCCCCATTGAGGCTGCGAAGCTTCCAGACCGAATGTGAGTTGGCGCGCGCCGCTGCCGTCCCAGTTCATGGTCCAGATTGAGGTGCGTCCGTCCTGGGACGCGGTGTAGACAATCTTCATGCCGTCACTCGACCACGAGCAGTCGAACTTGTTGCCGCCTTCGGTCAGGCGCCGTTCGCGTCCGCCGTTAGGGAGCACGGTGAAGATTTGAAACTTGGGATAAAGATCACTTTCGCGGCTGCACCAAGCGATGAGATCTCCGCGCGGGGACCAGCGGGCGGTTTCGTTGTAGACGCCGTCGTAGGTCAAGCGGCGCACATTGACGCCGTCGAAATCCATGATGTAGATTTGCGGCTGACCGGTGCGGTCGGAGGTGAAGACCAATTCACGTGACGTAGATGACCACGAGGGCGACGTATCGTCGCGGCCGCTGAAGGTCAATTGCGTTTTTTCCGATCCGTCCGGACGCACGCGATAGATTTCAAAATTCCCCGACTCGCTCGAACCGTAGGCCACCCATTGTCCGTCAGGAGAAACGCTGGGGGCGCTGTCAGTGCGCGGAGTCTGCACGAAAGGGCGGACCCGGTCGCCGGCCAGATCATAACGATAGATGTCAGCATCGCCGTTGCGGAACGACGTGAAGTAGAGCGATTTGCCGTCGGGCGACCACGTGGGCGACATGTTGAGCGTTTGATCGCGCGTGAGACTGCGTGCATTGGCGCCGTCCCAGTCCATGAGCCACAGGTCTTTGTTTTGTCCGGTCTTAACGACGAAGGCGATCTGGGAGGTGAAAGCGCCCTCTTCGCCGGTCAGCATGCGGGTAATCCACGCGGCGATTTCGTGGGCGGCGTCGCGCGCCTTATCGCCCTTGAAGGAGAACTCCGACTGATGCACGGGGTCGCGCAGCGGCGGTTGGTAGATCGCAATCGAGGCGCGGGCCTGGTCCCAACCCAGGGCGACGGAACCGCGAATGCGCGCGGCGGTCGAGCCGCTGAAGGTCATCAGCGTGTCGAACTTACTGCCAACGCGCTTGACCTCAATGGAAGTATCAGGCGGCAGGTCTTCGGGATCAATGAGATTGAAGTAACCCGAGTAGATCAGATCACCTTTGATCAGCTCGGAGAGCTGCGCGGGCAGTTCGCCGATAAAGGCCGCATCGCCGTCGGGGGTGAAGGGATGTACGACCAGATCGAGGCGGCCGACGGAAGCGGTTTCTGTGCGCAGCGTAATCTGACCGAACGCGGCAAAGGCCAAAGCCAAGAGCAGCAGGACGAAACTAAGAACGCGTACTCGGGTTGACGACAAACTCAAAATTGATTCCCAGTTGTCCCTGCTCATATTGCGCGGGCAGCGGCGGGAATTTTCCCGCAGCGCGCACGGCGCGCTCGGCTGCCTGATCAATCAGAAGATTATTGGAGGATTGCACCATGGTAATGGCGGAGACCGTGCCGTCCCGCAAGATCACGAAACCAATGGTGGCCATGATTTCTCCGCGCACGCCCGGCGGCGGACGGAAGTTGCGCTCGATTTTGGATTGAATGAGCGCGAGATAAAAATCGTAGTCGAAACCCGTCTGCTGGAGTTTCAGCGTGCCCGCCTCGCCCTTAAGTTCCTTGGGCACCGGTTCAGTCGAGCGCGGCTTCTTGTCCTTCGTCTCCTCGACCTTCTTCTCGGGCTTCTTCTCCTTCGTCTTTTTGGGCTTGGGAGATTCGAGCGGCTTTTGGGTCTCGGGGACCTTGAACTCGTCGGACGGTTTGACCTGCTGCACCGGAACGGGCTTGGGACGAATCAGCTTGACCTTGGTGACTTCCGGCAGCGGGCGCGGCACGTCGGTTTTTGCGTAGCCGACGACGATCATGACAATCACGAACAGCAGGTGCAGCGCCAAAGAGCCGATGAACGACTTACGCATGCGCGTGTTCCGCTATTGCCGGCGGCCCGTGCGCGACTGCATCGGATCGGCGATCAATCCGAGATCGGTCACGCCGACCTGCCGCAGCACGTCAATGACATGAAGCACTTTCTGATAGGGCACTTCCGCATCGGCTTGCAGGAAGACAGGTTCTTTGGAGCTGCCGTACGTTTGCTCGAAGGCCATATCAAAGCTCGAATCGTCCACTTTTGTCTGGTCAATCAGGATCGAGCCGTCTTTCTTAATGGTGACGGTGATACCTTCATCGCTGGTGGATTCGGCGGTGGAAGCCTGCGGCACGGCCACATCCACGGAATTCTTCAGCATCGGCGCGGCGACCATGAAGATGATCAGCAGAACGAGCGTGACGTCCACGAGCGCGGTGATGTTGATATCGGCCAGCGGCTGGTAGTTGACCTTCACCAGCTTGCGTTTGTGACCGCCGCGATGTTCCTGCGGAATGCTGCCTGCGCCGACGCCCATGGATCAGGCGACCGCCGGACGACCGGTGACCGCGTTGCGTTTGACGAGCTGACGATCCACGGCGAAGGCCAAGTCCTCCCCGAAGGCCTCGGCCTTTTCAGCCTCTTTGCGCAGCCAGTTGGAAAAGAAGTTATAGGCAATCAGCGCGGGAATGGCTACGAACAGGCCCAAAGCGGTGGCCACAAGGGCTTCCGCTATACCCGGCGCGACGACCGCTATAGAGGCGTTGCCCCAGATTCCGATGCGCTGGAAGGCCGAGATAATGCCCCAGACGGTACCCAAAAGTCCCAAAAACGGAGCGGCAGCGGAGCAGGTCGCGAGGAAGGGCAGGAAACGCTCGGCGCGATTCAGGAAATGCACAGCGGCGCGGGAATACTCGCGGATAACCAGTTCGCCGTCCAGATCGTCTGGCGTGCCGCGTTCAAACAGCTCGCGATGCGCGTACATATAGGCGCGGGCGGAAAATGACTGGCCGTAGCGGCGTGCATCGGAGAACAGCGAGCGTGGTTCAAACTGCTTCCAATTGTAGCCCGCAAAGCCTTTTGAATCATTGCGGACCCTCCACCACATGATGAACTTGTCGAGGATGACGGTCCACGACAGCAATGACATGACCAGCAGGATCATGAGAATGAATTTGGCGAACGGCGATGCCGCTGCCAGTAATTGCCAGATACTCTCAGTGCCCGTGGTCATAGTGCAACTCGTTGTTCATCCTGAAGCTAATTTCCTCTTGGGAGGCGGGCCCTGTTATGGCCTAATTCATAAATTACAAAGATATGAAAATCCGTGGGGATTGTCAAGAAACTCACTCTGTCGGGCCGTCTGTGCGGCGTTTCTGGGTCAGCACAACGGGACTGCAAGGTTCGCCAAAGGACAGTCCGCCGGCGACGGGTGTCAGGTGGGCAACGGCCATGAGATAGACCCAAATCGGCAGTTCGCGGCCATGAATCCATGGAATCATGACGGCCTGATTGCTGTACGGGGCCAGATCGAGACCGTTCAAGGCTTGGCGGTAGTCGGACTCGCGGACGATGCCGTCGCCGAGCAGATCTTCGAGGGGAAATCTGATAAGTTCCAAGATGCTTCGATTAGTTTTGGCGAATGAGGCTCAGATGGAACTCCTGCGGGGACAGGCGTTCAATGCGGATAATGTCACCGGGCGCGAGGGCGTGTTCGGTGGTGAAGCGCATCCAGCCGTGGAGTTTAGAGCGGTTGCGGAGCTGCATCTTTGCGCGGTCAATATCCGACTCTAATATGAACCCCAAGTCAGTTTGGAGTTTAACCGGTTGACCGGGGGAGCCGTCTGAATTAGAGACGGTTTCCAGCGGAAAAAGTTCCAAAAAATCGAACACATTCAGATAGCGTTCGAGAAACCAGAGGTTTTCCGACGTAACCTGAATGTCGTGTTGGGATTTGGGCGGCATGTGAAGAGACAGCAATCCCCTCCAAGCGGACTGGGAGGGGAAGCTACAGGCGATTTTACGGAATCAGGACGAGAAGCTCTGGCCGCAACCGCAGGAGCGCTTGGCATTGGGGTTCTTGAAGACGAAGCCCGAACCATTGAGACCGTCTTCGTAGTCAATCTCGGTGCCGTTGAGGTAGAGATAGCTCTTCATGTCGCAGACGAGCTTAATGCCGTCCTGCTCAAAGACCTGATCGTCTTCCGAGACCTGGTTGTCGAACCCGAGGACGTAGTTCATGCCGCTGCAGCCGCCGCCGCGCACGCCCATGCGCAAATTCCAGTCGCTCTTCTGCTCCGAATCCATGATGGTCTTGACCTTCGTGTGGGCCGTACCGGACAGTGTGATCATGTTGTGACTCCGAAAGGGGTAGTTTATGAAATTAGAAATGTGACGATTAGAATTCCATGTCACGCGACAGCCAGCGTGCCCTGCCGCAGCAGCTCTTCCTGCGTTTCGGCTTTGTAGCTCGATCTGACGAGCGGGCCGCTCTCAACGTGTTTGAGACCGAGCGCCTGGCCCTGCTCTTTGTAGGCCAGAAACTGCTCGGGATGAACGTACTCGATCACGGGCAGATGCCGGCGCGAGGGCTGCATGTACTGCCCGATGGTCAGCAGGTCACAGCCAACGTCGGCCAGATCGCGCATGACCTGTTTCACTTCGTGCGGCGATTCGCCCAAACCGACCATGATACCGGACTTGACGACCATGCCGTGACGCTTGGCGCGGGCCAGCGTGTCGAGCGAGCGCCAATACTTGGCCTGCGGGCGCACTTGCAAGTGCAGGCGGGCGACCGTTTCCATGTTGTGCGCGTACACGGCGGGCGCGGCTTCACAGACGGTCTTGACGCACTCAGGCTTGCCTTTGAAATCGGGGACGAGCACTTCCAGCCGTGTAGAGGGAGATAACTCCTTGCACTGGCGGATGGTTTCCGCGATGTGTCCGGCTCCGCAGTCGTCGAGCTCGTCGCGGTCCACGGACGTGATAACGATGTATTTCAGAGCGAATTCACGCAACGCTTCGGCGACGCGGCGCGGCTCGTGCGGATCGAGCGGCAGCGGCTTGCCGGTTTTGACATTGCAGAAGCCGCACGAGCGGGTGCAGACGTCGCCCATAATCATGATCGTGGCCGTGCCGCGCGACCAGCACTCGGCCATGTTCGGGCAGGCAGCCTCTTCGCACACGGTGAAGAGCTTTTGTCCGTGCAGCAAATCGCGCACGCCGTGAAACTGTTTGGTGTGGCCGATTTTGATCTTCAGCCACTCCGGCTTGCGCGGCGACGCGGGAGTCGTATCGGTCAGTATGGGTAAGGCTTGCATGTATGTCTATTCCGCCACGGCCTTCACGATATAGAATCTCTGTTCGTCAGTCGTGACGGCATTTGTATCAAAGAAAAATGTATCGGCTGTTACGCCCGCGAGGGTTGCGAATGCGCCTTGCGGGTCGGTGGTGTACCAGATCTGATAGGTCGCGGCTTCGACGGGATTCCAATCGAGGCGCGCGTCATTACCCGCAGTCGCGACCACGAGACCTTGCGGCGCGGGCGGATTCAAGCGAAACCATGCGCTGTAGGCGTCTCCGTGTCGTTGCGCGTGTCCACCCAGCCGTAATAGAAGCTGTTGCCATGTCGGAATGTCGCGCCGTTGTAGTCGCCCAGGAAATTGGTGACCGTGGGATTACTCTGCACGGTCGAGCGGAAAGCTGGGGGGCGAAAGTAACGCCGTCGGTGGATACGCTGGCATATGGCAGATAGAGACAGCCGTTGGGGTCGTCGCGGCGGTCCAGCCAGCCGACGCCGACATCGCCGCTTTCGGATGTACCGCAAGCCATTGCCACCACTGCCATGTACCGACCGGGCCGTCATCCACACGGGCCGCCGCGCTCCACGTTGTGCCACCGTCGGTCGAATGGGAAATCATCACGTCGGGATCGGTGCCGTTAAACGTCACCCAGCACACGTAGATCCAGCCATGACGCGGGCCCCGGTATTGTCGCAGGCGATCATCGGATAGGCAGGCGTGCGGAACGTGCCGCAGGGATTGGCCTGTCCCCAAAGGTCCCACATCTGCGAGACGGTGACATCGGTGCCCCGTGTTACCGCCATCGAGCGACTTGTCAAACTTGATGCGCGCCGTCCAGTAGTCAATGAACACGGCGTAAACTTCGCCATTCGGTCCAGTGGCCGGACAGGAAAATTGGCAGGCGTCTGATTCCGAGACCCGCACGGGCGTCGAATACGGCGGTTCGCCGCCGGTTGTGTGCGAAACGAAAATGGGCGATCCGCCCGCAGCTTGAAAGCGTGTCCACGTGACGTAGTGCGTATTCACAAAGGGCGATACGGGCGAAACATCGCAGCACGTGTAGGGCTTGTCTTCGAAATCCGCGCCGGGCTCGTCAATGTGCTCGGCAATCGGGAGCGGGCCGGACCACGTCTGACCGAAGTCATCGGAGGTCTGCGAGTACAGACCGCCGTCATCGGTCGTACGATCAAAGGAAATGTGAGTCGCATAGAGTCGTCCGTTGCGATCAATGGCCGCGACCGGATCGCCCGCGGCTTCGAAGACTCCGGCGGGTCCGCGCGTCACCAGCACGTCGCCAAAGGAAGAGCCGCCATCAGTACTCACATAGAATCCGCCCGAGGCGTCGCCATTGCGATAGTCGTTGGAACCGCCCATGACCACGCGCGGATCGAGTATCCAGGCGGCCATAGTAATCTCGTTTTGGCGGCGGCCGAACGTATCCTGATTCATGCGCGCGTTCGGGCCGGCATCATCAAGCGCATTCCACGGACTACGACTCAGTTCGGGGCCGAAGGAGACCACACTCGAGCGCGGCACAAACGGCCTCTCAGCGGCATACAAAGCAGTCACAAAGAACAATAGTACACTCAAGCGGAACATAGCACACCTCAGCATCAAAACACGGTCAATCGTACATCATCTATTCTCACCGCGGTTGCGAATGATAAGCCGCTCACGCAGCTTATCCAAGGGAAAGGCCGGGCCGGGATCAACCTTGCGGCCCGGAGAAATTTCTTCGTGGCCGACAATCGTTGTGATCGGATAGGTCTGTATCAACAGGTCGCACAGGTCGAAGACCGTGCTGATCTGTTTCTCGGTATAGCGGTGCCAGAAGCGCGGTGTTGTCTCGTTGCGGTGCACCGCCTCAATCACTTCCGAGACGGGATAGAGTCTGCCGAACCACGCCTGAAATTTTTCACCCGCTCGCACCAGAAGTCCGGCGTTCACGATCTCGATACCGATGGCGAACTTGTTTAGTCCTGTGCGCGATTTCCATTTGCTCGGCCCGGCGTGCCACGCGACGGTATCGAATGGGACCATTTGCACAATTTTGACGGCCGCACCATCTTCGGGATCGCGGCTGACGACCAGATGCGCGCTGGCCTTGCGCTCCGGGTTCAGGAAGCTATCCACCGCCGACGAGAGCGTCGGTCCGGCGGTGTAGTGAATGACAATCGTGTCCAGTCGCGCCGCAGCGAAGTTCGCGCCGTGGTTAGGCGAGAGTTTGTGGCTGCAATTTGCGCCAACGAGTTTGTGCTGCGTGATCTTCATGTGGTTTCAATGGTGCATTGCGTTACGGGCAAGCGCGGAGACGCCGCGGGGACGACTCAATTACAATTGCAGTCGTCCTTTTCCATGTCTTCGAGTTCACGCTGCTGCTGCTGCGACTCCCAGTCGGACGTGTCGCGCAGCACGTCCGCTCCGGTGCGCTCGCCGATCAAATCGCGGACTTTTTCGAGCAGCCAATGCGGCGTTGAAGCTGAGCCTGTAACCCCGATGGTGTCACCGTCGCGGAACCACGCGTAGTCCATGTCGTTTTCGTCCACGATAAGGTGGGCGCGGTCGTTCATGCGTTTACAGACGCCGTAGAGGGCCTTGGTGTTGGAACTCTTGGTGCCACCCACCATGACAATGACATCCACCTGCGTCGCGAACTCTTCGAGATCGCGGTCGCGGCCCACGACGAACCGGCAGAGCGTGTTCTCGACCTGCACTTCGACGTTGTGCGCGTACTCTTTGATCCAAGCGATGCGCTCTTCAAACCACTCTTTGGACACCGTGGTCTGCGCGAGAATGAATACTTTCCGATCGGGGTCAAGCTGCTTGCAGTCCTCGCGTTCATAGACGACGAACGCCTTGTTGTCGCAATGCCCCTTGATGCCAATGGTCTCGGGATGATAGGGTTTGCCGATGATGACGACCTGCTCGCCCGCTTCGTAGTGTTTGCGCGCAATGTTCTGCGAGCGCGTCACGACGGGGCAGGTGCCGTCAATCAGCTCGACGCCAAGCTCTTTGGCCTTCAAATACGTTTCGGGCGGCTCGCCATGCGCCCGGATCAGCACCTGGCGCGGCCCGCTCGGTTGCGCCATGCCGGTATGGTCAATCGAGGACAAGCCGCTTTTTTCGAGTCGCGCGATTTCCACTTCGTTGTGAATGATGTCGCCCAGCGACACCAGCGGCAAGCCCGTGTCACCCATGACTTTTTCGGCCATCTTGACGACGCGGCGCACGCCGCCGCAAAAGCCCGCACGCGGGTCCACGAGAACTTTCATGCTCATGAGATAACGGACTGTTGTTTCAGGCGCAGGGCCAGCGTGGGCGGAAGGTCGGCCTTCAGAAGGCCGGTGATGGCTTCGGAAATATGGCGGGGCGAGAGTCCGGCCAGTTCAAGCAATTGCGTGCGCGTGCCGTGTTCGATAAACGCGTCGGGCAGATGCAGCGCATGAAAAATCTGCTCGTGACCATTGGACTTCAGATACATGGCGACTTCGGTGCCGAGTCCGCCGTGGCCTGTGCCCTCTTCGAGCGTCAGCACGGCTTCGTGTGTGTCGAGCAATTGGGCCAGCAACATGTCGTCAAGCGGCTTGACGAAGCGCGCGTTGACCAGCGTGACGTTAAACTCCTCGGCGGCGATGACTTTGCGCGCGGCCTCGACCATCGTGCCGCAGGCGAGTACCGCAACGCGGCGGCCTTCGCGGAGAACCTCCCAACTTCCAACCTTGATCAGACCGGGATTTTCTTCCCAGTCGAGATGGTCGGGCGCCTTGTCGCGCGGATAGCGAATGCCGAATGGGCCATCGGGCCAATGCAGGCCGGTGTGAATCAGGTTGCGCAACTCTTGACCATCGCGGCGCGGCGACGACCATGCCGGGAATCGTGGTGAGATAGCCCAGGTCATAACAGCCGTGATGCGTAGGGCCGTCTTCGCCGACCAGACCTCCGCGATCCATACAGAACAGCACGGGCAGATGCTGCGTCGCACAGTCGTGCAGGATGTGATCGTAGGCGCGCTGTAAGAAGGTTGAATAGACGGCGACGACGGGTTTCATACCTTCGGCGGCCAGTCCCGCGGCGAAGGTAACGGCGTGTCCTTCGGCGATACCGACGTCGAAGAACTGTTCAGAGCACTCTTGCGCGAACTCAACTAAGCCAGTGCCTTCTTTCATGGCTGCGGTGATGACGCACACACGCTTGTCACGTTGCGCTTCCTGAATCATCGCTTTGCCGAAGATGTTCATGTAGGCTTCAGTTTCCGGCTCGTTCTTGGCGTCGATTTTCGGCTCGACTTTCGCGGGAGCCTTGACGGCATGCCATGTGACGGAATCGGCTTCGGCGACGTCGTAACCTTTGCCCTTTCGCGTAAGGAAGTGCACAATCGCGGGATGCTTGTGATGCGCCTTGATGTTCTTCAGAATCTCAACCATCTCGCGCACATTGTGGCCGTCGAACGGCCCGAAGTACTGAAAGCCGAATTCTTCAAAGAGCATACCGGGCGAAACGAGCGTCTTGAGCGAGGCTTCGAAGCGGCCAGCCATGCTCCGCATGGTGTCTTTGCCGACGGGCGACTTGCCCATCATCTCCCACAGCTCGTCTTTGATCTTGCCGAGCAGCGGATTGGTTTCCATCTTGGCCAGAAACTTCGGCACCGCGCCGACGTTGGGCGAAATGGACATGCGGTTGTCGTTCAGAATGATCGTGTAATCCCGGCCCGAGTGCCCGGCGTTGTTGAGCGCTTCGAAGGCCAAACCGCCGGTCATGCCGCCGTCGCCGATGACGGAGACGACACTGTGTTTTTCGCTTTTGAGATCACGCGCCACGGCCAAACCGTAGGCTGCGGAGAGCGCGGTCGAGGCGTGTCCTGCGCCGAAGATATCGTACTCGCTTTCGCTGCGTTTCAGAAAGCCCGAGAGTCCGCCCTTGCGGCGAATGGTGGGCAATTGATCGCGGCGGCCCGTAAGGATTTTGTGAATGTAACCCTGATGACCGACGTCCCAGACGATACGATCCTGCGGCGTCTGATAGACGTAGTGCAGTGCGGCGGTGAGTTCCACGACGCCGAGCGATGCGGCCAGATGGCCTCCGACGGCGTTGATCGTGTCCCACAGATAGCGGCGCAATTCGGCGCAGACCAGGTCGAGTTCATCGAGACTGAGTTTGCGCAGGTCTTCGGGAGAATCCACTTTAGCGAGCAGGGGATACTCTTCGCGCGAGATACTCATTAGCCGTTTACTCCAGCGGGTGTGTTCAGCGAAGCGCCGCCGCGCATATTGGAGGCGGTAGGCGTTCCCTGCTTGGGGCCGGTGTTGCCCCACTTACCTTTGAGCTGCATGGCGATCCAGCCAAGAAAGACGCCTTCGGCAATCAGATAAGCAAAGGCTTCCCACGGAATGCCCGGCGACGATCCTGCGCCGTAGCTATGCAGGCCGGACAGATAGAAGTTGACACCGTAGTAGGTCATCACGACGACCGGGAAGGCCGCGACGGAGACGAACGCGAGGCTCTTCCAGTTGAGCCAGCCTGCGCTGCGGCCGTGCAGGAAGGCGATATAGACGAACCACGTGATAAGCGCCCACGTCTCTTTGGGATCCCAGCCCCAGAAGCGGCCCCAGCTTGAATCGGCCCAGACTGCTCCAAGCAGAATGCCGAAGATCAACAGCACGCAGCCGACTTGAATGACGTGCAGATTCGCTCCGGCCATGCGCGCCAGCGGCGGGTTGATCTCGCCTTTGTTCTTGGCGGCACCGACCAACAGGATATGTCCGATGACCATGGCGATGGCAAAGCAGGCGTAGCTGGAGAGGACAATGATCACATGATAAACCAGCCAGTAGCTTTGCAGGGCGGGCACGAGCGGATTGATGCCGCGGTCGAGATTGGCGTAGTGCGCGAGCCAGAGGACGACGCCGCCCATAATCGAGCCGGCCATGCCGAAGATGCGGTCGCGCTTAACGAGTTCGTAGATGAAGGCGATAATGACGAGCGTCCAGCCAATGGCCAGCAGCGACTCATACATATTGGACCACGGCGCGCGGCCGCCGACCATCCAGCGCAGAATCATGCCGGCGGAATAGCCCGCCAGGCCCAGGAACATCGCGATGGCGCCGTAGCCGCGCCACGTTGCGAATTTCTGCTTATAGCTCAAGGCGAAGATCACCGCACCGAGCAGCAGGAGGACACGCGCCCAGAAGAACGGTTGCAGCGTGTTGTAGAGCAGCTCTTTGTCGAGCGTGCTGAAGATCGCCGGCTGCTGCGCGAGAATGCGATGCTGTGCTTCGATGAACAGGTCCACCGACGTGTTGAACATGTCGGGGCGGTTGTCAAGAATCGAGTGGTACATTCCGGCGAAGGACAGACCGAGCGTGGCCAGCTCTTCCGGCGTCTTGACGGCGTTCATGGAGTCGCGTTCGATGGCCGCCAGCGCTTCGGGCATCGAGGCCCACGTGGTGGTCGTTGCGTCGCCTGCAAGCGGCGGCGCATACAGCGGCAACTCATGGCTGAAGACCATGGAAAGCGTGTTGACGCGGTGCAGAATCTCATTGGCTTTGGACTGCGTGAACGAGGGCTTGTCGCCGGCCTTCTGCGCTTCCTGCGCTTCCATGACGATCTGCATCAGGCGCGGCTTGCCATGCAGCTCTGCGATCGAATAGAGACTGCCGTGGCCCGTGGGCAGGCCGAGTTCGCGGTGCAGATCACCCTTGGGCAGATAGATGATGGGCATTTCGGACCATCGGCTGCCATCTGACATCCACCGGAAATAGGTCTCGACGGGGTGTTGTCCTTCGTACTCGTCCTTGCCGACAATATCACCGACGAGTTCCCGCGCGAAGGTATCGAGGGGTTTCAACCGGCCGCCGTCCTGCACGATAATCTGTCCGGCGCGGCTCCAGTTAAAATCGTCTGCGGCCAAGGCAGCGGACAGGTTCAGAAGCAGCGCAGTGAGGATGATAGACAGAGTTTTCATGCGGAAACGTTCTCCTTTTCGTCGGACGATTGAGCCATGAGCTCGGCGGTCATTTCGGTGTTTTCGGCCAGCGGCATGCGATCGCCGCGCGGCACGGGCGGCCATTTACTTTTCAGCCACGGTTTGAGGAAAATGATGCCGACCATGGAGAGCACGAGCAGAATTCCCCCGGCGTACATGTAGGGGATGCCGGGATCGTAGGAGACGCCTAACACGGTGGCTTGCCGTCCGTCGGGGAGGTCAATCCAAGACGCCTGACTGATTTTGTAGCCTTTGTATGAGAGCGGGTGATTCAGAATCACGTCCCACTCGATGCGTTCGGGATTGCCGGGGTCGTCCACGATGACGTGCGATTTGAACAGCGAGGTCATGCCCGTTCCGGGGTACATGACCTGTTCAAACGAGACGCAATGCACGCCGAAGGGCAGCGTGCGCTCTTCGCCGATCATGGTGTCCCAGTTTTCCAGGTCGAGCTGTTCGAGCCCGAAGCGGTTTTCGGTGTCGCCTTCGAGGATGACCATCTGCCCCTGCATGCCAAAGCGATTGGTGATCATTGACGCGGTCATAATCAGCAGCAGCGACACGTGCGTCAGCAGCCAGGGGTACTGGTGCGGCGAATACGGAGCCCGGCGGAGCGTGCAGCCGATGAGATTGAGCGCGAGAATAACCGTGAGCAGGTCGAACCACCAGGTGCGGTAGATCAGGATGCGCGCGGCACCGTTGGAATAGACCGTTTCGATCCACGTGCCGTAACCCATGGCCACTGCGAAGATCAGCAGCAGCACAATGGTCAGTTTCACCGAGGAGAAGAACAGCCAAATCCGGTCGAGAATATTTGTCAAGCTAAATTCCTTGTTTGATGAACTCATCGTTCATCATTCAGCCTTCATCATTGAACAATGACGACTTCCTTCAGTCCGGGTACCTTTTCGAGGAGCGTGCGTTGGACGCCGCCTTCCATGGCGGACAGTGAGCCGCCGCAGCCCTGGCATCCGCCGCCCATGGAGACGGTGGCGATGCCCTCTTTCAGCGAGAGCAATTGCGCGTCGCCGCCTTCGGCCTGGAAGATGGGGCGGAACATGTCGAGCAGCTTCGTGACTTTCTGCGCGAGTTCAATGTCGAGGTCGGTCAGTGTTTCGGGCATTTCGAGAATCTCTCTGAGTATCTTTGTCAATTCCAAATTCGTGATGTGTTCAGCGTCAGCGCAACGGGTCCAGCGGCTACGCTGGGTGGTTAGTCGTACAGCTCGATTTTGACGTCCTTGCGGTCGTAACCCATTTCGGTGAGATGCTTACGGGCTTCGTCGAGCATGGCGCGCCAGCCGCACAGGTAAAACAGGGCGGGCCGCTGGTTGGCGAAGTGTTCCATGTAGTGCTTGTGTACGTGGCCGTGCGGGCCGTGCCAATCCGTTTGGCGCGACAGCACCGGGAAGAATTTCAAATCATGTTCGCGGGCCATGCGCTCGAAGTCGTCGCGGTAGAGAATATCCGCTTCGGAGCGGTTGCCGAAAAAGAGGCTCACCGGAACATTGATGATACCTTTGGCATAACCGTCAAGCAGCATCGAGCGAAACGGCGCGATGCCGACGCCGGTCGAGATGAAACACAGCTCTTTGTCGAGCACCGGCGGCAGAATGAAATGGCCAATCGCGTCGGCGCCTTTAAGAACCGATCCGGGCTTAACCTCTTCAAACAGATAGCGCGTGGCCAGTCCGTCGGGCACGCGGCCCACGCACAGTTGGAACTCGTTTGTCCCTTCGGGCGCGCTGGCGATAGAATAGCTGCGGCGCGTGATTTTCGAGGGAATCGGAAAGTCGAGTTGAATGAATTGTCCGGCCTTGAACGGATAGACATCGCGGCCCGGCACGCGCATGTTGAAGAGCTTGACGGTCGGCGTGGCGTCCATAACGCTCGTCACTTCGACTTCAAAAAAACTATACTTCGGCCCCTTGCGCGGCTCGACTTGAATGTTTTCGACTAAGGTGCTCATGCTCATTATTTCCGCCCGGTATTCCGGGGGGATTAAGGGGGTCAATCGTTACAGCGTATCCACCGTTACACGCGTCTTCTCGTTCACCACATTGCCCGTGTTGATGGTGGCGGCGCGTTCAAACAAAATCAGGTGTACTTCTTCGGCGGCGATCGGGCAATGCTCGACGCCGTGCGGAATCAGGATCATCTCGCCCGCGTTGACGGTCACATCGCCGTCGCGCAGTTTCATTAAAAGCGAGCCTTGCACGACGTAAAAGAGTTCATCCTCTTCGTCGTGATGATGCCAGACAAATTCGCCTTTCAGCTTAACGAACTTCACCGCGCATTCGTTGACCATCGCCGCGACGCGCGGATGCTCATAGTCGTCAATGCGGGAGAAGATGTCGGTGATGGAGATGACGGAAGGCATGCTACGCGCTCGCCACAAACCTAACCTTACCGCTCGGTCTTTGCGACACATCATACGCATCGGCTTCGCGCAACAGCGCGGGGATGAGTTCGTCTTCGGGCAGCGTGGCGATGACTTTGCCGTCCTTCATCAGGAGGCCTTTGCCTTTGCCGCCCACGACGGCGAGGTCAGCTTCGCGGGCTTCGCCGGGGCCGTTGACGACGCAGCCCATCACGGCGATATGCAGCGGCTTGTCAATCTTCGCGACGGCTTTTTCGACGCGGGCACACAGGTCGAGCAAATCCACTTCGCAGCGGCCACACGAGGGACAGGCGACGAGATTAACCCCCTTCGTGCGCAGGCCCAGGGCTTTCAGAATTTCCCATGCGACTTTAACCTCTTCGACCGGATCAGCGGTCAACGACACGCGCAGCGTTTCCCCAATGCCGTTCTGCAGCAGATAGCCGATACCGAGCGCCGACTTAATCGAGCCTGTGAACATCGGACCGGCTTCCGTCACACCCAGATGCAAGGGATAGTCGCTGCGCTCCCGGAAGAGGGTGTAGGCTTCGATCATGCGCGGCACATTCGACGCCTTAAGCGACACGGTCAGGTTCGTGAAGCCCTCGTCCTCAAGCCACGCGACATGCCGCAGTGCCGATTCAACCATTCCCTGCGGCGTCGGGCCGCTGTACTTATCAATCAGGTCTTTTTCGAGCGATCCGGAGTTGACGCCGACGCGCATGGCGATTCCGGCGTCAAGCGCGGCCTTGGTCACAACTTTAGCACGACCTTCGCCGCCCAAGTTGCCGGGGTTGATGCGGATCTTGTCCACGCCGGCGTCAATGGCTTTGAGCGCCAGCTTGTAATGGAAGTGAATGTCAGCCACCAGCGGCACGCGCATGTTGCGCTTGATCTCAAAGAGCGCGGCGGCGGCTTCGTCATCAGGCACAGCCACGCGAATGATCTCGCAGCCCGCTTCTTCGAGACGGTGAATCTGCTCGAGCGTGGCCTGTGCGTCGCGGGTATCGGTCAAGGTCATGGATTGGATGGCAACCGGATAATCGCCGCCAATCGTCACCGAACCGATTTTACATTCGCGGACGCGTTTATGCCGAAAGGACTGCGCGGTGAATTCGCCCAACACAGGCAAAGCCAGCCCATTGGCTGGTTTTTCGGTACACGTTCCCTTCAGCGGCAGCAGCTCCATCAGCATCCAATTCCTAATATGACGTTACTTGTCATCTTTCCAAACCCTTTAATCCGTCAATATACGCTCCCGGGGCCGAAATGTCAAACCGAACCCCCTACTCGACTCCTTGTTTTTTCAACGATTTGGGTTGTGGAAAGTTTCACAATTTCGGGGCGTTGGGGCCTCCTCTGCCACGATTTTTCAGGAGTCAGCAAGAAGGGATTGCAAGTTGGCAGATGATTTCGTAAACTAATAGGAATCAGAACTTAGGAGAATCCGTGCAAGTAGTCTGGTTAGGATTGATTCTAATTGGTGTGATCACCGCAATGTTCACCGGCAAGATGGCCGACGTGACGAAAGCGACAGTGGATGCGGCCAAGACCTCCGTGGAGCTGTGCATTGGACTGATCGGGATTATGGCTTTGTGGCTGGGTTTTATGAGGTTAGCCGAAGGGGCCGGGTTGGTGCAGGGGCTGGCCAAGTTGATGCGCCCAGTTATGAAACGGCTTTTCCCCGACGTGCCTCCTGACCATCCGGCGATGGGTTCCATGCTCTCGAACATTGCGGCAAACATGTTGGGTCTCGGCAACTCGGCCACGGCGCTTGGTCTGAAAGCGATGCAGGACCTCAAGAGCCTTAGCAAACTGGGGGACACTGCGACGAATGCCATGGCGACGTTTCTGGCCATGAACTCGGCGGCGATCACGCTGATTCCGGCAACCGTGATTGCCATGCGCGCATCGGCGGGTTCGCAGAATCCAACAGGGATCATCGGTCCCACGCTGATTGCCAGCGTGATCGCGCTCGTCGTCAGCATGGTAGCGGTGAAGCTGCTCGAGAAGCTCAAGCGCTTTCGCGTGGAGGAACCTAAGCCATGAGAGAGGCCTTTGTTGCCTTCGTGCAGGCGGCCTCGGACTGGGCCGTACCGGTGCTGTTTCTGGTGATTGCCGGCGCCGCGCTCTACAAAAAGGTGCGAGTGTATGAGGAATTCATCGAGGGGGCTAAAGAGGGGTTCAACGTCGGCGTGCGGATTATTCCGTACGTCGTGGCGATCCTCTGTGCGATCGCGATTTTTCGCGCGTCAGGAGCGCTCGACGCGACGGTGAATCTGTTAAGCGGCGTGCTTGAACCGCTGGCCATTCCGCCGGAGATCTTGCCAATGGCGATCATCCGGCCGATGTCGGGTTCCGGCGCGATGGGTGTGCTGTCGGAGGGGCTGAAAAGTTATGGCCCCGATTCGCTGATCGGCAACATGATGTCCGTCATGATGGGTTCAACCGAAACGACGTTTTACGTGTTGGCCGTCTATTTCGGCTCGATCTCTGTGCGCACGACGCGGCATACGCTCGCCGCGTGCCTGATCGGTGACGCGGCAGGAATTCTCGCGGCGATCTATGTAAGTCAGTGGTTCTTCAACTAAACGGGCATTTGCCATGCGTCAATTGATTCTACTTCTGTGTTGGGTCTCAGCGACGATGGCCGCTGAGACGGCACTTGCACCTTGGCGCGTGGCGCCAGTGATGCCGCTTCCGCCGGTTGCGTTTGGCGATTCGACGCAGAAGACAGGTGACCTCTTGGACGAGATTGCGTTGGATTGGGATAGCCTAAGCGTATGGAGCGACGCTGCGCGCGTGCAGAACGATCTGACGTTCAGCACGACTGCGGCGCGCGCCTGTGCGCTGGCGGGGACCTATCTGCGCGCCGATGCCTATGGCAAAGTGACCATTGAAGTCACGGGCACGCGGCCTCTGAAGCTGTTCGCGGACGGCCAACAGATCGCGCAAGCCGTCTCGGCGGATAGCGGCGAATTCAAGGCGAGTGCGGAGCTAACGCTCAACCGGATGCGTACTGCGATTGTGGTGGCCAGCGCGTCCCAGGCTTCGGACAGCGGCGCGTGGACATTTCAGGCCAAGCTCATCCAGGATTCCGCTTCGACGATAGTGATTGAGCAAGGCGGCGCTTTGCAGATTCGCCCAGCGAGCTTCACACTGGACGCACAGATTCATGATTTTCCGTCGCTGGTCATCTCGCCGAACGGCAAGTTGTTGGTCGTCAAACGGGCGGTGCGCGAAGGAGATCACTACGAACAGCGCGTGTGGCACGAAATCTATGAGCTTGACGGCCTCAAACTCGTGCACTCGACGAAGCTCGCGGGCGTTTCGGATGTCGCGTTTTCTCACGACAGCAAACGGCTTTACTACAAGCTCAGCACCGACGACGGACCCGAGCTCTGGGAACAGACGCTCGCCACCAAGGCGACTCGCCGCTTGTTAAAGGCCGTTGAGCGCATGGAGAAGTTTGCAGTGCTGCCCGACGGCGCGGGAGTGATTTATGCCGTATCGAAGGAGCAGCCGGAGAACACGTCGGGGTACGACCTATTCCGGGACTTGGGCGATCGTCCGACGGGCTACAACGACCGCCGCGAGCTGTTCTACGCGGATTTGCGCACGGGCCTGACACGGCCGTTAACCAAAGCCGGTGAGTTTGACCTGCATAAATGGTCGCTCTCCCCAAACGCCGAGCGGCTGCTGCTGATTCGCAATCTCCTGCGCCACGAGCGTCCCTTTGCGACGCAGGAGTTCTGGACCTATGAGCTGGCCGATGGGGCCCAGGTGCGATTGTCGAACCGGAGCTTGCTCAAGTACCCGCAGGACATCACGTGGCTGGACGACCTGACCGTCGCCTACGCCGCCGGATCGCATGACGCAGCGCCGGAAGACACGGTCTATCACAATGTCTCGCAGTTATGTCTCTATACGCTCGATTTGCGCACGGGTGAGACGCGCAATTTGACGGCGGACGCCCGCTTCTCGCTGAACGATGAAGGCGACCATTCGCGCATTCACTACAACCCGGCGGATCAGAGTTTTCTGCTGCATGTGAGTGACGGTGGCGAGCGACAGTTTGCTCGCGTGGCACGCGACGGCGCGCGGCTGACCTACCGTCCGCTGAAAATTCGCTGGAATTTTACAGACAATCCGGCGATGGCTGAGAACGGCACGCGCATCGCCTATCAGGCCTCGGATTACGACTCGCCGCGCGCCGTGTACGTCTATGACGTGGCCGCGCAGACGGAGCGGCTGCTGCTCGATCCCAATCGTGAACAGGTGCGGAATTGGGAATTCGGAACCATGGAGCCGTGGAATTTCACCAACCGGCTTGGAGAAGAGATTGAAGGCTGGATTTACAAGCCCGCGAATTTCTCAGCCGACCGGCCGTGGCCGACGATCGTTTATTACTACGCTGGCGTCTCGCCGCGCGATTTGCGGTTCTCATTTCAGTATCAGATGTGGTTAGCCAACGGGTACGTGGTGTACGTGCTGAATCCGGTCGGCTCGGCGGCATACGGGCAGAAGTTCGCCGACTATCACGCGGGCGATTGGGGCACCGAAGCGACGCAGGATGTGATCGAAGGGACTGAGAAGATCCTGGCCGCGCATCCGTGGATGGACAAGACCAAGGTGGGCTGCTACGGCGGAAGTTACGGCGGGTTTGTGACGCTCGATTTACTGACGAAGAGCAAGCTCTTCGCCTGCGCGGTTGACATGTACGGTATTTCGAATATTGCGAATTACTTCGGCGGCGGCGTGTGGGGCTACTGGTACAGCGACATTGCGGCGCCGGGACAATACCCATGGAACAACCGCGACCTGTATGTCAACAACTCGCCGATATTCAACGCTGACAAGATTACCACGCCGACGCTGATTTTGCACGGTGGTGCGGACACGAATGTGCCGTGGCTCGAGTCGGACCAGATGTTCGTGGCGCTGACGCTGCTCGACCGCGACGTTGTCTATGCGCGATTCAAAGATGAGACGCACAACATCAACAAGAAGTACGAGAATCTCATCTTGCATCGGCAGATGATGCTTGAGTGGTTCGACAAATATCTGAAGGGGCAGCCTGCAGCCTGGGAAGCACGGATGAAGGCGTGGGGCAAGTAGGGGACAGCCAGTTGCCGGGCCAGCGAGGTCGGGCCGAAAGCGGTCACGGATTTATGAGGCATTAGCACATCAAGCCGGGCAAAAGTCCGGCTTGATGCGTTAAAAGACTATTTTTATTTGTCATACAAGGATGCGGCCCGATGCAGCGGATTGAAATAGCGGGGCGTGTCGCTTGCAAGACCGGGCATGTTTCGTTACTTTAACATGAATTAGCCCGTCCGGCCATGCCGACGGATTCCGCATCCACCAGGAGCCTAATTGGAGGAGTTTGATGGCAAGTAAATCAGGACTGTTTCTTCGCGCGATCGCCTTACTTGCTTGCGTGTGCGCAGCCTTGGCGGCTGACGCACAGCTGGCGCCGGCATATTCGACGTACATGGGTTCGGGAGCCGTGCTGCAAGTGAGCAAGACCGGCCCGGAATTCACGTCTATCCGGTTTGACGGCAGCACGATGGAGCGCCAGACGGTAGTCAAGGACTACCAGGGCTACGACTTCATCGGTATTGACGGCGAGGCCGTTATCACGCAGGACGGGGCGCCGGCACTGCCGCATGTGACGCGGTTCTACCGGATTCCCGCGACCGGCGGCGTGGACCTTGTGGTTCGCTACAGCGATTATGAGCTGGTCGAGAACTACAACGCCCTGCCGTACAGCGAAGAAGGCCATGAATTCCGCCGTGACAATGCCGATCCTCTGATCTACGGGCGTGACGCATGGTTCCCGGAGCAGATTGCCGAAATGTCGGATCCTCAGATCTTGCGCGACTTTCGCGTGGTCACGGTGCGCATCAATCCGGTTCAGGTGAATCCGGTCACACGACAGGCGCGCATCTATCGTGACGTGCAGGTGGAGATCGTGCCGAACGATCAGCCGGGCGTCAACGAGATCCAGCGCGTGCGCCGTCCGTCGGGCTTGTGGGCTCCGGCCTATCAGCAGCTGATTGAGAATCTCGACGAATCAGCGTTGGATGATGCCACGACCACGCCGGGTACGTACATGATTTTCGCCAAGGACAACTCCACGGTCAATCCGTGGACGGACAGTTTGGCACTGTGGAAGAAGCGTTCGGGCCACGACGTGCTCGTCATGCGCCAAGCGAACTGGAGCAATACGCAGATCATCAACGAGATTCGCGACGCTTGGCTGGAAGCTCCCGACGACAGCCCGTTGGAATTCGTCTGTTTGATGGGCGATCCTCAGGCGAGCTTCGGCTTGCCGATTTCGGGCGGCAGCGATTACGATCACGCGTACGCGTTGGCGAACACCGGCGACGATATTGAAGACATCGGTGTGGGCCGCTTCTGCGCGTCCACGGGCCCGGAGCTGGCGACGATTTTTGCGAAGACGGTAGGCTATGAACGCTCGCCGCACATGGGCGATCCGACGTGGTATCGCAAGGCGTTCCTGTACGCGGGCATCGCCAACGAAATCGCCTCGAACTATACGACCTTCCAGTGGATCGGCGACATGATGCGCCGCAACACGGGTCTCGATTCGATCTACCTGTTGACGCACAACAGCTCATCGGTGAATCCTTCGGACATTACGACACAGTTGAACGCCGGCCGCGGCATCTTCCTCTGGCGCGGCAGTTGGGTGGGCGGCATGGGCAACGAAGTCGCGGGCCAGTGCAACAATGGCGCGCGCACGCCGATTACCCTGACCGTGACCTGCGGTACGGGCTCATTTGAGAGCGGCACCTCGGTATCGGAATCGTGGGTCCTGGCAGGTTCAGCGGCATCGCCGAAGGGCGGCGTGACGGGTCTCGGCATGGCGACCTTGGGAACGCACCCCCCGGAAAACCTCTGTGTCACAGGCGGCCTCGGCTACGCGATTGCCGTGACTCAGACGGAGCACATTTCGCATTGCGTGAATCAGGCCAAGGCCTGGCTCGTACCGACGTTTGGCGCGGGCTCCAGTTCGGCAACCAATTTTTCGCGCTGGTTCAACCTGATGGGCGATCCGGGTCTTTCGATCTGGACGGAAACACCGCAGCAGATTGACGTAACGCATCCGGGCTCGCTCAGCGTCGGCGCCCGTTCACTGACGGTGCACATTGAAGATGTCTTGTCGGGCACGGCGATCGAGAACGCGCTCGTCACGGCGTGGAAAGGCACGGAGTGCTACGTTCGGGGCCTGACTGACGCGAACGGTGACGTGACGCTGGCAGTAGACGTTCAGACAGCAGGTACGTTACTGCTGACCGCGAGCAAACGCAACATGATGCCGTATCTCGCGGATGTGCCGTGCGCGGCGGCCAGCGAATTTGTTTCAGTCTTGACCGTCGCGGTGGATGACGACAATGCCGGCGGCACGCAAGGCAACGGCGACGGAATTCCTAATCCGGGCGAGCTGGTGGACCTGGGTGTGGCTCTTCACAACTCCGGTACATCCACGACGGTCACAGGAATCAGCGCAACACTGACGACTCCTTCGCCTAAAGCGACAGTGATCACCGGGACGTCCAGCTACGGCAACTTGGCGCCGGGCGGGCAGGCCATGGGTGCCACACCGTTCCGGGTGCAATTGGACCACAGTTTACAGCAATTTGAAATCGTACCGTTACGGGTTGCCGTGACATCGTCGGGCACTCCGACGGTGAGCAGCTATGACCTGCAGATTCAGGCGGCGCGCACCGAATATGTTAGCCACGCCTTTAGTGGCGGCGCGTTTACCCCGGGCACTGTGCGTAACTTGACGGTTACGGTGCGCAATGCCGGTGTCGTTCCGTTGACAGGCGTTTCGGCGACTTTGACTTCGGGAAGTCCGTTCGTGGCCGCTGAAGTGGCGACGGTGAATTACCCCGACATCGCCGTAGGTGCGAACGGCGTGAATACGGCTACTCCGTTCAGTTTGAATGCTAACACGCTGACCTTCCCCGGGCATCAGGCGCGCATGATGCTGGTTCTGACCGGCAACGGCGGCTTCGCTGACACGACCTACTTCAACGTCGCGGTCGGCACGGCCTCGGCCAACGATCCCTGCGGACCGGATGGTTACGGCTACTACGCCTACGACAACACGGACCTGAACTACGAATTGCATCCGACCTACGAGTGGTTGGACATCAGCACGGGATTGGGCACGAATTTGAATCTTGCCGACCCGGGCGAGAAGACGCAGATTTCGCAGGTTTTCGGCACGGCGCGCGCCCTGCCGTTCACGTTCCGCTACTACGGTGTTGACTACGATACGCTGTCGGTGTTCTCCAACGGCGACTGTGCGTTTGGCGCGCAGGCGTGGGCCGACCATTTCCGTAACTACATGGTTCCGGCGCAGACATCGCCGCGCGCGATGCTGGCCCCGTATTGGGATGACCTGAAGACCAACGGCGCAGGTCAAGGCGTGTGGTGGTATCACGACCCGGTGGAAGATCGTGTGATCGTGCAATGGAAGGCCTCGGGCGGCGGCTTTGGCTACTCAGAAGCCAATCTGAATTTCCAAGTCATTCTGTACGGACAGACGGAAACCCCGACACTGGATGGCAACGGCCGCATTCTGTTCCAGTACAATGACGTGACGATGAACCTTAGTGGCACAGGCGGTGCTGAGATTTCTGGCTCGACGGTCGGCATTCAAGATGAATCGCAGTTGACCGGTTTACAGTTGGCCTACCGCAGCTCGACGTCACCTGGCTGCGCGAGCATCGTGGACGGTCGTGCGATCCTGATCACGACGGATGCCCGCGCCCTTTTCGGAACGATTATCGGTACGGTGAACGACGAAGAGACGGGCGCGCCGATGCCGGATGTGCGTGTTTCAGTGGACGGTTTCAACTACAGTGACCTGACCGACGCCACGGGACAGTTCACGCTGAACAACGTGCTGATCGGCACCTACACGGTGCGCGCGCATAAGGACGATTTCAACGACGCCACAGTGAGCGGCGTGCTGGTTGAATTGGACAGCACCGAGACGGTTGACTTCACGATGCTGCACCCGGAGTTTGCGCTGTCTGCCGAGGAGCTGGGCATTGCGGCGCCGGATCAGTCATCGGCGAGCTTTAACATCATCAACGACGGCAACGGTCCGCTGGACTATACGATTCGCAAGGCGTTCACCGTGGACGGGACAGAGATTGGCGATTGGGACAACATCCAGCGCTTCGAGCTCTCATCGCAAACGGGCGACTTCCAGATGCTGGGTTGCGAATTTGTCCGTGACCATTGGTACGTGACCGGCGCCAGCGGTCCGACGGGAACCAATTGGATCTATCGTTTTGATCGCGACGGCCAGTTCGTTCCGCCGGCGATCGCGCAGCCTTCGGTGTCGGCCTTTGGCTGGTACGATCTGGCCTATGACGGCGAATACCTGTACGGGTCAGAAGACGGCACGGGCACGATCGTCGGCATTGACATGAATGGTGTTGTACGCGAGTCAATCCCGAGCCCGCTGAATCCGACGCGCGCTCTGGCCTACGATCCGGATCTCGATCGCTTCTGGATTGCCGACTTCACGCAGAATCTGTATCAGATTGACCGTGACGGCAATATCTTTGCGCAAGTGGAGAACGAGGGCGCGGGCGAACTTGCGATCACCGGCATGTCCTGGTGGGCACAGGATCCCGAAGGTTACAAGCTCTACATCTTCAGTCGCGACGGTGGCACGAATCAGACCCAAGTTACCCGTATGCATCCGATCACGTATGACCGCGAACCGGTCGCCGTGCTGGAAGGCGCGGAGTTTACGGCGGGTGGCTGTGCGGTGACTGCCGATTGGAATAACATGCTGGTGACGTTCGGCGGCGTGCTGCAGAACAACACAGGCGACCGTTTAGGCGTCTATCAGATGAAGTTCCTCGAGGATTGGGCGAACGTGACGCCGTCGTCGGGTTCGGTGGCGGGCGGCGAGCAGCGCGATATCACGCTGGCCGTAGATATCGCCAATTTCCGTTCGGGCGAATACAACATCTCGCTGTACATCTACAACGATGTGCTCGATACGGAGATTGAACTGCCGGTGACCATAGATGTTGTCAGCGGAGTCGGCGAAGCGCCGGATGCGGGGCTGGTGCCTGTCGAATACGCGCTTGACCAGAACTATCCGAATCCGTTCAACCCGAGCACGCAGATTCAATACAGCTTGAAGGAACCCGGTCACACTCAGCTTGCGATTTACAATATCACAGGCCAGGAAGTGGCGCGGCTGGTGGATGGCCGTCAAGAAGCGGGCATCTACAACGTTACCTTTAGCGCGTCGGCGTTGCCGTCCGGGATGTACTTCTACCGCTTGCAAAGCGGCAGCTTCTCGCAGACGGCCAAGATGGTCCTGCTGAAGTAACCGCAACTGTCGCCGTCGGCGCTTGTCGCCGGGCGGTGGTCAGCAATGCACAAGACAGCGCGGGGCGAATCATCTGGTTCGCCCCGTTGCGTTTCTTGTACGGTTGCGGAAGTGCGGAAATCTGCGTATCATGGCGGCATGCGAATCGGATATGTACACAGCCGGGCGTTTCCGTCCGTGGATGCCAACGTGGTGCAGGTCGTGCAGATGTGCCGCGCATTCCGGGCGCTGGGTCATGCGGTGACGCTGTTTATCCCGCGGCACGCGGACTGCGCGACGGACGAACTTGCGCACCGCCGCGCGCGTGAGCTGTTCGGCGATGAGTTGGGATTTGACGTTGTGTTCGTTCCGCGCCGCAAGATATTGGGGCGCATGGAGGTACTCGGCAGCGTGCGGAGCACGCTGGACGCGCTGAAACAACGTCCACAGGATTTGATATACAGCCGCAATCCGTGGTCGGTGGCGTTTTTGCCGCGCACTGGCGTGCCGTTTATTTGGGAAGCGCATGAAGAGCATGTACATAAGAAATCCAAACTGCTCGGCGCTCTCCTGCGAGAGCTGATCGTGCGCACGTCAAGACGGCGCGAGCTGGTGAAGGTCGTGGCGATTTCCGAAGCGCTGACGGATGTGTGGGCTCGCTATGGTGTGCCGCGCGCGAAACTTCTGGCCGCGCATGACGGAGTGGACTTGCAACTCTTCGGGTCGCCGCCGCCGCAGGAGGCGGCGCGGCGCGCCTTAGGCATTGACGCGGACAAACGAGTGGTCGTCTACACGGGCGCGTTGAAAGACGATCGCGGGATTGACCTGATTCTGGAGAGTGCGCGGAGAATGCCGGATGTTGAGTACTACATCGTCGGCGGCAACGCGCCCGAAATTGAACACTGGCGCAATGCCATTGCCCGGTTGAAACTCGTGAACGCGCACCTGCCCGGACGCGTTGCGCATCAGGATGTGCCGCGCTGGCTGTCAGCGGCGGATGTGCTGCTAATGATGTGGACTTGGCGTGTGCCGACGATTCGCGTCTGTTCGCCGATGAAGCTGTTTGAGTATATGGCGGCGCAGCGCCTGATCGTCGGTCCGGCATTTCCGACGGTGCTGGAAGTCCTGGAAGACGGGCGCGATGCGATTTTGTTTGAGCCGGACGACGCCGACGCCATGGAGCATGCGCTGCGTGAAGGGTTGGCGCGCTGCCGGGAAACTGATTTGCCGTCGCGCGCGTACGAGAAGGTGGCGCGCGATTACACGTGGGAGGCACGCTGTCAGTTGATTCTGGACAGTATAGGGTCATAATTTATGGAACCGCGGGCACAAGTTACATTGCTCGAGCAATTGCGCCACATCACTTCTGAACAGTGGTTAATGGCGCTGGGCGCGTTGGCGGCCGGATGGGTGCTGAAACAGATCGTGATACTGGCGATTCGGCGGCTGATGAAGCTCGCGGAAAAGACTGACAACGATTTCGACGACATCCTGCTGGGTGCCGTGCGGCGTCCGGTCGGTTGGATGTGCTTTCTGCTTGGATTGTGGACGGCTCTGACGATTCTGCCGCTGCCGACCGAGCCGGTTGATCTGGATCGCTTCTTCTTCTCGTTCATGAAGTCCGCGACCATCTTCATCGGCTTCTGGCTGGTGGTGCGCATTGTCAGCGGTTTGATGAAGTCGTCGGAAACGAAGATGCGCGAGAGCAATCCGCAGTTGGCGGGGCTCTTGCCGTTGGGCCGCAAGACGATCGTGGTGGTAATGTGGATTGTGGCCACTCTGATTGCGCTGCAGAATGTCGGCTACTCGGTGACCTCGCTGCTGGCCGGTATCGGCATCGGCGGTGCGGCGCTGGCCTTCGCGGCGAAGGATACGCTGGCGAATTTCTTCGGTTCGATAGTCATCTTTGTGGACAAGCCGTTCGCCATCGGCGATTGGGTGAAGGTCGGCGAGATTGAAGGCGTGGTCGAGGAGGTCAGTCTGCGCGTGACCCGTGTGCGCACATTCGAGCGCAGTCTGATCACGATTCCCAATCAGGATTTGTCCACCAAGCCGATCGAGAATTTCTCGCGCATGGAGAAACGGCGCATAAAATTCGATATCGGTGTGCCGTACGAGACGCCCGTAGACAAGCTCGAAGCGGGAGTCGAGCGGATTCGGCGGTTAATCGCGGACGACGAAGGGCTGCATAACGATCCGCAGTACGTCTATTTTACGAAATTTGAATCGTCGAGCCTGACGATCTCCGTGTTATGTTTCACGATCAGCACCGAGCAAACCGACTTCATGGAGACGCGGCATCGGCTGCTGGTCGGTATCAAGCGCGAGTTCGAGCAGCTTGGCGTCAGCTTCGCGTTCCCAACGCAGCGCATGATCCTCGAGAGCGGAGCGGGTTTGCCGAACTGAGCTTTGAGTCTTCGAGAAATTACGCAAAGCGGGCCGCCTCAATGAGGCGGCCCGCTTTGCATGGTCAAGGCAGTAGCCGCGGCGGCTACTTCATCAGGACGACCTTCTGTACCGCGGCATTGGCGCCGCTCGTCAGACGGGCGAAGTAGACGCCGCTGGCAAGATTGGCGCCGTCGAAGCGGACGCTGTGCGTCCCGGCCTGCATGTCGCGGTCAATCAGCGTGGCCACTTCTCGTCCCAGCGTATCGAACACACGCAGCGTCGTCGCGCCGTTTCTGGCCAAGTCGAAACGCAGTTCGGTGGCCGGGTTAAACGGGTTCGGATAGGCCGCATGCAGCGCGAAGGCGGTGGGCAGCTCACGCGGGTCTTCGCTGCCCAAGAACGGGTCAGGCGGCGTCGTGGTGAAGCGAATGGCTCGCAAGGCGGCCAGCGGCGCCACAGACGGCAGGTAGGTGTTGGCGAACGTCAAGCCCAGTCCGCGCAGATGCTGTGCGTCCTGAATACCGACGGACGCATAGTTGTTGGTCTGGTCCGTATTGGCAATCTGCTTGTACAGCAACAGGACGGAGCCGTCGCCCGCCGCGGGATACTCAAGCACGCACTGGAACGCGCAGTAGTCGCGATTGGGCGTGCCGCCCGAGTTCAATCCGGCGCGATTCAGAGTGCGCCACTGCACGATGAACCGATTACCGTCTGTGCGTGTGAAGATTTCGTGCTGTGCGTTGTCATTCGGATAGATCGAGTCGGTGTTGGCGATCAGGTCGTCCCAGAAGGCGCAGATCATCGCGGGCGGCCCGATGGGCGACGGAATTTCCCAGTTGCGGAATTCCGGCAGCGTGGCCCGACCAAATGAAATCCAGCCATTGGAGCAGACATAGATCGAATCGTAGGCGGCGCCGTAGAAAGAGAAGTCCTGCGGCAACGGGACGCCGACGTAGCTGTCGTCGCGCACCAGATGCTGCGTCGCGCCGCTGCCGCCTGAATCGGGATCAAGCTCGGTCCAGGCGAACGACGGCGTCGCGGTAAAACCTCCGTCAATATCTTCGTACGCGTAGTAGCCGTATTCGTCCGGGCCCGTGGGCACGTTGGGCGTTACGGTGCCGACGGTGAAGACAAATTGTCTCCACGTGATCGGCGCGCCATTCACCGAGAAGACTACGCGCAATGCGATCTGCCGGCCCGGCGTGACGTTACCCGGGAGCGTCGCCGTGAATGACGACGCACTTACGACATCTTGACCGACGCCGACGTTCGTCCAATTCAGCGTATTGTCCGAGAAGCTGATCGCGTTGTCCCAACTATGTACGGTGGCGGTGACTTCCGATGCTCCCGCCAGACCGAGATTGCGAATGTCCATGAAGATATTGGCCGTCTCACCCGGTGAGAGTATGCCGTCGGCATCCTGCACTTCAATCGAGAGAATCTGCGGATCTACGGCGGCAACAGTGAAGCGCACATCGCGGATCAAACTGTTCTGACCGTCATTCAACGTCAGACGCAGCACCGGAACGGCGCCGCCCCACGCGTTATCATTGATCGTCGCACTGATCGCCGACGAAGTGCCGAGCTCGCCCGGAGCCAATGCCGGCAGCGTCGCATTCCCGTTGGTGATGGTCACATTGGTATCGAGCGCAACGGCGGAGATGCTCCACGTCGCGGCCTGCGAACCGACGTTGCGCACTCCAAAGGTCATCTGCACATTTTCGCCGGGATTGGGAAGGCCGTCATCGCCCGCGGTGAAGACAGGCTCAGCGACCATGGGATCAGCCGCGTCGGAAGGCCCGACCGCGACATCCGCCATTTCCATGAAGTAGGTATGCTTCCACACGGTCAACTGCGCCGTCGTGGTTCCGGTCAGATTCACGGGGACGGCGCAATTGCCGCTCGCATCCGTGACCGCCGTCCACGAGCGCTCGCCAGCTCCCGGGCGAATGCCGACGATGGCGCGCGGCACGGGCTGACCGGTGTTGCCGTCGGTAACATGCACATCAACCCACGTTTGGCCGCGGGAGAGGACCTGCGGCACTTGCACGTCAAGGTCGTGCGGCAGGCAGAAGTAGAGCGGAACCTCGGGGTCGCCGAGAATATTGAAGACGTGGAAGCCATAGAACTCAACCAGGCCGCCGGCCGGACGCTCGAGCGGATATTGACGATAGACTTCGAGCTTTCCGGCGAGTGCGAGGCCGCCTGTGCTGCGGTTGCCGTCAACGATCATACCTTCCGCCATCGCTGCGAGCATGGCGTTGTTGTGGCGCGTATTGGTGTGCAGGTCGCTGGCGCCTAAGAAGACGATCGCGCCGTCGGGGTCAGTGGCTGTGCCGAGACCGGTGATCCACGTCTCACCGAAGCACGGGCCGCTGGTGAAACCGAAGTTACCGCTGCCGCACACGATGCCCCATACAGCGGGGAATTTCGTGCCGACGTTTACGCCTGCTTCGATATCTGAATTGAACAGCACCGGGTATTGCCAGCCCGGCGATGCCGCCCAGCCGCGATACCAGACAGCGCAGACGCCCTGGTTAATATCGTCAATGATCTCTTCCGTGTACTCCAAGGGGTCGTCGGTGTTGTCGTGGTAGTAGAACGTATCGGCGTCGGTAATGCATCCGGCGTTCATGACATATTCCCGTGCCCAGTTCATGTTCCAAACGGGCGTGACTGGGAACAGACCGCCCTCGGCGTAGTTACCGGCAGTGCATGTAATGCTGCTGAACCAATCCAAGTTCTCGGTGTACGGATTCGTTTCGTAGATTGCGACCTTGCGGAAATAGGATACGTACTCCGCGGGCGACTGCCCCGAGATACGGCCATTCAACACGTCAGGAATATAGTCGTCGCCGTCCACTGCAAAGAAGTAACCGTCGCCGACGGACGGCAAGTCGCCGCCGATCTCCGGATTCGGTACGCGTTTGGTGGGTACTGAGAACGTGCCGCTCTCGTCACCGATAAACACGGCGTAAACGAGCGGAGCGAGGCTGGCGTCTTCGTATGTGGATTGGACGTAGTTGCGGATCGAATTCTCGCTCGAGTCGCCTTGCGCTGCGGCAATCTGCGCGAGGGTCGTCACCTGCAACTGAAAACCCTTGCGGCGTTTCAGATCGAGCCACGCGTTAAACTGCGCGTTTGCTTGCAGGTGCGTGTTGAAGAGCGGAGTTGAGATGATGACCAGATAACGGGCGGGAGCATCCAGCGATACCAGCGGATCCAGCGCATCGAGGTTATCCACCGTGCGACGCAGGATCGGTTCGAATGCCCAATGCACAGGCTGTGGATAGGCCACAGCGTTAACTCCGCCGGCGCCGCTCGTGGTGACCTCATATTCCACGCTCGTGACGATGCGGACGCCTTCCGGCGTGGCGGTCAGCGGTGCGATCGACACGCCGACTAAGCGCGTGCCATGCAGGATCACCGGTTCATCCAGTGTGACGATCTGCTCGATGGTCGTCGGCAGACCGGTGGCGTCAAGCGCGGTCTGGACAGTTTCGCCCAGAACAACGTTGACAACCCGGGCCGTCGGCGTACCTGTGGGCGCGATCATCAATAATGCGCCGCCGTACGGAAGTTCGAGGATATTTCGGGCAGCAACTGTCGCGTTGGTGACAGATGCGGCATCGAACTCCGCGAGCATCGCCGTACGGTTCAGCGATGCATGGAGGACGTGACTCTGAGCAATGTCAGCCGATGTGGCGGAACGCGCGGACGCGACGCAGCACAAACACAGCAGCAACACCCAAGTACGTGCCAAGCGTGTTCTCAACATGGGGGACCTCACCTTGTTGTGTATCTGAATTAAGTGCAATTCTTGCAAATGACGCATAGCTTGCGCAGGGCCGTGACTTGTAAGTCATTCCCACACAAGTGGTTGAGGGCAATTCGGAGAATGTATTGGCGAGAACCGTGCCGAATGCACGGCCTGCGGAAGCTACAGGATAAATCGGGACAAATCTTCGTCTTCGACGATGTCCTTCAGGCGGCCCTGCACGAACGTCTTCGTGATCTTGACATCTTTCTTGGTCAGCTCGGCGGCTTCAAAGAGAATGTCTTCAAGCAATGTCGTTAGAATCGTATGCAAGCGGCGCGCGCCAATGTCCTCTGTCCGTTCATTGACCTCTTTGGCCGTGCGCGCCAACTCACGCAACGCGTCGCGCGTGAATTCCAGCTTGACGCCTTCGGTGGCCAAGAGTGCTTGATACTGTTTGATCAACGCGTTGCGCGGCTCGGTGAGAATGCGCAGGAACTCCTCTTCACCCAAGCGCTCCATCTCGACGCGAATCGGGAAGCGGCCCTGTAACTCAGGAATCAGGTCGGATGGTTTGACATTGGAGAACGCTCCGGCAGCGATGAAGAGCACGTGGTCTGTTTTTACCGGACCGTATTTCGTGACGACGGTCGTGCCTTCAACCACGGGAAGTATATCGCGCTGCACGCCTGAACGTGAAACGTCGGGGCCGCCGCCTTCGCCGTCGGACGATGAGACGATTTTGTCAATCTCATCAAAGAACACAATGCCCAACTGTTCGGTGCGGCGCACGGCTTCGCGGATGACGCGATCCATGTCAATTTCGCGGTCGAATTCTTCTTCGAACAGCCGTTCACGCGCCTCGACCAACGTCACCTCGACGAGCTTGCGGCGCGATGCTCCTTCACCCATCGCCTCGGGCATATTGAAGCCCATCTCCTCGATTCCCTGCGCCGAAAAGATCTGCATCAGCGGCATCGAGGACTCGGTTATCTCGATTTCGACCATCTCTTCTTCGAGCTTGCCCGCGCGCAATTCGTCGCGCAATTCGTTGCGGCGCTTGAGCCACGCGTCCTGCCGTTCCTGCTTGACCTCGGTCGTCGGCGGATTGCTCTCGTCGTCATCCAATCCCGGCGGCGGCTGAATCAGGTCGAGCAGCTTTTCTTCGATCAGTGCGTCGAGCTTGACGTGTGCAATCTCCATGTATTCCGAGCGGACCCGCGACACGGCCAGATCGGTCAAGTCGCGCACCATGGATTCAACGTCGCGGCCCACATAGCCGACCTCGGTGTATTTCGAGGCTTCGACTTTGATGAACGGCGCCCCGGCGAGCATGGCCAAGCGGCGCGCGAGTTCAGTCTTTCCGACTCCCGTCGGACCGATCAGGATGATGTTGTTAGGATAGATCTCATCGCGGATTTCACCGACGACCTGCTGCCTGCGCCAGCGATTGCGGAGCGCGATTGCGACGGCCTTTTTGGCGGCGTCCTGTCCGATGATGTAGTTATCCAATTCGCCGACGATCTCGCGCGGCGACAGCGTGGGGACTTGTATATTATTAGTCTGTGCAGTCATGTAGAAAGGGAGGTGAAGCGAACGCTATTTCAGCTCTTCGATCGTCAGGTTTGCATTGGTGAAGATGCAGATTTCCGAGGCGATCAGGAGCGCGGCGCGCACGATTTCCGCGGCGGGCATCTCGGTGTGCTGATACAGTGCGCGGCCCGCCGAAAGCGCGAACGATCCACCGGAACCAAGCGCGATGATGTTGTCGTCAGGTTCGATGACTTCACCAAGACCGGAAATCAGGTACATCTTGTGCTTGTCCATCACGACCATGTCGGCTTCGAGGCGGCGCAGGTTGCGATCCATGCGCCACTCTTTGGCCATGTCCATTGCGGACAGTGTCAGATTGCCGTTATGCTGTTTGAGCTTGCCTTCGAAAATATCGAGCAGCGCGAGCGCATCGGCTGCCGCGCCCGCGTAGCCGACCAGCACCTGGTCTTCAAAGGCTTTGCGGACCTTGCGCCCTTTGCTCTTGATAATGGTGTCATCGAGCGTAAGCTGTCCGTCGCCGCCGATTGCCGCGAGACCATTGCGGCGCACCGCGAGTATTGTAGTTCCGTGATAGTTGCTCATGAGAGGGTTGTTAATGAAAAATTCCAGCGCGGTAGGCGATCACTCGGTGCCGGGTGGCGTGGTCGCGGCGGCGCGGAGCGCCTTTTCGCGGGCGATGAGATCCATCAGCGTACGCGAGAGTTCGGAGTTGTCAGGTTCCTGCCGGATACGGGTTTTGATCTGTTCGATTTCCTGGCGCACCGTCTCGACTTGTAGGGCTCGCAGGCAATCGCGCGCGGTTTGCCGGTCAATCTCGGCGCGGCGGTGCTCGTCGGCCTGCTCATCAGCGTCCGCAGCGGCGATGAAGTCACGCTCGGGCGGTTCCGGAAAGCTGTTGAGCAGCAAAATCACATCGGGATAGCGGCCCAGTTGATACTGATCGTAAAGAAACTGCAAGAGCTTGCGCAATCGCTCGTCGCGGATGTCGTTAGGCAGCCACTGCCCGAAGATTTCATCGCGGATTTCCGGCGACCGCATCAGCGCGATGGCCAGCAGCGTATCCACGCCTTTGGGTGGCCAAGTAGGGGCGGCCTGCGTCGTGCGTGCGGCTTGCGGCCGTTTCAATTGCCCAAGCTCGGCGAGCAAGCCCTCCATCGAGAGCCCGGTCTTTTGCGCGATCTGCTGCACAAAAGCCTCGCGCTCGATGACGGATGGAATCAGGGACGCGCTGGTGACCAGCGCCCGGGCAACCTGCGCCGTGCTGGCATTGGCCGCCCGGCCGCGTTCGACCGTAAAATCCACCAGCGACCGCGAGTCGTTGACGAGCGCCCAAACCGCCTCAGCGTCATGCGCGCGGACAAACGAATCCGGGTCTTCCTGACCGGGGACAAGCACGATTCGCGGCTGTGCGCCGCAACCCAGCAGGACGTCAGCGGCCCGGCGCGCGGCACTCAGGCCCGCGTCGTCACCGTCGTAGAGAATATACACATTTCCGCTAAAGCGCAGCAACAGCCGCGCTTGCTGCTCTGTCAGCGCCGTGCCCAGACTGGCACAGACGCAGCGAATCCCCGCCGCGGCCAGTGAAATTGCGTCCGTATAGCCTTCGACGAGGATCACGCGATCCTGCCTGCGGATCTCATTGCGCGCCTCCCACAGGCCGAACAGTTCGCGGCCCTTGGTGTAGGCGGCAGTCTCCGGGGAGTTAATATACTTCGCGGAGGGCTCGCCGGGTTCCGGCTCGCTCAGGCGGCGGCCGCCAAAGGCGATCACACGCCCGGCCAGATTGCGAATGGGAAACATCACGCGATCGCGAAATGCGTCGTAGGGCCGTCCGGCCTGCTGGCCGATTTTCAACAGCCCGGCTTTGACGAACACGTCGGCGGGCAGACTTGTTCCTTGCGCTCGGTTGGCCAACCCGTCCCAACCGTCAGGCGCGTAACCAATCATGTACGCGCGGATAATCTCATCGTCAAACCCGCGACCCAACAGGTAGCTCATGGCCTTCTTCGCGCCGTCGCTATTCTGATTGAGCAGGTTTGTGTGAAAGTAGTCGCGGGCAAGTTGATTGGCCTCGACAATCTGCTCACTCTCCGTCGGCCCGTCGCCGCTTTTGCGGGAAATCGTGGGCAATTCGATATGCGCGCGTTCGGCCAGCATCTTGGCGGCTTCGATGAACGACACGCGCTCGACCTCCATGACGAACCCGAACACGTTGCCGCCTCGCCCGCAGCCGAAGCACCGGAAGGTCCCTCGGCCCGGGTGGACGGAGAAGCTGGGTGTGTTTTCCTCGTGAAACGGGCAGAGGCCGAAGAAGTTCTGGCCGCGTCGTTTCAACGCAACGTATTCTCCCACAACTCCAACAATATCGTTGGCTAAACGCACCTCTTCGAGCTTGTCTTCCGGTATCATCTTGAAATCATAGAGGTTAGGCGCGTGGCATCCGAATTGCCTTAACTGGAGTTAAAGGGGAAAGGTGAAGGTGAGGTTTAAGATGCGATACGATGAAAAGCGGCCCAAGTGGCTGGAATTTGTGGAAACCGCCCCGGAAGACGAGGATTGGTTTCGGTTGATGGTGGAGAACCCGTGTAACGGGCAGATTTCGACTATCTCCACGAATATCATCAACATGGATCCCCCGGTTCGCGAGGAGAGGCCTGCAGCGCCTACGCCTCCTCCATTGCCGTAGGCGTGCAGGCACGCAGTCTCTGCACAGCCAATATAAGTGCTCCAAAAACAAAAAACCGCGCTTCGCACAGCGCGGTTTTCTCGTTTCCCGTGGGGCAGCCTACTTCAGCAGGAGCAGCTTGGCCGTGCTGAGTGGCCGGCTGGCCGAGCGCAATTGCGCGAAATAGAGACCGCTGGGTAAGTTGCGGAGATCAAGTGTGACGTCTTGCGAATGCGCCACAACTCCTTCGAAGGCAGTTTGCACGAGTCGGCCTGTAATGTCGTAAAGCATGATCATGTAGGAGCAGTGGACGGCAACGGTAATGTTTAGCGTCGTCGTGCCATTGAACGGATTGGGAAACGCGCTCAACAGATACTCGTCCGGCCCCAGCGGCGGCAGCTCCACCGCAACCTCGTTCGTGTCGCTGCTGTCCGGCGGAACCAGCAGCCACGGCGAGAAGAGAACATCGTCATCAACCGCCGCGCCGAGTCCGTTAGGATTCGAGGTGAGGTTGAACGGTCCCGTAGCGTCGCCCCACCAGTTTAGGCGCGCGTCCGTGAATTCGTCATCGCTCGCATGCTGGACTCCGAACGCCAGGCTATCAAAGGCATTGCGTCGAAGCAGGAGTATTTCGGGCGGTTCCACTCCAAGAACATACACGGCGCCGCAGGAATCCGGTCCGGCGTTTGCGAAAACGTTGTGTTCAATCATCGCCGCTCCGCGGTGAACTGACATCGCGTTGCCAAAATATCCGAGCGACGTGACATGTGTAAACACATTGTCTTCGTATGATCCGAGAAAGGCCGGGACATCGCCGTCGCACTTGATTCGAAGCGCAACGCCTTCCTGACAGTCGCCCGGCCCGATATGCTCAAAACGGTTCCCGATCACAAGCGGATGCCTGAAGCTCGGGTCCGTGACGGTCTCGCAATCCGCCTGATTGATCTCCAGCACCGCGTCGCCTATTTCAAAATCGTGAAACACGTTTCCGGCGATAACGGAACCGCTCCCTGCCCGGATAAGGATCGCCGGATCACACGCGCCGTAAAACGGCCCGAAGTCACAATCGAGAACTGTGATGCTGTCCTGCCCGGCCGATAGCAGCCACCCATTCAGTAAATTAGTGAAGGAACAACTCGCAAACGTCGAACCGCTCCATGCCGACACCATGATGTTTGTAACCGCTCCGTGGAAACGGCAGTTCGATGCCAAGACCCTTCCCGAATCTCCACGGGAGATGCAACGGCGCTGTGAGTTGAACATAACGACGCTGTCAAGTTCAACAACAACGCCGCGGCGGATGCAGGCATAAACCGAGTCAAACCGGCAATTTGAGAGGGCAAGTCTGAGCAATCCGTGCGAGTTATCAATGCCGCCGGGGTCATCAGTCTGTCTGTCCTCATGCATCGCTTCGCCATTGCGGAACCACAGGTTGCGCAGCTTCACACTGTCACCACCATGGATCTCCAGGCAGGCCAGTTCATTGGCGAGCGGCAGACTCGTCGGATCAATGACCACTCCGATTCCATTCGCCGAGTCCGGCGGCGCAGTTCCCGCCAGCGTCAACGATCTGTCCACAATGACCAGCGCTTCAGGATAGATGGCCGGTTCGATCAGAATCGTGTCGCCGCTCTGCGAGCTATCTATCGCGGTCTGGATGAACGTAAACTGCTCGGGAACCCGCAGTGTTCTCGCGTTGGCCGCAAACATGCAGCATAGAAGCGCCAGAGTAACGCGGGCGATCATGGTGCGCACGGACCGGGAGTTGGACCGACGCAGAGACAACCCCACGCCGAGCATCTTGACGGACACTCCTGGCAATTGGTGTCGTCGCACGGCGACTTACAAACCCACATGCGATAGTTGACGCCTGCTTCCAGGAACACTGAGCAAGTCTCATTGCAGTCCTGATTTGTGCAAATGGTCCGGCACGTAGCGAGAATCGTCCCCGACGGCACTTTCTCAATGATCACGCACGCCTCGCAATCGTGACATCCGGACGCGCAAACAACTTGCGCGCTCAAGGAGTAAGTGCCGCTGCAGGCCGCCGTAAACGCACTTGAAGCGCATTCGCCACTCGCCGTCGTGCAGTTTTCCCAGCTTCCGTAGCAAGTAGGATCTTCAACACAGATTTTTTGCGAGCACGCGAATGCTGCATTTCCGAGGCACAAAAAAACCGCAAGCAGCATGATTGCGGTGCAGGTGGAAGGTGCTGTTCTCATGGCAAGCCTCCTGAACGGGGTGAAACACGGCGACTTGGATGCACCCATGAGGAATGTAGCAACGGAAGCGGATATTGTCAAGGCCTGTCCGCAATAACAATATTGCTGTCCGGCAACGCTGCCGCGGACTATTCCGCCGGGGTGGAGAGCACGGGCTTGGGTTGAACCGAGAAGATCAGCGTGATCAGACTGCCGCTAAACGAGTCGAGAACGCTGTTGTATTGGCGGGCGGCGGAGTTGTACGCTGTGCGGGCGGCCTCCTCGGCAATTTCGTGCTTAAGATAATCGGCTTCCCACTCGCGGTAGTCATCGCCGTCGCGCAGTTGCGGAAAGCGCAGGGCCAGGCCGCGCAATTGTGCGAGCTTCGATCCAACTAATTCGTGCATGTGGGCGCGGGTTTCGACATCGTCCCCATCCGGCGTCTCGGCCCGCAGCACTTCAGCGACTTTGACAATCTGCCCGGCTTCCGGCGAGTATACCTCGGTCATCTCGGCGAGTTCAATCATCAGCGTGCGGCGCGGCGCCAACGCGGCCTCCCAATCGGCGAAGCTGGCCCGGGCGGCCCGATGGTGCACGGCGAGCTGCGAATAGCTGTCGTAAACGGAAAAAGCCAGCACGAAGCCGGCGACAAGCAACACCACGAATCCGATTGCCAGCATGCGCAGGAACTTCATCGGGTCAGCGGGTTAGGTTGCGAACAGAATTGGGAACAAGCGGCATGCGTTGTAACGGCGGTTGAAGTTTTCCGTATAATAGGGGACGATGGCCCAAGCGACCACATTTGACGAGATCTACAGGCGGCTCGCGCCCGAAATCTTCCGCTACGCGCTGGGCCTGACCCGCCAGCGCGCGGTCGCTGAAGATATCACGGCCGAGACGTTTGCCCGCGCCCTCACGACGCACGATCCGACGCGGCTCCCGACCGTGCGCGCCTTCCTGTTTACGATTGCGCATCGGCTGGTCATGGATCACTTTCGCCGACACAAGACGGAACCGCTGCCCGATCCGGATTTGGTCGGTGGCGCAGCAGAGTTCGACCGCGTCAGCGAGCAGCGCGACTTCCTGGACTTTGCACTGCGCTTTCTGGCGAATCTACCCGAGCCGGAGCGCGAAGCACTCCTGCTGCGCGCGGCGGAACTAAGCTATGCGGAAATTGCGGCGACTCTGCGGATCACCGAAGCCAACGCCAAAGTGCGCGTGCACCGCGCGCGCCTCAAACTGGCCCTTTGGCGGGCCGAACAACTCTAATCACACCTCCCACGGAGCACACCGATGCATGTACAGCTGACACGCGCGACGATTCTTGACCTCTTGCCAGGCTATTTATCCGGCGATGCCAGCGCGGAAACGCGGACGCTGGTCGAAGCGTTCGCGCACACCGATCCGCAGGTGGCAAAGATTCTTGCGGCAGGTCAGCAAGGGTTGACCGAATTGTCCGCGCAACCTGTGCCGCTCGGTCTTGAACAGCAGGCTCTGACGCATGCGCGCCGCCGGATTCGCTGGCAGGCCTGGCAGCTTGCTCTGGCCATCGTCTTGACCGTGGCCATCGGAATGCTGGGTTGGCTGGGGACGTTTCTGGCAGCGCTGTTTTGGGTGATTTACTACCGCAGCCGCGAGCGCCTCCACGAGCTGCTCTTTGGCCAGCGCTGAGCAGGCCATCGAGCATCCCTTCCGATCACTTCCTTCCCTGCATCCGATTCCAGCGCCCGCGCCAGCGAGCCTGGAATACCTCGCCGAAAACGACAGTGGCGCGGGCCATTTTCGTCTCCAGCCGTGCCATTCCAATCATAAATATCAACAACGGAACGAACAGCAGCAGCTCATTGGTCCGGGCTGGTGGGGCGCCGCGTGGATCGTAGAGCGCGGGCTGCAGCTTCAGATAACCCGGTACAGTGTACAGTGCCACGCGTTGTTCGAGGCCAATCGCCACTGAAAGTTCGGTGACGGCAAGGAAGTAGGCTGAACCGCGGTCTCCTTGCGCCAAATAGGGCAGCATGACCTGCTGCTGCATGCGCTTGCTCGCCTCCTCACTCAGCATCGCGCTGATCTCCGAACCGTACTCAATGCGCATCTTCTTTTCGGCCAAAGCGTCCACGATCAAAATAGTCCGGGCCTGCACGGCGGGCGATTCTGACCATTTGGCCAACAAGGTGCGGGCGATGTCATTCATCTCCATCCCGCCAAGATAGGGCAGGGTGAGCACCCGGATCCGGACGCCGGTCTTGCGCTCGAGTTCACCCGCGACCTGTGCGAGCTTGCGCTCATCGGCGGGTGCGATAGCCCGGGCGTAGTCGGTGATATACCCAATGGGCTCGGGAATGGCGGGATTCGCCTCGTCAGCGAGCGCGCTACCGGCCAGCAACAGGCTCAAGGCGATCTGCACGAGCCTGTGCAATATACCATTGCGAGCTTTCACTGTCAATGCCCCTTTCCCGTGAAAAACAATAACATAGCGTTCAGAATCCGGTCTGCGGGATAGAACGGTACAAATTCAATGACAACCGGCGGGACGGTTTCGGGCGGCTTGCATATTCGCAAGAATGTCAATAGATTGGAGCTTGCGTAACCCCCCCAGCCGGACACAGCCATGATTCGCGGGATCCTGTTCGATTTAGACAATACCCTGCTGGATTTCATGCGCATGAAGCGGGCGTCGGTGGACGCGGCGGTCACGGCGATGATAGACAGCGGGATGCCGATGCCGCACGATGAGGCGGTCCGGCTGGTCTATACCATCTACGATGAGGTCGGGATCGAGAATCAGGAGATTTTCGACCGCTTTTTGGTGCGCGCCTTCAAGACCGTGGATTACAAGTGGCTGGCGGCCGGGATAGTGGCCTACCGCCGGGCCCGCAACAACTACCTTGTGACCTATCCGCACGTGCGCTCGACGCTGGCGGAACTGCTGCGGCGGGGGCTGCGGCTGGCAGTGATTTCAGACGCACCGCGCCTCGGAGCCTGGCTGCGACTGGCTCAGCTTGACTTGCACCACATGTTTGACCCTGTTGTGACCTTTGATGACACCGGGCACCGCAAACCGTCGCCGGTGCCGTTTGAGCGGGCGCTGTCATTGATGGGTTTCTCGCCGAAAGAGGTGATCATGGTCGGCGATTGGCCTGAGCGTGACATGGTTGGCGCCAAGCAATTGGGGATCGTGACCGTCTTCGCGCGCTATGGTGACGTCAAGAACACGGTCGAGAGCGGTGCGGATTACGATATTGACGATATCAGCCAGCTTGTGCAGGTGCTGAACTTGATGGATGTTGACGAGGACCAAACCTCGCTGTTTTAAGCGCAAGCCCGGCCCCCTGCATGTCAAAAGCGCCTCCTGCTCCCATATTGCCGTCGCTGGGCATTGATCTCGTAGAAGTTGACCGCATCGCGGGACATCTCGATGATCCGGCCTTCCTCGAACGAATTTTCACCGATACCGAGCGTGACGAATGCTTGAGGCGCGCCAAGCCCGAAGAGTGCCTTGCGGCGCGTTGGGCGACCAAAGAGGCGGTGGCCAAGGCGTTGGGTACTGGGATCGGTGAGTATCTGGCGTTTCGGGATGTCGAGGTGATCACGGTCAAGGGCAAAGGTCCGCGCGTACGCATCCACGGCCCCTATGCCCAATACCCGATGCGCATCTCCGTTTCGCTGACGCATACGCGGACGACGGCCGCGGCGGTAGTGATGATTTTCCCCAGTGAAGAGACAGAGTCACAGAGTTGAATTTTCGATAGAACCTATTCTTTTGGCGGCACCGGTGGTCCCGGATGTCCCGCAGCCTTGAAAGGAGCAACAAGATGATCCGTTGGTTTTGTATTGCACTGCTACTCGCCACACTTTCGGTGGGCTATGCGAAGAGCGTGGTGAACATGGTCTCCACGGAGCGGCCGCAGCAAACGCTCGACACGCAGTGGGGTCCCGATCAGTTTGGCTATCGCGCCAAAGATGCCAACGAGCCGGACGGCCCGGACTTCGCTTGGATTGACATCACCGAGTCCGGTACGCTCGTGACGGGCCTTGAAGACGACAACACGGTCGGACCGTTCAACGCGGGCTGGGATTTCCGCTACTACTGGTATGATGTGTCGCAGTTTTGGATTGGTTCGAACGGCTACATCAAGTTCCAGTCGGTCGGCCAGCTTGCCCAGCCGTTCCCGACGTTCCCGAACACGGCGACTCCGAACGATGTCATCGGCGCCTACATTGGTGACTGGCTGTTTGACGACGGCGAGACCAGTGAGTGCTACTGGTGGACGAACAACGCGGACACGCTGATTGTGTCGTGGGTGGACGTCACCGCGTGGGTGCAGGGCGGCAGCTTGGGCAACCATGACTTCCAGATGATTCTTTCCGGCGCCGACTCTTCGATTACCTTGCAATACGGCGTCAGCACGACCGGCGACGTGTCGAACAACGACGTCGCGATTGGCATTGAGAATGTGACCGGTCAGTTGGGTATTTCGTGCTACGATGGCACCTACCCGCCTAACAACTACGCGATCAAGTTCTACTATCCTGACGTGATCACGTTCCAGGTCCACGACCTCGGCATGGCGGGTGTTCAGAACAGCCTGTCGGAGGGCGTGTTCCTGCTGACGGGTGACCCCCTGGACGGCTTCCTGCGCGTGGGGAACACCGGTAATCAGAATGAAACGGCGTTTACGGCCAACTATTCGGTTCGCCAGGTGAACAACACCTTGATTACGCAGGCGAACTACACGGGCACGCCGATCAATGCGGGGGCCACGCAGGATGCGACTTTCCCGGCGATTTGGACCCCTGCCAGCGACGGTCTGTTCCGGCTGGTGGGCACCGTTACGCTGACGGGCGACCTGTTTGCGGGCAACAATTCACTGCGCACGGAATTGCATGCGGTGACGCTGCCGGGCGAACTGTTGTACGATGACGGCACTGGTGAGCAGGATTGGAGCTGGGCCGGTGGCGAAGGCGGTATGGCCATGGAATTTGAGCCGCCGACCTATCCGTGCGAAGTCATTAGCGCGCGCGTCTGGGTGAACACCGCGGACGTGTTCGAATTGCAGATCATGGACGATGATGGTCAGGACGGCTCGCCGGGTACGGTGATCTGGAGTGAGCAGGTAACCGCGCCGACGGCGAACGCTTGGAATAGCGTCACGGTCCCGGCGGGTGATGTGATTGTTGAAGACGGCACGTTCTTCGTCGCTTGGGCCACGGCGGGCGGTTCGACCGCTTCGTTTGGTGTGGACACGACGTCTGCGCAGGGCATTTCGCGTCGTTCGTGGGAATCGGCCGGCGGCGGCTGGGCGGAGAATCGTCTGCTGAACACGGCGGACGTCATGCTGCGGGCCACGATTCGCGTCCCGGGCCAAGTGAACAACCCGCCGGAAATTCAGGCTGCGACGCCGCTGCCGGATACTCTGGATACGGTCTGCTTCAACTCGACGATTCCGTTCACTGTCTTGGCGGAAGACCCGGACGGTCAGACCCTGACCTATTCGTGGTTCCACAATGGCAACGCCGTGGGCACGAACAGCCCGACCTACTCGCACCGTTTCATTTCATTGAATTTGAATACGCTGAAGTGCCGCGTCTGCGACTTCGAGTTCTGTGACTCTGTCACGTGGACTCCGACCGTGCAGATCTGCTCGGCGCTGGGAGATGAACCAAACTTCATCCCGACAGACTATGTCATTGAAGCGTTCCCGAACCCGTTCAACCCCGTGGCAACGATTGACTTTGCGTTGCCGCAGACGAGCGATGTGCGCGTTGTGATTCACAATCTGGCGGGCCAGGAAGTTGCCGTTTTGCAGAACGGTCCGCTGAGCGCCGGTGTGCATCGTGTGCAGTGGAACGCGGCGAATATGGCCTCCGGTACGTACTTTGCAGTGCTTCGCACTCCGACAGCGGAGCGCCTGACGAAATTGCTGCTGCTGAAGTAACCCTGAGGTAGCCTTTGCGCCAGCCCGATAGTGGCACCAGCACGAGCTTCCCTTACCGTCTTGGCACGGTAAGTTGGAAGCTCGTGCTGTTTGTCGGGCTTTTTATTGCGCTGTATCTGCCGTTTGTTCTCCCGTTTCTACTCTATCCCCAGACTGAATACGTTGTCCTAGCCACAGCATCAGCACGGGTTACCATTGAGCTGATCGCCGCGACCTGCGTGATATTGGCAGCGATGGCGATGACGCGTTACGTGGACCGCATGCCGTTGCGTACCCTGGGGCTCGCGTGGCGGCGTTGCGCGGGATTTGTCTGCGGCGGAACCGTGCTGGGCGGCGGGCTGCTTCTGGCGGCGCTGGTGATACTTATCATCAGCGGATGTGTCAAACCCGGCCCGGGCCATGGTCCGTTCACACATGAATTCGTGTGGACGCTTGCGGCCATGCTGCTGAACACGATTGGTCAAGAGGTGCTCGTTCATGGCTATGTTCAGCAGGTTGTGCGGCGTGAGTTCGGGGCTGCCGCGGGCGTCATCGTAGCGGCCTTCGTGCTCGTATTGCTTCACTACACTCTGTTTCACACCGACGCGCTGCTCCTTCTCGTGAATCTGTTCATCGCCGGTCTAATCCTCGGCATGGCTTTCCTGTGGAGTCGTTCGTTGTGGCTGCCCATTGGGATTCACTTCGGCTGGAACTACGTGCAAGGCCCCGTGCTCGGTCTGCCTGTGACGACGATTGACCTGTGGCCGTCAGACCTTGTCGTGCTGAACGGTAATCCACTGCTCACCGGCGGCACCATGGGCATAGAGGGCGGCTTGGTCGCTTCAATCGTGCTCATCGCGGCCACCGCAGCATTCTACTACATTTTGCGGCGCAATCGTGCCGCGCAACTGGAATTGGAAGTCGTGATTCAGTGACCACCGCAACGATCCGGGCATATTACGACGGCCGCTGTGGGTTATGCCACAGGGCCGTTGTGTTTATGGTCCATCGTGATCGCATGGGCCGACTGTCCTTTAGTCCGATTCAAAGCGCACGCTATCAGCACTTTGCCCGCGAGCACGGCATCACGTTAACGCCGCGCAGCGTGCTCGTTTGGGATGAAGCCCGCAACCTGTTGCTGAGCGAGGCGGACGCCATACTTTTCTTACTGACCCAATGCGCCGGTCCGTGGCGGCAGTTGGCACTGCTGCTGACCCGACTGCCCCGGGGCCCGTTTAAACTCGGGTACCGGCTGATCGCCCGCTGGCGGCATCGCTGGTTTCGGCCTCCCCAAGACCTCATCCCCGTCCTTCCTCCGGACCTGGCTCCCCGGGTGCAATTGTAGCCCTCAGTTTGGACTTGAGAATCCCGCGTGGATTCCGTACATTCGGGAACATCCGTTTAATTCCCACCATGCAATCCCTCTTCACTCCCGACCAGATGCGCGCCTTTGATGGCCGCGCCATTTCGGAATTCGGAATCCCCGGTCCCGTGCTGATGGAAAACGCCGCGCTGCAAGCGTTGGCCGTCATCGAGCAGGAATACGGCGACGTGGAGCTGCTGTCGGTGGCCGTATTGTGCGGCCCGGGCAACAACGGCGGCGACGGCTTTGCGCTCGCCCGCCAACTGTTCCTGCGCGGCTGTGACGTGGATATCTGGCTGTTTTCCGACCCGCAAGCCCTGGCCGGTGATGCCAAGACGAACTACGAGATCGCCCGGAAGCTCGCGATATCCATACTCACGCCCGCAGGCGACGAAGACCTCGATTTTGGCGAGTATGACCTGATTGTGGACGCCCTGCTCGGAACAGGATTGACTCGCGCGCCGGAAGGCTTAATGGCAAGCGTGATCGAGCTGCTGAACGAGACGGATCTGGCGGTCATCGCTTTAGATATTCCCAGCGGCGTCGACGGCGGGACGGGCGCGACTTTAGGGCACGGTTTGGATGCGACGCACACCGTGACATTCCAATGCGGAAAACCGGGGCTATACCTCTATCCGGGGCGCAAGCACGCCGGGCAGGTCCACGTTGTACCGATTTCGCTGCCGCTGTCCGTAGACGACCTGCTGAAGGCCGATTACTATGTACCGGAGCACGAGGATGTCGCGTCGCTGTTTCCCAATCGTCCGCTCGATGCGCACAAAGGGAGCTTTGGTCGGCTGCTGGTTGTTGCCGGTTCGCGGGGATTGAGCGGCGCAGCCCGGCTCTGCGGTGCGGCGGCCTTGCGCAGCGGCGTGGGTCTAGTGACCATGGCGATACCGGAGAGCACACGCAGTGACGTGGCCCGGCAGCCCGAGTTGATGACGATTCCACTGCCGGAGACGGCTGGCGGGTGCCTGAGTGCGGCGGGCTGGAGCGCGTTGGAACCCTACTTGGCGTGGGCCGATGCCATCGCGGTCGGACCGGGTCTGGGCAAGGCGTCGGAAACCGTTGAACTGTTGGAAAAACTGCTTGCCACAACGAAACCGCTGGTCATAGATGCCGACGGCCTGAATTTGATCGCGGCGCATAAACTGCAAGCCCAGCTGCCACGCGGAACGGTCCTGACGCCACATCCGGGCGAACTGGAGCGGCTTGTTGGCCGCGGACTGCCGACCGATGCACAGCGCATCGCCGCCGCTCGCGAATTGGCGCAATCCCGGCAGGTGACGGTGTTGGTTAAAGGGGCGACCAGCGCGACCGTCACGCCGGACGGCAAAGTATATTTGAATGTCACGGGCAATCCGGGCCTGGCCTCGGGTGGTTCGGGGGATGTTTTGACGGGGATCATCGGGGCCTTACTCGCGCAAGGCGCGCCCGCGGGCGCGGCGGCGTGGGGCGGAGCCTATCTGCATGGACTGGCCGCAGACGTGGCGGCGGATGTGCTGGGGGAGGTGGCTATGCTGCCGTCAGATGTCATTACGTACTTGCCCTCGGCCATTGCGGAGCTTAACCCCAAGGCCGAATGAAGAACACGGTGAGCCTGGAGCAGCCTGAGCGACATTTCTGGGAGGCAGCGGCAGTAATTTGGACGGCGGTTGTGTTTAGCATGGCCATTACGCCGTTCCATAACGTCGAGTTGATCACCGAATCACTGTCGGACAAACTTCTGCACACATCGGCTTTCCTGGTAGGCAGCATCGTGTGGGCGGGCACCCTGGAGCGCAACGCGGGCCCTTGGCGATCCGTCGGTTTGGCCATTTCGGTCTGTCTGGTTCTTGGCGGCGTAATTGAGGCTTTGCAGAGCCAGACGGCGACGCGGCAAGCGGAAGCGGGCGATCTGGTGGCCGATGCCGTGGGTGTCGTGGTCGGGGCGCTTCTGTGGGGAATGCGGGTCTGGCTGCGCGAGCGCCGGGCCTCCTCTCATCCGGAGCCATCAGTGGGAAGTTTGTTGTAAAGGTTGAGCTTCGGGAGTGTGCTAAGAATTTTTCGCAATATGAATCAAACAAACCGGGAGTAGATTGTGGTCAATCGAGTGACACTGATCGGTCGCTTGGGGCGCGACCCGGAAATGCGTTATACGCCGAGTGGAGCGGCCGTGGCGCGCTTTTCCTTGGCAACGGATGAGAACCGCAAGGATCAGCAGGGTAATTGGCAGCAGGAGACGACTTGGCACAACATCGTTGTGTGGGGCCAGTCAGCCGAGCGTGCGTCTGAGACGTTGAAGAAGGGGACTCTGGTTTACATCGAGGGTCGGATCTCGGTTCGGAATTGGGAGGACAAGGAGGGTCAGAAGCGCACGTCGTTCGAGATCGTCGCATTTTCCTTCAGAAACTTGTCCCCGAAGCCGGGATCGGGTGAAAACTTCGGAGAAACAAGCCATTCGCATGCGGAACCGACCCAGGGACAGCCGCCGATGGACGAGGACCTTCCATTCTGATAGAATCAGGGACTTTTCTTTTTGGATGGTGCAATTCTCTTGACATCCGGTGGAGTTTTGACTAATATCGTTTGTCTACGGCGAGTCTGGCCGGAGGCGCGGAGCGTTATCCTTTAAAGACAGATTTGACAGGCAGTTGCGAATATCTAACGGGATAGCGCGACGGGTCAAATGGACCGGGGAAATGGGATGGGATGCCTCCGATTCGTGTGAATGCCCCAGAGGCCGTTGAAATCGGCCACTATACTTAGTAGGCTAAGCGCAAGGGGTATTCTGGACTGGATCAACCAACTTTAGGTTTTTGTTTAAGTTTCGTGGCGAAAGCTGCGGGACTTGATGAGTGAAATGGAAAGATGGGGACTTGCATATCGCAGTCCTCGAAGTTAAGGAGGAAAAGATGAAGAAAGTCATGCTTGTGATCGTGTGCTTGCTGTTTGCGGCGACGTCCTTCGCTCAGCAGTCCGATCCGTCGAACGACGTTGGTTACATCAAATTGGTGAACAACGGCGTTACCCCGGGCGTTGGCGTGTCGCTGGCGTTTGGTCTCCGTTCAAGTTCTGGAACGTGGTTTCCAACGTCCCGCAGTACGGCGTCGAGTCCACGCAGCCGTCCTCGATTATCGGGGCGCAGATCCAGCAGGGCCTGACGGCTACGGCCGCCGATAACATCGTCCGCCAGGACGGTGGTCAAATCGGTTTCCGTAACAACACGGGCAACTGGGCTGGCACGCTGCAGAGCACCTCGGCCATGGTCCCTGGCTCGGCGTACTACTACATCAACAAGACCGGTACGACTCGTAACCTGGTTTTGGCTGGTGATGTAGACAACACCGGTGGCTACGGTACGCGCACGGTTCCGGGTACCCCGTCAACGATCGGTTCGCTCGCCATTTCGTGGCGCGACTCGCGCGTTCTGTCGTTCCCGGTTAGCGCGACGCTTCCCGAAGTTGGCCCCGGCTTGATCGCCGCAGGCTTCAACGGTGGCGCGACGGCTTTGAGCTCAGACTTGGCGCTCGACCAGATCGCTGGTACGTCGGCTCGTTTGAATGCGACCAACACGACGTGGGCCGGTTTGGCTTCGGCGGGTCCGGGTCGTGCGTTCACGATTGTGAACCGTCCGCATGCCAACGGCAGCTGGGTCTACAACTTCCAAGTTGACGCCGCCGCTGCTATGAACGCTGGTGTTGCCGTTCCGTCGGCTCCGTCGGTCACCAAGGCTCCCAGCTCGAATGAATCTGTGAAGACCTCTTCGGTCAAGACCGGCACTGTCAAGACTACTGGCGCGACCAAGTAAGTTTGGATGAGCAAGAACTGACAACTGTTTGAAATACTTCTGTCAAGGAGAACGTAAATGAAGATCAAGATGCTGTTTGTCGCTCTCGCCCTGATGGCGATGGCGTCGGTTAGCTTCGGCCAGTTTAACGCCATTTTGTACACGACGGACACGTTCACGACGGGTTGCGAAGGTGGCGAGATGCTGCCGGACGGTAGCCCCGTGGTGTCGGTTTATTGGGATGCGAACAACAACGGCGCGGACGCGCCGACGTGATTGCCCTGACGCCGTGCAGTCGTTGTACGCGTTGAATGGCAACGACTATTTGGGTATTCCGGGCGCTTGGTACTCGGATCCCGCGTTCACGTACAATGCGTTCACGCCTGCCGTGAGCAAGTTCTACGTGGTGGTTGACGGTGCGCAAGCCCGTTACACGTCGCGCGTGCTCACGATTGGCAACGGTTTCAGCGAGCACGACCTGTCGGGTTCGTTCACCTGCACCGTGACCGCCGTCCCCTGCGACGAACCGACCAATGTGTTTATCAACACCGTTGGTGGCCGTAACTTCTTGGCCAATGGCCCGTACTACCAGTGTGTCCGCGCTTGCGCGAACACGACGGTCGAAATCTGCCTCGGTCCGTTGGCCGCTGACGAGTTCCCGCACGCCTTGGTGCTGCCGGGCTGCTTGAGCAATGGCTGCCAGATTGATTGCCCGCCCGCCCAGTTTGGTTACAGCCCGACCGGCTGGACCTACAACGCGGCGAACGGCACGTGGTGCAATATCGTTGTGGTTGCGACCGAAGGTTGCTTCTGCTTCTGCCTCGAGTTCATCGAAGGCGCTGTGGACGTGAGCCTGACGGCCGAAGCTGGCGACGCTTCTGTGAACGTGGCGTGGTCGGTGGCTGCGGAGAACAACATGGCTCGTTACGACGTTCAGCGTCGCGTGTTTGGTCATGAGTTTGAGACGATCGGTTCGGTCGTTGCGAACAACACGAACACCTCGTCGAGCTACACGTTTGTTGACGAAAGCGCCAACAACGGCACGATCTACGAGTACACGCTGAACCTGGTTGACCTGAACGGTACGGTCACCGCGCTCGGCACGATCGCTTCGGCCACCCCGTCGGTTGACGCGGCCGTTGTGACGGAATACGCTCTGCATCAGAACTACCCGAACCCGTTCAACCCCTCGACGAACCTCGTGTTCGACGTGGTGGCTGAGAACGTCGTGAACCTGACGGTTTACAACGCGATGGGCCAGGAAGTTGCTTCGTTGGTGAACGGCACGATGGCTGCTGGCCGTCACACCGTTTCCTTCGACGCCGCCAACCTGACGTCGGGTCTGTACTTCTACACGGTGAAGATCGGCAACGAGTTCACCGCCACGAAGAAGATGCTGTTGGTTAAGTAACCAGCGTAGACGCTGGACCCATTGCGTTAACGCGATGGCATAGCGTTTCCGGTTGGTTTCCTTGCAGCGGGCCGCCCATTCGGGCGGCCCGCTGTTTTTTTTGTCCCACCCGGGCCGGGGAGGCGCACTCCGCACCTCGGGGCGGGTATGAATCGGATTTCACACCCTACTGGCGGTTGCTTTTAAGCTATCTTGAGTGTATATTTTGGCTTAGGCGAAATCTGCGGGTTTTCGCGGTGCCGGGGTATGCCGGTGCCCGCTTGGCCCGATGAGCAGAATAGGACCTGGGTTGAACAGGAAAGGACACGAAGGACTATGAAGACGGGTCTCAAGGTAATGTCATTGTGCCTGCTGATGTTGCTGGGCGAGCAGGCTTTCGCGCAGTTCAATGCGATCTTGGCGCATGCGCTGCCGTCGACGCCGCTCACGACGACTTGCGGCGGCGGCACGCTGATCCCCGATGGTTGGCCGATCAAGATATTTATGGACATTGACTCCGGACGGTCCGGACTTGGACGATCCGCAGCCGACGGTCTGCACCGATCCGCCATTTTGCGCGACGCCGCCGGACGGCGTCAATTTCAATGAGTTTTACTTCAACGGGACGGTCTACCTGACCGGTGAGGGCGAGTTCTATTCGGACCCGGCCTTCACCTGCATCGGGACGATCCCCGGCACGGGTCGTTTCTATCTCCGCATCTACGAAGCGGACAACACGACGCTGCTGTGGACCAGCACTGTTTTCCAGGTATCCCCGGGCTATCAGGAAGTCCTGTTCCAGAATGACGACTGGACCTGTGGTCAGATCGGGCCGCAGTGCATCGTGGTGGACGAGACGGAGTAAGGGAACCCGGCGCCAAGAGTTGGCGTTTCAGGAATACGTGGCGCTCGGCCACGAGTATTTGCAAGCAACACACAACAGATAACCACACAAAACATGCGCAAGATGACGGCATTGTTGACCGCTTTGACCGCACTGGTCTTGACCTTCGGGTCGCTGCTGACGGGTTGTTCGTCGGCACCGGCTGAGGGCAAGCTGCAGGTCATGTTCAGCGGCAACATTAGGGGGCAATGTTGCCCTCTGGCTGAAAGCAGAAAAAAGGTGGAGTGGCCCGGTGGGCTGCTTTTGTACAACGCCATCAAGATCCTTCGGCCAATTGGCTGACGGTTGATGCCGGCAATTTCGTGGATCGCTCGGGCGCCAAAGGTGGTTGCTCGGAGAAGTGCCAGTTCCTCGTCAATAGCTATGCGGATCTCCATTACGACGTGCTGAACATTGCGCGTCAGGAGATTTCGATGGGCTACGAGACGCTCGTGGCATTGCGCGACACGGCCAAGACTTCGGATTATGTTTGCGCCAACCTGACCGACGCCAAGACGGGCAAGCTGATTTTTGATCCGTATGTGATCAAGGATTACGGCAACATGCGCGTGGCGGTCATGGGACTGCTGCGGGATGCGGATTTCCCGGCGACGACTTCGCTCGTTGACACGAACTTCATGCGCGTGACCTCGACGAAGGACGCCGCGAACAAATATCTCACGGAAGTCGCCCGTAAGGCTGACGCGGTGATTCTGCTGTGAATTGCCCACCGACGATATTGACACGCTGGTGAAGGCGCATCCGGACATCGACATGATAATCTCGACCGGCGCTTTGAAGTCGGGCGAGACGGCCACATTGGTGGGTAAGAAGACGCGTCTCTTGAGCCCCGGTTCGTCGGGCTACAATGGTCACTATGCGATGCTCGAGTTCAAGCCCGCCTGGGGCGACTCGGTGGCGCTGACCGATTTCAAAGACGCTCTGCTTGAGCAGTACGATATGCAAGGTGAATGGGCGCAGCGTCTGGCGGCCTTTGAGAGCAAGTCGGGCACCACGGTGCCGACGAAGCAAGGCGCTACCTTAACGCCCGGTCAGGCTCCCTCGACGAGTCCGTCGCAAGTTGCGCCCGGCAAGCAAGCGCAGCCCGGCCACGAAGGACACAATCACGGGTAAGTGTTTCACCCGTTCGAAAAAGAGCGGCGCTTGGCCGCTCTTTTCATTAGGTCGGAGTTGCACGACGTGATCACGAACCGGCACTGGTTGCGACAGGCCGCGCTGCTGCCTGGTTTGGTGCTCTGCCTGATCATGATTGCGGAGACGGGCTATACCCGTGGGCCGAAACATGCTGAGGGCAAACTGCAGGTGTTCTTCACAGGAAACATCCGCGGCAATGTCTCTCCGTGCGGCTGCCATATCAGCAAGGGCGGCGTTATTCGCTTGGCGAATTACGTGGAGAACAATCAGAGCGCGGATGGTAACCGGCTGCTGATTGACGCGGGCAACTTTGTCGAACGCGGGTTCAGCGGCTTAGGCTGTTCGGAGAAGTGCGCGCTGATGGTCGCAAGCTTTGCCACGCTTGGCTACGACGCGGTCAATATCGGCGGACAGGAGCTGGCGTTGGGCTATGCCACGCTGAAGGCTTTGGGCGATACGACCGTCGGCATCCGCTTCATTTCCGCGAACATCGTGGATGCTGCGACCGGCGGGTTGATGTTTGATCCGTATGTCATCATGGATTTCGGCAGCATGTCAGTCGGCGTGATCGGCCTGTTCAGCGACGCCGCGGTGGCTTCCGTGACTGGATTCGATACGAGCGTGATGCGCGTCACGAGCCTTCAGGCCGCGGCGGAGCAGTATCTCGCGGAGCTTGGGAGTAAGGTCAATAAGATCGTCGTCGTAGGCGAGCTTGCCGATAGTGAAGTGCGCCAGATCGTGGCGGCGTATCCGCAAGTAGACTTGGTTATCCTGAGCGGCTCGCAGCGTATGGCCGAAGTCATGCGCAAGATTGGCGGTGCGCGTGTGATGAGCGCCGGCGCATCGGGCTACAACGGCCATTACGTGAATATGGAGTATCATGCGGCATGGGGCGATTCATTCGCATTCCATGACTACATGGTTACATTGACGGAAGAATACGATTTTGCGGGAGAATTGAGTGAGAAACTCATCGCGCTTGGAGTGAAGAGTGTGCCGCCCATGCCCGAAGAGACTGAATAGCGAATTGGGGCGGCGGAGGCCGCTCGCAGTCTGAACTGCCTCACGTCAGGGAAACGATAGGCACGAAGTAGGGGAGCAATGCAGAAAGACGGAAGGATGCAATTGAATCACGATCGCGCCACTAAGGTCGTATTAGTCATGCTTGGGCTATTGGTCTGTTCCCAATTGCTGTGGGCGGCCAAGCATGCTGTCAGCAAGGACGCACAGGCTCGCGTGGTATACAGCGGGCAGTTCAAGGGTCAAGTAGAGCCCTGCGGGTGAGGCTCGCGTAAAGGCGGGTTGGCCCGGAGGGCTACCTTTTTGAACAAAGTACGTACGGACAGTGTGCCGACCATTCTGGTGGACGCGGGTAATTTCGCGACCGCGGATAATGACGCGGAAGCGTTGCCGCGCCGCGAATTGTTGACGAATTTCTTCAAGGATCAGCACTACGATGCGGTGACCTTGGGTGAGCAGGAGTTGACATCTCCGTTGACCACGTGGATCGAGGCCGGCGAGCATGGCCTGCCGGTCGTCGCGGCAAATCTCTATAAGGGCGCGCGTTCCAAAAAGCCTGTGTTCGAGCCTTATTGTTGGGTCGAGCGCAACGGCGTGCGCATGGCCGTGGTTGGCCTTGTGCCGGAGCGCGTGGTTGCAAAATCGCCGGACTCGCTTGAACTCCGAGTGACGTCGCCGTATGAACAGCAGAAGCTGATGCGCAAGTTGGAGAAGCGATCGGACTATCTGGCGATCATCGGTGATTTCCTCCCGGCCGAGGGCGAGGCTCTTGCTGCGGCGTATCCCTATGCGGATATTATCGTCTCATCGAATCCGGCGGCTTTCAAGACGATGCATTTCGGTATGGTGACCATGGCGGCATGCGGCGGCAAGGGCTACTACGGCGACTATATGCAGATGCCGGTCGTCCGCAGCGACACGACGGCGGTTAGCTCCGTGCGCGAGACGCTCGATTCCAAAGTGCCGGTAGACACAACTTATGAAGCGCAGATAGCGCGGGCGAATATCAAACCGCGCAAATAGCGGCGCGTGTTGCAAACGATCAACGGACAGATGTTGGCAAAGGGAAACAGAATGTTGCGATTTGCAGTGAGTTTAGTGCTATTGGGCCTCGTGGCTCAGGCAAGCGCGCGGGACATCATCAAGGGCCGTGAACTATACATTGATACGGAAGCCACCAACGAACGGGATGAGCATATGGGCAATCCGTTTTCGATGCTGGTGCTCATGTACAACGACGGTCCGACGATGAACAGCAAGGGCCAGCCGCATAGCCACGGCGTGCTGCTGGAGATGATCCAGGACGGTGGAAACGGGGTTCAGGACCCGCCGAATCCCGACGGAACGCCGGGCGGTGATGATTCGCTGGCCTATGGCAACTTCAACCGTTGCTTTCTGGTTGGCATCGAAGATCCGATTGACATGACCAAGAGTTCTGGCCTGTTTTACACCCAGAAGTACTTTATCCCCTATCAGGACGATCAGGTATATTATTTGCGTTTGTGGGAGGGCAGCGACCCCAAGAGTGCGCCGTTCTACCAGAATACGAATGAATATGTCTCGACGGTTGGTGATCAAGGCGGGGGCATGGTACGCCTGTCTTCGCGTGTCTATCAAGGGCCGGCGGAAGTCCGCTGGAAATTCGGCCCGTCGCAGACTCGTCCGAAAAAATAGCGCACCCCTTTTCGTCTACAAATTAACGCCCGAGTCCAGAGCGGCTTTCCGAGTCGCCCAGGCCTTGGGCGTTGTGCTGGTTGCCCTGCTGGGCTGGCAGTCCGCCCAGGCCGCATGGCTGCAAGTTGGCTGGGTGGATAGGGTTGGCGCTGCACCTCCGGCTGTGACCGTTCGCTCGGCCGAGCCGGATGCCCGGAACCATATCATGCTGCGGTCGGAGACGGGGCTGGAAGACCTGACCGGACTCGACTTGAAACCGGGGACGTCCCTTGAATTCCGCTGGCAACAGGACGGTGCGGAGCGGGCGCAAACCGTGATCTGGCCTGGCGGTGACTTCGTGCAGGTCCTGCTCACTCCGGGCGGGCAGAATGCCTCTGGCCCCGCGGCGAGCGCCGCATTCAGCGGAATTCAGATTGCCCCGAACCCCTTTAATCCCTTGACCACGGTCAGCTTGACGCTGCCGCAAGCCGACGGCCTGCGGCTGGAGCTGTTTGATGTGCTGGGGCGGCAGGTCACCGTGCTGGCCAACCGGCCACTGTCAGCCGGGACGCATCGGTTCGTGGTGGATGGTGCGGCGTGGGCCAGCGGGACGTACTTCCTGGCCTACCGATTGTCAAGCGGACCATCGGGGGTCCGCCGGCTGCTGTTACTTAAGTAGTCTTAACGGCGCAAAATCTTATTGCGGTTTCGGGCGAAGCTCCGTAGATTACGGAGCTGTTTTTGTTTCCGGCCGCGTGGGGGCGGCACCTCGCCGTCGGCCCCAGACCTACCTTTCCTATGCCCCTCCTTATCGGTATCGCCGGCGGCTCAGCCAGCGGCAAGACGACGTTGGCCCACGGCCTCGTGCATGAGCTTGGCCCCGAGCGGGTGCTTTGGCTCTTGCAGGACAGCTATTACCGCGAACTGGGCGGCCTGACGCTCGAGCAGCGGGCGCTGCACAACTTCGATCATCCGGACGCCTTCGAGACGCCGCTCTTGTGCCGTCATCTGGATGAGCTTCTGGCGGGCGGGGAAGTGGTTGTGCCGGAATATGACTACACGACGCATTTGCGCAAGCACACCGGCGTGCGCTGTCAGGCCCGGGAGTTTATCCTGCTCGACGGGATTCTGGTTTTGCATGAACCGGAGCTCCGCGCACGCATGGGTCTCAAGGTATACATGGACTCTGAGCCCAGAATCTGCCTGCAGCGCCGCATTGACCGCGACACGGTGTACCGCGCGCGCACGGAAGAAGAGGTCATCCGCCAGTTCACGACGCAGGTGGAACCGATGTACCGGCAATATGTCGAACCGTCGAAGCAGTATGCGGATATCGTGATCGCGGACGGTACCACGAAGGAAAAGGCAGTGCAAGACGTGCTGCGCAGATTGTCCCAATAGCACAGCGTTCGGCTATCACGTTTCGTGTTTCGGCTTTTCTCGGCCTGTCCGACAGTTCTCCCCGCGGTCTACTCGATGTGGACGAGGTCGCGGCGTTCCGCCGTAAGTAGAGAATTGTCAAATTTTCGTTGTTGGCTCGGTGCAGCCGGACGCCTTGCGTCTCTGTAGCGACGCTGATATGCTGACGCGCTTCGGGGATGTTGTGCCGCCACATGCAATATCCCTGACCTGATTCGCCAGATCGAGCAGTTGATCCCACCTGAGTAATGCACCATTTCCCTCACAATACCGGCTGGATTGAAGTGATTTGCGGACCGATGTTCTCGGGGAAGACCGAGGAGTTGATCCGCCGTTTGGTACGCGCGCAAATCGCCCGGCTGCGCGTCGAGATCTTCAAGCCGATGATTGATACGCGCTATGCCAAGGATGAAATTGTCAGTCATTCGCGGCTGACCATCGCGTCGCAATTGGTAACGTCGCCGTGGGAGATTTTTGAGCTGGCGCAGCAGGCGGAGGTGATCGGCATTGACGAAGCGCAATTTCTGGGACCCGAGATTGTCGAAGTGGCGCAGAAGCTCGCGGATTCGGGGAAGCGCGTAATCTGCGCGGGACTGGACACGGACTATCGCGGTCTGCCGTTTGATCCGATCCCGCAGCTTCTGGCCGTGGCCGAGTATATTGATAAGACGCTGGCGATTTGCGTGCGCTGCGGCAATCCCGCCAAGCACACGCAGCGAGTGGTGGCGTCACGTGAACTGGTTTTGGTCGGCGCGCAGGACGCCTATGAGCCGCGCTGCCGCAACTGTTTTGTCCCCCCCGACCCTGTGCACGACGAATCGGCGCAGGAGCAACTCCCCCTCTCCTCACCGCAAGGGTAGCCTTTGGAACGTCTTCAATCCCTCTTCGCGATTCCGATTCTGCTCGGGATTGCCTGGCTTCTCTCCTCCGATCGCAAGAACTTCCCGTGGCGTGTGGTGCTCTGGGGCACCGGACTGCAAATCGTCTTTGCCATTATCATATTATGGACACCGTGGGGCCGCGATCTGTTCAGTGCCTTGGGGGACGGCGTAACGAAATTCCTCGGGTATACGATGGAAGGATCGTCCTTCCTGTTTGGCAATATGGTCAAAGCGGAATATCAGCAGACGTTCGGTTTCCAATTCGCTTTCGCCATCCTGCCGACGATTATCTTCTTTGGCGCGTTCATGGGAATCATGTACCACTTCGGTATCGTGCAACGCGTCGTGAAAGGGTTGGCCTGGGTGATGACGCGCACGATGGGCACGTCAGGGGCAGAATCGCTGTCAGCGGCCGGGAATATTTTTCTGGGTCAGACTGAGGCGCCGCTCTTGGTACGTCCGTTCTTGATGTCAACGACGCGCAGCGAGTTGAATGCGATCATGGTCGGCGGCTTTGCGACGGTGGCCGGTGGCGTGATGGCAGGCTATATTCTATTGGGTGTCCCGGCCAAACATCTGCTTGCCGCGTCGGTAATGGCCGCCCCGGGTGCCTTGATTTTTGCCAAAATATTTCTGCCGGAGAAAGACAAGCCTTCGACAGCAGGCGCGCTGCATATGCCGGAGATGCCGAAGCAAGCCAATGTGATTGACGCGGCGGCCAGCGGCGCACGTGACGGCCTGGGTTTGGCGGTCAACGTGGGCGCGATGCTCTTGGCCTTCATCGCCCTGATCGCTGTGGTGAATGCGCTGTTGGGCCTGCTGGCAGGCTGGTTCGCGGGAATGGGCATAGCGTGGTTCCCTGATAATCTGCGTGAGATATTCTCGTATGTGCTTTGGCCGATCGGCTTCATTCTCGGCGTTCCGCTGGCGGAATGCAAGGACTTTGCCTACCTTGTCGGTACCAAGATCTCGATCAACGAGTTTGTCGCATATGTTGAGATGTCTAACTTGATGAAAGAGGGCGTGCTGTCGCCGCGCACGATCATGCTTGCGTCCTATGCACTATGCGGTTTCGCGAACTTCTCTTCAATCGGAATTCAGATCGGTGGCATCGGCAGTCTGGCCCCGGAGCGGCGAACCGACCTTGCGCAGTTGGGGTTGAAAGCGATGATTGCAGGGGCGATGGTAAGCCTTCAGACGGCAGCAATAGCGGGTGTGCTGACCACTGAGTAGAAAAGAAAAGTCCGCGCACAAGGCGCGGACTTTTTGTATCGGGAGTGGCGCAGCGGTTATGCGCTGGGTTTGTCTTTCTTTTTCTTTTCGGCGGCCGCGGCATCGGCGGCGGCGATGATCTCCTTGGCGCGTTCAATCGCGGCGTGAAAATCCGGAAGCAGATTTTCTGGTCCGAAGGTCTCGACCAAGCCGGCCTTCTCGAATGCGTCGTGCGGCTGCTTGTTTAGGCCGCTGATCAGCAGCGTCGTACCGCGCCGCTTGGAGACATTGAAAACGTCCACAATCGCCTGCATACCGGACGAGTCAATCACGGGCACCCGGCGCATGCGGATGATGCGGACCTTCGGCGGCTTGGAGACCACGATCATGGCTTCGCGGAACTTATAGACCGCACCGAAGAAGAACGGGCCATTTATCTCATAAACCTGGACGCCTTTGGGAATCGCGGCGCGGTCGAGCACATCAAGTTCATCGGCCGGCGTCGGCTCGCGCATCTCACCGGTGATCAGTTCAACTTCAGTAGCGCCGGACATGCGCTTCATGAACAAGAAGACGGCCATGACCATGCCCACCTCAATCGCCACGGTCAAATCGAGTACGACTGTCAGTGTGAGCGTGGTCAGCAAAATGGCGACGTCGCTCTTGGGACCCTTCAGCATGGCGACGAACGACCGCCATTCGAACATATTGTAGGCGACGACCACAAGGATCGCGGCCAGCGCGGAGAGTGGAATCAGTTTCGCCAATCCGCCAAACGCGACCATCAGCAGCAGCAGCGTAAAGGCATGCACGATGCCGGCCACCGGCGTGCGGCCGCCGTTGCGCACGTTGGTGGCGGTGCGGGCGATGGCGCCGGTCACGGGCAGGCCGCCGAAGATTGAGCTGCCAATATTGGCGATGCCCTGCGCGACGAGTTCCATATTCGAGCGATGCCTGCCGCCGATCATACCGTCCGCGACGACCGCGGAGAGGAGCGACTCAATGGCGACGAGCACGGCGATGGTAATGGCCGGTGAGACCAGATGACGAACCTGCGCGAAGGTCAAATCGGGCACTTGCGGCATCGGCAGCATGGACGGGATGTCACCGAAGCGCGAGCCGATGGTCTCGACAGGCAGCTTCAGAAAATACGCCGCGACCGTTGCGCCAACCAGCACGACGAGGGATCCCGGGATGAGCTTCCAGACTTTGTGCCAGACCAGAAGCACGAAGACGGACACCCCGCCAATGACGGCGGCATAGGGATTGACCGACGTGGTGGCCTTCGCGAGGAAGTAAATTTTCTCGAAGAAGTTCGCGGTCTGTCCTTCGAGCTTCAGCCCGAGGAAGTCGGCGACTTGCGAGACGAAGATGATCATCGCAATGCCGCTGGTGAATCCGGTTACAACCGGCAGCGGGATGAACTTGATGACGCTGCCGAGTTGGAATCTGCCGAAAACGATGAGCAGAATTCCCGCCAGGAATGTCGAGACGATTAGGCCGTCCAATCCATACTCGGCGATGATGCCGTAGACAATGACGACAAACGCGCCGGCTGGTCCGCCGATTTGGACGCGGCTGCCGCCCAAGAGCGAGATGAAGAAGCCTCCGATCACGCCCGCGAAGAGGCCGCGTTCCGGCGAAACACCTGAAGCGATCGCGAACGCAATACAGAGCGGCAGCGCCACGACGCCGACGATCACGCCGGCGATGAGGTCGCGGGTGAATAGTTCTCGATCGTAGGTTTCGAGAGTGGTAAACAGTTTGGGCTTGAACATGAGACTAAAAGATACGACTTCCCACCGGAGATTTCAAGGCGTGACCCGCATTGCGGCGCTGTTGTTGTGCATTGTCACACTACTGGCGCAGGGCTGTCGGCACTCCTCTCCGGATTCGATCCCCCCGTACCGCGAGACGATTGTGGCCAAAATGGATATTGAAGTCGAGGATGGAGATACATTTAAGTGGCGGGGGCAGTCCGTGCGCATGCTGGGCATAGACTGTGCCGAAACGGCCTCACCGCACCACAAAGGGGATCAGGAGCCTTGGGGCAGCCGGGCGGAAGATTACCTGCGGAGTCAGATTGCAGCGGCGCGCGAGCTGGCGGTTGTGCGAATTGAGCAGCCTGACCGGTACGGTCGCTGGCTGGCCTATCTCATTGCCGATGGCGAGAACGTGAACGCCAAGTTAATCTCCGAGGGTCTGGCCTATGAGACGATTTCCCATTACGGCAAGCAGGGCTTGGATCGCTATGCAGAAAGCTGTGTCGAGGCGGCGCGTACGGCACCCAAACCGCAATTTGAGCCGCCGCATGAGTTTCGCAAACGCAACCGCAACAATTAGCCATGTCCAATACGATGCACTTCGCTGATGTCGGCGAACTTGAGCAGATGAGTAAACTTATTCCGGGCCGGGCCGATGTGGCGATGATTCTTGGCTCGGGGTTGGGCGCATTTGCGGACTCGCTGACACATGCCAAAAGCATATCCACGACCGAAATTCCGGGCTATCCGAAATCCACCGTGGCAGGGCATGCTGGGAAAATCGTATGCGGCACCTTGGGCGGCGTGCGCGTGTTGGCGTTTCAAGGGCGGATTCACATGTATGAAGGCTATACACCCGCGCAAGTGGCGCTGCCGGTGCGGCTCGCGCATGCGGCGGGCGCCACGGTGCTGGTGGTGACAAATGCCTGCGGCGGTGCGAGCAAGCGGTTTGCGGCGGGTGATCTGATGCTGATAGATGACCACATCAATTTTCAGTTTCGCAATCCGCTGCGCGGTCCGCAAATCGCGGGTGAAGCGCGCTGGCCGGATATGAGCAATTGCTACGACGAAGAGTTGAAACAAATGGCCGAACGCACGGCATTGGAACTGGGCATTCGGCTTAAGCGTGGAACTCTTGCCGCGGTGCTGGGCCCGACATATGAAACACCGGCCGAGGTGGCCATGCTGCGCGGTTACGGCGCGGACGGAGTATGCATGTCCACAGTGCCCGAAGTGATTGCGGCCGCGGCGTTGGGGATGCGCGTGCTCGGCATTTCGTGCGTGACCAATGCCGCCGCCGGCGTGACAAGTGCGAAACTGAACCACGACGAAGTGCAGGCCGTCGCGGGTCGGGCGGCCGCTCAGTTGTGGTCTCTGGCCTCGGGAGTCATTGGGCAGATCAAATGATAAGTGATGAATCGCGGAGTCGTGCGGCCTCGTTGGTGAACAACGGCCCAATGGGCGAAGACCTCGATAACGGGCCGGGCGAGGTCTGCTGCTGACATGCTTCGCAATCGTGGGAGCGTTGCAACGGCAGTCACTTACTGATGAAACGACTTAACCTACATCTATCATGGCCGCACGTGTAATGCGAATCCAGTCGAAACGGTCGGCAAAGTGAAATTCAACATCTATCGTTCATCACTCATCATTCTCTTCATCGTCTGCGGCGCTGCCACGGGGCAGACGGCGTACTCGCCGGGAGATTGGCAAAGTTGGCGGGATTTTCGCGGGGCACGCGCCTTGGACGCCAATGCGCACGAGTTGTTCGTTGCGACGGCCGGCGGACTATTGGTCTATGATTTTGCGCGGGACCGGTGGGAAGACCCGGCGGTGATGGGATACGGTTCGTTTTCCGCGGTGCCCGTTGACGATGCATTGCTGCTGATCTACGACGATCAGAATAACGCGGTATGGGTCGCCACGCGCACGAAGCTGTTGAAGTGGAATCGCGGCATGGAGCGCTGGGAGATTGCGCGGGAAAACGAGTGGCCGCTGGGCGAACGGCCCGTGAACATCGGTCTATCCGGACAATCGCTCTATCTTGAGACGATTCCCGATCACATCTTCGAACGTCTGTATCTGCCCGGATCTCCGTTACCGGAACCGATCTGGCTACCGTATGTCAAGAGCTACGTCGGTCCGCGTCTGACCGGGAATCTGATGACGAACATGCGGCCGGATGACCATGACACGCCGATTCGCTGGCGCGGTTTGCGGTCGAAGTTACCGTTGCGCGACGAAGAATTTGGCGGCGCAGTGTTGGGGCAGCCGCCCGCGGGACTGCCGATGGTATTTGCGCCTGAGCCCTTCACCTGGCTCGCCGATGGAACATTGCTTGACGCTCACAACCGAACCTATCCGATGACGGATTGGCTGTTGGATCGTTGGGGAAACTTCTGGAGCACACAATGGGGAGCGGGAGTGATCAAGGTCCAGTTGCGCGGGTTGCGAGCCGAGCAAGTGGTTGTCGGACCGGCAGGTGATGACGTGCGCGCGCTGCTGCCGCTCGATAACGAGCTGTGGATGGGGGGAGCGAACGACGGTGACTTTCGCGGGATTTCGGTGATGATGGACTTCGGCGACTCGTGGCGCATCGTAGAAAAGCGGGACAACGCGCAGATTCGCTCGACCAACGTCAGTGATATTGTGTTCGCCGATGAGCGCGTTTGGGTCGCGACGACGGACGGGCTGTTAAGTTACACGCCGCGCAAGCGCGTCTGGAAGCGCTACGATGTGCAGGACAATCTCCCAGCGCAGCAGGTTACGGCGCTAACAGTCCACGGACAAGCGGTTTGGATTGGCACGCCCGACGGTCTGGCGCTGTTGAACACGCAGACCAATGCGATTGAGCGAGTGACGGGCAATGCCTTCAACCTTGCCGGAGTCACCGACCTGTTAGCGACGGATAGCGCGATCTGGGTCGGAACGGGCATGGGGCTCTATCGGGTGGATCCGGGCACGTACGAGATTTCGTCACCGGCGCTGGATCCCGGCCTGATCAATGGGCCAATCAACGGCCTCGCGCAATTCGGCGCGGCGCTCTGGCTGGTGACGCCGCAAGGGCTGATGCGGCGCACGGCGGATGGCCAAACGAAGTCCTGGCAGTCCGAAGTGTGGCTGCGAGCGGCCATTCCGACTTGCATCTCGGCCTCCGATCCGTATATTTGGATCGGGACGGACGGGGGTCTGTTTCGTTTTCAGCCGGAGCGGGAGGTCTGGGAACATTACACTCAGCGCGACGGACTGGTGGACAATAGAGTGCAGGTCGTCCGCGAAGATCGGGGCGACCTTTGGATTGGAACCGCAGGGGGGCTGACCCGGTACTATTACAGTAGGCCCGGTCTACCGCGCTAAGCAATCATCCGAAAGGGAGGCAGATTCGTGTTCGGACCTGTACGGGAAGGGATGTTCTATTATAGCCGCCGTGATTTCGAAGACGGCGTGGCGACTCGGGTGTGGTACCTGCAGGATGGCGTCAAGCGCGGTTGGCAATGCACACCGTGGCGCGACGGGCGGGCGACGGGTATGACCTATCCGTTAAGCCCCGATACATGGGATTATCTGTATAGTGAAGAGGAAATGACGGCGGGAGTGCCGCATGCGCAGGGTGAGACGACGCGCGCGCATTCCGGCTTCACGAAGTAAGGGACCGGGTAACGACTGGGGAATAGTCCGCGCCAAGATGAGTGGAATAGGATGCACAAACTGCTGGTTAGTCTATGCCTGGGCCTGTGGGCCTCGTGGGCGGTTGCGCTTGCGCCGTCGGATGGTGTGCGCATCAACGAAATCTATGTGGCCGGGCCGCCGTCCCGCAGTGAGCAGGATGGATTCATCGAATTTTACAACGCCGGTTCCGCGACCGCCTACTTAGACGGGGCGATGGTGCTGCAGGGGTTAGATACCTTCGCGCAGTTAGCCTTTCGATTTCCCGGAGAGCCCGGCGGCCAGACGATAGCAATGGCACCGGGTTCTTTTTTTGTGCTGGCGACGGACGCTTACAATCATGCGGGCCTTGATCCGGCGTCACCGAATTTGTCATATGCGAATGTCGAAACCGCGCTCCCGCAGGAGCCGTTTCCGCCGGACAACGCGTCGGTGGAAAACATGGTGGATGTCATGGGCATCGGTTTCGAGTGGTTCTTTGTCAGGCGCTGGGGGCAGGTGCTATTGACGACCGGGGAAACGTGGTGGGCTCGGCCTTGCCAGCCGGGCGAGGCGTGCGGCAATCTGGTCTGTCAGGTGCCGCTCGAGGAGATCGTGGATGGAATCGAGTATCTCTATGCGCTAAGCGGCGATAGCCTGCCGCGCTTGAACAACGCCATAGACGCGGGCATTATCCTTGGCATCGAGCCATGGACCGGGCAGAGTGCGGAACGTCTTACACCCGGGCAGGATAGTGACAATAGCACAGACGACTTTCGAGTCCTCGCATTGTCCACGCCGGGTTACCAGAACGCCTTGGCCGTTCCGCAGCACCCGGACCCGTTCGTGGACACTCCGCTGCTTCTAAAGGCTTGGCCTAATCCGTTCAATCCTGAGCTAAATGTCGGACTGGACGTTGCGGAACGAGTGGTCGGCCGCCTGGCTGTTTTCGATGTAACCGGGCGGGAAGTTGCAGTGTTGCATGAGGGATGGATGGAGTCCGGGCGCCGGGAATTCCGCTGGCGGGCATCGTTGGCGGCCAGCGGGAGCTATTGGGTTGTTTGGCAGGCGGCAGGAAATGCGAGCCATCCTCTTCAGGTGCAGTTAGTGAAGTAGAGGTGTGGATAAGTTCCATTCGCGCGAAATACAGCGAGCATCAATGTTTACAACATCCTCACGGCTATGCAATGAAATGCGTGGCCTTTCATCGGCAGGCCGGGAGGAAATTGTGCGGACTGCGCAAGAGCGGCAAAGTATTTGCTGATTAATCAACAATTGCTGGGCCGGATGCGTACGTTGCCGACTCCAAACGGCTGCGTGGCATCAGTTAGCGCCCTTGCAATTGCAGTCGGTGTTGGCTAAATTGCGGACGCAGAGTGTGGTTACGGCCCGATGGGCTGACAAGTGAGGAAATATGCAGAACAAATTCTCCCTGCGCGTTCAACAAGTGATTCAGTACTCCCGGGAGGAGGCCCTCCGTTTGGGCCATGACTTCATCGGCACGGAGCACCTGTTGCTGGGCATCATTCGGCTGGGCGACGGTCTGGCCGTCCAGATATTGCACAACCTTGGGTGTGATCTGGACGAGCTGCGCGAGTCGGTCGAGGAGATGGTGGACACGACGCGCGGTACCATGAAGATAGGCAACATTCCGTTTACCAAGCGCGCCGAGAAGGTGCTCAAGCTCTCGTATATCGAGGGTAAGAGCTACTCGTCGGACATTATTGGAACGGAGCATTTGCTGCTCGCGCTTTTGAAGGAAGAAGACTCCATGGCCGCGCAGGTGCTGCACGGCTTTAATGTGACATACGAAAACGTCAAGGGCGAACTCGACAACCTGTTGCGCGGCAGCGGCCAACAGGCTCCGCAGGCGCCGCAGGAAAAGACGAAGACGCCGAATCTTGATCATTTTTCGCGTGACCTGACTAAATTGGCTCGTGAGAATAAACTCGATCCGATTATCGGTCGTGACGGCGAGATTGAACGTGTCGCGCAGATATTGTCGCGGCGCAAGAAAAATAATCCGGTTTTGATCGGTGAACCGGGCGTCGGCAAAACGGCGATAGCCGAAGGCCTCGCCTTGCGCATCGTGCAGCAGCGTGTCTCGCCGATTCTGTTTGGCAAGCGCGTGGTGGCGCTCGATTTGGGTTCGATTGTCGCGGGCACAAAGTACCGCGGACAGTTCGAAGAGCGCATCAAGTCCATTATGCAGGAGATCGAGAAGAACCCGGAGATCGTGCTGTTCATAGACGAATTGCACACGATTGTCGGCGCGGGCAGCGCCTCGGGATCGCTTGATGCCTCGAACATGTTCAAACCGGCCTTGGCGCGCGGCGAGCTGCAGTGCATCGGTGCCACGACGCTGAACGAGTACCGCCAGTCCATCGAGAAGGACGGCGCGCTCGAACGCCGCTTCCAGAAGGTGATGGTGGATCCGCCATCAGTGGAGGATACGATCAGCATTCTGCTTGGTCTGCGTGAGAAATATGAAGAGCATCACGGCGTAAAGTTCACCGACGAAGCCGTCGAAACGGCGGTGCGTCTGTCGGATCGTTACATCACGGACAGATTCCTGCCGGATAAGGCGATTGACGTCATTGACGAGACCGGTTCGTCCGTGCGCATTTCCCATATCGTGATTCCCGACAAGATTCTTGAAATCGAGAAGCAGATTGACGGCGTCAAGCACGAGAAGGAAGAGCTTGTCAAGCGGCAGGAGTACGAAAAGGCCGCCATGCTGCGGGACAAGAAGATCAAGCTCGAGCAGATGCTGCGCGAGGAAAAAGAGCGTTGGGAGCGCAGTGAAGCGCGGCCGACGCTGGTCGTAACGCCCGAGGAGATTTCGGCGACGGTGTCGCGCATGACCGGCATCCCGGTGGCGCGCGTAGCCTCGGGTGAAGGTGAACGGCTGTTGAAGATTTCAGAGTCGCTCTCGAAGAAGATCGTCGGTCAGACGCAGGCGCTCGAGATTATCGCGCGCGCCTTGCGCCGCGCGCGTTCGGGTCTGAAGAGTCCCACGCGCCCGATCGGCAGCTTCCTGTTCCTCGGCACGCCGGGTATCGGCAAGACGGAATTGGCCCACGCGCTGGCGGAGTATCTGTTTAACGATCCTGAAGCGCTGATTCGCATTGACATGAGCGAATACAGTGAGAAGTTCAACGTCTCGCGACTGATCGGCGCGCCTCCGGGCTATGTCGGTTACGATGAAGGCGGTCAGTTGACGGAGAAGGTGCGTCGCAAACCGTATAGCGTGGTGCTGCTCGACGAAGTCGAGAAGGCGCATCCGGAGGTGTTCAACGTGCTCTTGCAAGTGCTGGATCACGGCGAGCTGACCGACGGCACGGGCCAGAAGGTGGACTTCAAGAACACGATTTTGATTCTGACCTCGAATCTCGGGACGCGTGAGGCGGCCAAGTCCATGGAATTTGGTTTTGGCGGGCACGGTTCCGGCGATCCGACCAAAGAATCGCACGACAAGTTGTCGGGCAAAATGATGGACGAAGTCAAACGGATGTTCCGTCCGGAGTTCTTGAACCGTCTGGATGAAATCGTCGTGTTCAACATGCTCGATCGTCCGGCGATTGAAGTAATTCTGACCAAATATATTGACGACATCAACCGTCGTCTTGAGGACCGTGTGCTCTCGATTCAATTGACGAGCAAGGCGCGCGACTACTTGGTTGAGAGGGGTTTCAAACCCGAGATCGGCGCGCGTCTGATGCGGCGCACGGTCGAGAAGTACGTCGAAGATCCACTCGCCGAAGAGATTCTGCGTGAACGATTCCATGAAGGGTCGACGATTCAAGTCACGCTGAAGGGCGACGAACTGGTCTTCCGCGAATTCAAAGAGAAGATCCCCGAAGGCGCCGAAGAGAACGAATAGGGCGAATTTCCCTCCACTCGATATGACAGGCGAACGGGGCGACCATTACAGTCGCCCCGTTGCTCCTCCAGCCCCGTATCATTCCCATGAACACATGAGCACACCTATGAACACATTGCGAACTCTCTCACTCTTGCTGATCCTCGTTTCAACGACGCAGGCGCAGATCACGAGTTTCCTAAGCGTCGCGGGCCGCGACGTGGTGAATGACCAGAACGAAGTCGTCAAATTGCGCGGTATCAACATGGACGGCTACTTCTGGGCATGGGACTGGGATCAAAACCTGCACAACGACTACGCCGACGCCTCCGACATTCGCTTTCTCGACTCGCTTGGCGCAAATGCCATCCGCCTGTGTCTGAACTACAATTATTTCGCGACGAATGACGGTTTTGACTACATTGACCGTTATCTCACGTGGTGCGACACAGTGGGAATCTACGTACTGCTCGACATGCACGTGGTGCCGCAGGGCAACGGTATCTTCACCAATCCCGCCGCGCAGCAGCAGTTGATTGACATCTGGCAGGGGATCGCCGAACGCTATGCGGCGCGCGAGGTCGTGCTGGGTTACGATCTGATGAATGAACCGTGGCCCGGTGATTCCGCCCTGTGGTACACCTATGCCAATCGGTTGATTGACAGCATTCGCGTGATAGATCCGGGGCATATCATCATGGTCGAAAACACGCTCGACGGCGAATTGTTCGAGGTGATCAACGAGCCGAATATTCTCTATTCATACCACGACTACTCGCCATTTGCCGTGACGCACGCCGCTGCCGATTGGGTAGGCGACACACCCATGCCGGCGGACTACGGCTATCCCGGCGATGTTTTGTCAGGCACGGAATGGCTGACCTATTCTGAGGATCAACCCTACTGGACGACCTCGCGCGCGACGTGGCAGCCGTGGGACAGCGGCAATCTGATTGTGCCCGCCGGCGCGGACTTCGCCTACGCCAAGCCGAATGTGTACGGCAATGTCGGTGACGTGTATTACGACGACATGACCGCGTCCAGGAACGGAGTGGCACACGCCGTATACAACGGCGGTGCGGAACAGGAATCGTCATCGCAGTCGGGTCAGCCGGCCGTCTGGTCGTTTTATACGAGCGGTTCGCACAGCGGAGCATGGTCCACGCTTGCACACAGCGGCTCGCGCAGTTTGCGCATCAGCGGCACTCAGGACGGCTGGGGCGTATGGGGACAGGGCGGCTGGGTGTTGACGACGCCGTTCCTGCGCGTGTCGGGTGGCGACACGCTGCGTGTGACAGGTTACATGCGCGCTCCGGGCATCAACGGCGGCGGCGCAAGTTTGGGATTCGATTATATGAGCGGCATCTTTGAGCACTACGATCGTCAGCATCTGCGTGACGACATCGAGCGCTATGTCAGTTGGTCGGCTGCGCACACTCTTCCGATCTGGTGCGGCGAATTCGGCTGTATGTCGGCGGCGCCGGATAGTTCGCAAGAGAACTTGGTACGCGACAAGATTGCGGTGATGAACGAAGCTGGGCTCGGCTGGGCGATGTGGAGCTACCGGGCGCCGCAACCGCCTTCGTTCACGTTGTTTTATGACGACTCGGTGGATGTGCCGCTCACGCGCGTCATTGCCGATGGATTTGCGGGCGCGACGTGGCCCAACGCGATTCAAGATTTGACCATTGCGCATGAAGGCGCGGATGTTCTGCTCGCGTGGAGCGCGCTGCCCGGCGCGGCATCCTATACGATCTACGCCTCACCGGTGTATTCCCTCGATTTGAATGCCTATACGATTATCGGCAACAGTGTCACCAGCGGTTTTCGTCATGTCAATGGACTGGGCCCGGCGATGCAATTCTATTTGGTGACGGCACACTACGAATAGGAAGATTTACGGTGATCGCAAAACGGGCGACTCGCGGGAGTTGCCCGTTTTTTATGCCACGGAGGAGGGCGTTCAGGGGGGGGGGGGGGGGGGGGGGGGGGGAGCCGCCTTTGATTTGGAGGCGATTGGAAAGCTGTCCGAGTCCCTTATGTCCGTTAGATTTCGGCACAGCCCGGCCCCACAGGAGCGGCAAAAAGGGTGGCAGGATATCTTAGACCTTGGCAACAGTTATTCCGCCCGAGTTACCGAAATAGGCGGGCCGGTGTGGGTTCGGCTGAATGGCCGTATCCTGTCGCCGACGGTCACGAATGGCCTGGTTAGATTGCCGAAATGTCTCTGAATTTACTGGAACCTTGCCGCCGAGCTTGAAGTAGAACAGAAAGCAACCCATCAGGCCAACTTGTTTTGACACAAGTGGTTAAAATTTGATAGTTTTCGTCAGAATTAGATCAGCTTTTCTGGTCTAGAGACTACTTTTCCCACAGGTTGCACATACCGGTAGAAACACCAGAGGACTTCCGACCATGACGCTACCCGCTTGCAACTTCGCCGGACAATTTGGACCCGCCGGCAAGGTATTGACCTGGCCCGGTGAGGCTGTCTTTTATCCCTTGACCATCGTGGCCGAGGCCAATCTGCCGACGCGGTTTGGCGACTTTCGCATTGTGGCCTTTTCGCCGATGCCGGATGGCAAAGAGCACATTGCCATGGTGCGCGGGGAGGTCCGTGGTGCGTCGGCGGTGCCAACGCGAGTCCACTCGGAGTGCCTGACGGGAGACGTCATGGGGTCGTTGCGCTGTGACTGCCGCGATCAGCTCGAGGCGGCCCTGGAATTCATGGCGACACAGGACCAGGGTATCGTCATCTACTTGCGGCAGGAGGGGCGCGGTATCGGGCTGGCCAACAAGCTGCGCGCTTACGTCCTGCAGGAGCAGGGTCTGGATACGGTGGACGCGAATCATGCTCTGGGTTTTGACGATGATGAGCGTGACTACCGCGTCGCGGCGGAAATGCTGCGTGCTCTGGGCGTTCAGAGTATTACACTGCTGTCGAACAACCCCAAGAAGATCGTCGGGTTGGAAGAAAACGGTATTGCGGTCGTCGCGCGGCGCCAGCATCAACAGCCCTCGAACAAACACAATCACCATTACCTGCAGACCAAGGCCCGCCGTTCGGGTCACTATCTCGAATTCTAATCTCGAGGGACTTTGGGGGAAACAGCGGCGGCCCGGCGGGGGGCCGCCGTTTGTGTTTTGCGGACGGGCGGGTCATTGGAATATGCTTTACAATCTCACCGGAAAGCGGTAGATTCTATGCACTCAATTTTTGACCCTTCGGCAGATTAGCATAACTACCTACATGGCTACTGAATTTGATCGCACCGAGCCGGCCCGGATCACGCCGGCATCCATTCTCGAGCGCACTCTGAGCAAACCATCGTCCGCCTGGACCGAGCATGATTTGGCGCAGGCCTTCATCACGCTGGACTTGCGGCAAGTGGCTTTGATGCACGTGGGCGGCGACGGCACGCTGAAGGCGCTGGACTTCGCGCCGCGCAGCCACGACCATTTCTTGAGTATCGTCCGTTACGGTGAGCGCGCCGACGGATCGAGTCTTTTTCCCGGAACCGGCATCGTCGCCGGAGCTTCTGATATTGTCCTGAAGCCGCGCGTCGAGACGGCGTTCGTGGATCCGTTCTCGTCGGAAGGAACGTTGGCCATCATGTGCGGTCATGCGACGCGCACCGGCGATCCCTTGCCGCAGTCCGCTGACACGGTCGTGCGCGGCGCGGCGGCCGCGGTGCGTCGGGCGTTGGGAATTGAACTCTGCGCGTTGGGCGAAGTCGAGTATTTCCTTGGTCACGCCGATCACGTTGCGGTGGAAGATACCGCCGAAGAGCGCGGGTACCATGCCATGGCGCCGTTTGTCTTTGGTCACGATTTGCGCCGGCGGGCGCTGGCGCTGCTGGCCGAAATGGGCGTCTCAGTGAAGTACGCTCACAGTGAAGTTGGGCTGGCTGCGGCGCACGAGGAAAGCGGCATGTCGTGGGAGCAGCATGAGATCGAGCTTGCGCTCGAACCGCTGGCGCGCGCCGCGGACAATGTGCTGTTGACACAATGGGTGCTGCGCAATCTTGCGCATGAACAGAATCTGCATTTGAGCTTTGACCCCGTGGTCAAGCGCGGCCACGCGGGCAGCGGCATGCACTTTCACATGGCCCTGCGCAAGGGCGACGAGTTCTTGAGTGTGCGGCAGGCCGACGGCGAGTTCCGGCCCGAAGCGCAAGCGCTGATGGCGGCCCTGCTTGAGCATGGTGCGGCGCTCATGGCCTATGGCAATCGCAAACCAAGTTCGTTTGTCCGACTGTTCCAGGGCAAGGAGTCGCCGACTGCGATTACCTGGGGCAGTTTCAACCGGAAGGCGCTCGTCAGACTGCCGATCACCACGCGCGACGAGGCCGGGCGGTCAGTCTCGACCGAGACGATTGAATTCCGGTTGCCGGATGGCTCGGCGCTGCCGCACCTGCTATTGGCGGGGGTGGCGCAGGTAATGACGGCGGCGGCCAGCTGGACGAACCGGCCGGAGATCGTCTCCCGGACGGCTGCCGATGCGCAAGTCAGTGGGGGAGCCAGCAAGCTGCCTCAGAACGGCGGTCAGGTCGCGGAGGCCCTTGAACGGGTTCGCCCGATCCTCGAGGCCGGAGGCATTTTCCCGGTGGCGATGATTGACGCTGATCTGTCTCGCTTGAGGATGCCAGAAATCTCTTAAAATACTCTTGACTCCCCATAGATTTCATGGTATATTGGCCTTAAGCCGTTAACCGCTGTCTGCGGTTGACTTTTGAAGCCTTGGATGCTGTTCTGGCCTTGTCGCGACGGATCGGTGCTGCCCCCCTCGTTTCGATAGTTGGTTTGCAGGCGTGAAAGGCTTCCCCGTGGCTGGGGAAAGTGTTAATTTTCAGTAGATTGAACGGGGCGGACGGAAGGGAAGCAGAACATGCCGAAGAGACTTTACGTGGGCAATCTGCCGTTTAGTGCGACTGAGGAGTCAATTCGTCAGGCGTTTTCGGCGCACGGCGAAGTCACCAATGTAGCCATGATCATGGACCGTGAGACGGGTCGTCCGCGCGGTTTTGGCTTCGTTGAAATGGACGATGCGGGTGCTGATGCGGCGATCGTGGCCTTGAACGGTACCAATTTTGGTGGCCGTACGCTACGGGTGAACGAAGCTCAACCGCGCCCCGAAGGTGGCGGAGGCGGTGGCGGTGGATTCCGTGAGCGTCGTCCGCGTCGCGGTGGCATGGGCGAGTAAAACCCGCCTTTGATCAAAAATTATGCTCTGACAGCCCGTACTCCGTGCGGGCTGTTCTCTATTTTGCACGAAGCAGAGATTTGCGCAACGATTCGACAATAATTCTCGGTGCGGGCCCGGCAGGTCTCGCCGCCGGGTACTACATAACGCTGGCGGGACAATCAGCCCTGTTGTTGGAAGCCGCTGCGGAGGCAGGCGGCTTTGCGCGCACGTTTACCGATGGCGAGTTTCGCTATGATAGCGGAGCGCACCGCTTCCACGACAAGGATGTCGGAATCACGGAAGACATGCGGGCGCTGATGGGGGCCGAACTCCTCGAAGTACATGCTCCGAGCCAGATATTCTGGGAAAATCGCTTTCTGAACTTCCCACTCTCGCCGGGTAATCTCGTGCGGCGCATGGGACCAGTCAATCTCACGCGAGCGACGGTGGACCTGGCCACGGCGCGTTTGAGCGCTCGGGCCACGACACCGGACAATTTCGCCCAGAACGCCTACCATCGTTACGGCAAGACCATCGCCGATGCATTTCTGATCGGCTATTCCGAGAAGCTGTGGGGAATCGAAGCCGCCCGGCTCATGCCGGAAGTTAGCGGCGGTCGGTTGAAAGGGCTGTCGGCGCGCACGATGCTCGTAGAACTTGTGCGTGGTCAGCGCGGCAAGACGCGGCATCTCGATGGTTCGTTTTTCTATCCGCGCGGCGGCTACGGTCGCATCGCCGACCGACTTGCAGAAGTGATTGGGCCGGAAAATATTCTCACGAATAGCCGCATCACGAAAATCCGGCACGACGGTCGGCGCATTACCGCAGTCGAGATCAATGGCCGGGAGAGTTTCACGCCCGAACGCGTCATCAGCACGCTGCCACCGGTGCAGATGCTGAAGCTGCTCGATCCGGCGCCGCCTGCGCCGCTGATCGAATTGGCCGGACAACTCAAGTTCCGCGACCTGCTGCTGATTGCATTGTTTCTCGATCGGCCGCGTGTGTCGGCCAATGCTTCGATTTACTTCCCGGCCCGTGATATTCCGTTCACGCGGCTTTACGAGCCCAAGAACCGCTCGCATGCGATGGCTCCGCCGGACCGGACATGCGTCGTGGTGGAGATACCCTGCTTCGCGGGCGATGAGCAATGGCAGCGCGATGATCAGGATTTGCGCGATCTCGTCGCGGCGCATCTGCATTTGGCGAATCTGATTTCTCCGCGCGACGTGCTCGGCGGGCGGATACACCGTCTGCGCGCCGCCTATCCGGTATTGGAAGTGGGCGTGGAGTCCATTGTCCGGGAGACGCAGACCTACCTGAACGGTCTGTGTAATCTGCACGTAGTCGGTCGAGCCGGACGATTTGAGTACACTCATGTCCACGATCTTCTGCGGCAGGGCAAAGAGCTGGCGCAGCGGATGCAGGCTTCAGTGAAAGCGGCCGGCATCGCATAACGTACTTCTAAGTTAATAGCAAAAGACCGCAGTCCTCATGGGCTGCGGTCTTTGTTTGTCGGACGGGCGACTCTCTGAACTAGTATCCGCGTAAGTTGCCGCCGCGGTTGCGCTCGATCTTGACGTCACGAAGTTGCGGCGATTTCAATCCGATGTGCAGATAATAGCCGGGGCTGTAGCCGATCGGCGACCAGCTCAAACTCGCCTCCCAGCAATGCAGGTCGCGCGTGAGTGTGACGCTGGCATTCTGCGCGATTCTGCGATCGAGATCGAAATAGTAACTCACTGATGCATCCCAGCGCGGAGTCAGCTTGGCGTCGAAATTCGCTCCCATGGTGGATGTCTTGGAATCAGCCACAAAGTCGCGGGCGTGGCGCACATTGAAACGCATCGTTAACGGCATGTCGAAGAACGTGTCGAATGCTTCGTCCTTCTTCTTCTTATCGGCTTGCGGCAGCGGCGGCATCTCGGGACGGCTGTCTCCGAGAATGTTATTCGGGTTGTATGGCAATCCTCCGGCGGCGGTCGTGTCAAACTCGGACAGTTCGCCGCCTCCGCCTCCGAAGTTCAGCAGATCAGCCACACGCTCCGCTCCGATCATGAAGTCCACTGAACCGCTGGCACGCTGTAAATCGAAGGGCGAGTACCACTGTGCGCCGTCGCGTTCCCAGAAGAATCGATCCACCCGGTGGCCGTTCTCCGTCTGGTAGAGCGAATGCGTAGTGGACACATCGAAGCCCATGCCTTGCAGCGGACCGATAATGCGGCCGGGAACGGCGGTGCGAAAGCTCGAAGAAATGTCGTTCCATTTCAAGGAATCCCGTTTGAAGTCAATACCCGTGCTGAAATTTGCACTTAGGAGATCAAACTTTTTCTCTTTACCGGCTTCCGCGTCGCCGGATTTCATTTGCACGAGATTGCCCAGACTGATACTCATCGCCTCGGAGAGACCGACGGGAGTGCCGCCGACCAAACCACTCTGCTCGCCGGTGCGAAAACGGTCATACGTATACTCACGGCCATCGGGCAGCCGCGTGGTTTCAAAGTAGCCCCACTCCTTGTCGGAAAAATCGGGCCGGTAACGGAAGCCCACGGTCGGTGTCATCACATGTCGAAACTGCGCGCGGATGCCCAGCGGCTCGCGCAGAAGTCCATAGAGTTTCGTTGAGGCGGAACTGCCGACGTCGAAAGTGGTGCGCGTGAAGAAACCGTACTCGTCCTCGCGGTCGTAAATCGAATCGGCGGGAACATAGTGCAGCGCGCGCCGCGTCCACACATGCCGCCAGTCGAGCGAAGGATTCAGATTGATGTAGCGGAGGAGTCGGGCCGTAGCGGCGAACGATCCGGCATGTGCCGCGCCGTCCCGTTGAATCGTGGACGTGCTGTCGTTTCCGAAAATGATCTGCGGATCGCGCGGTGCGCCGACGTAGCCCAGCGAATCGGGGCGGCGCGCCTCTTCACGGAATGTGAGCGGGTGCGCGAGGTCATTCGTGTAGCCGACGTTATAGCTCCACGTGAAGGCGCGGTACCACGGTTCGCGGACTTCTTTGGGCGCAACGGCGAAACGAATGCCGCGCGGCGCTTTCGGCGCGGGGAAGAGCCGTCCCTGTTTGTGCGTGAAGCGCACGGCAGGCAGCGTGGCGCTCCACGTCTCTTGCTTGATGTTCTGCGTGAAGCCCACGTTGACGCTGGAACTCCACGGCGAATTATTCCAGGACTTGGACAGCGTCGCATTCGAACGCACGGTTTGATTCAGCCGGTCATTCGTCGAGCCGAATTGCTCGGTGTAGCTCTGATCCGACACATAGGCGCCCGACGCCGTGATGCGGGTCAGCGGGTCAATCGTCTGATTGTGCGTGGCGGCGATTTGCCAGCGGCGGTTGCGCGCATTGTCGTGCCGCTGGGTGTCAAATTCGAAATCCACATTGCCATTCAACTGATAGCGCTTGGCATAACGGAATTTGGAGCGGCCGAGCATACCGTAGGTTTCGAAGTAGTCCACGCTGCCCAGCAGATCCATATACTCGGACATCGCCCAGTAGTAGCCGATGTTGCGGAGAAACCTCCCCTGAGCGGCTGACTCGCCGAATACCGGCGTGATGAATCCGCTTGTGCGGCCTTTCTGAATCGGAAAGACGCCGTATGGGAGCGCCAGCACCGGCACATCGGCGAAATACAGGTAGACCGGTCTGGCAAAAACCCGCTCTCCGACTTGAATCTTCAGCACGTCTGCGCCGAAATGAAAATGCGGCGTGTCGAGTTCGCACGTGGTGAACTCGCCGCGCCGCACAGTCAAGACGTCGTCGGAGATGCGTTTGAACTGCTTGCCGTAATAGGCGCCGTCCTGATAGACCGTGCGCCCGCCTTTGACGCGTCCGATCTTTGACTTGAGATTGTAGGCGATCTCGTCGCCGATAAATTCTTCGGAACCCTGTTTGAATTGTGGCTGCCCGACGGTAACAATCGTGTCTATGACAGTGTTTGTCGAGTCCGTGTAGAGCGTATCGAAGGTCGGCACGGCGATCATCGTCTGCTCGTCCCACGCCAATTGAATCTGCCCGGCGGTGAGCACCATATCCTTATACTCGATGCGCGCGTTACCGGACAATATCGTGGTGCGCGTCAGCAGATCGAAGTCAATCGCGTCGGCGCTGTAGGCTATAACCGTGTCCACGCCGTCGGCGCGGCGCGCAGTTGAATCAGGCGCGTTTTCCTGCGCATACAGCAGCGATGCAACGAGCACAAGCAGAAGCAGCAGCGGTCTCACGGTGATTAGCAGTCAGCCAGCTCCGCGGTGAAGCTCATGCGCCAGACGTCGCCGGGCGCAAGCCGCAGTTCCCACGAGAACATTAACGCAATGGACTGGAAGACGCGTTCGAAGCCGCCTTCGGACAGCGACACGCTCTCGACGGGGACGCGCCACAGTTTGGCCGCCACGCTGCTCTCGAGCTTGACGCGCACGCCTTCATGTTCGTCAGCCAATTGCACGAGCGTGACGCCGGGAGTTTCGGCGGATTCACGGAGCGGCCGTTTCACAACGTCGGTGCCGGGAATCGAGAAATGGTGCTGACCGGAGTTCGGAGCCATCAACGCAAAATTCCATTCGACGCCGAACGGTCCGAACAGCTCCTGGCCTGAGAGATTGCTTACTTCGTAGTCCACGGTCATCGTCGCACGGCTGGGCGTGACCCGCACCGTTTTGGCGATCCGGACGGGCAATGTGCCGAGCTTGCCGTCGCGCACGAGCTTTGCGCCGTCTGGAAACATCTCCGCCAATTCATATTCACCCTTCAGGAAATCGCCGTAGTCGTCGAGCGTTCCGGCGCGGAACTGTGCAATCGTGCTGTCGAAGCCGAAGAAGTGATCGAGCAGAGCGCGGCGCGGCCACTTGTCCACGGTGACCAAATTCTCCAAACCCTCTTCCTTCTTGAGGATCAGGTCGTGAATAGACTCGGCGGTATCGTGCTCCTCGTCCGGCTTGCTCACGGTGGCGCGGGCGACATCCATGTGGTAAGGCTCAACCTGCCGAGTCAGCGTGTTCAGCAGGTTATACCCTCGCGCACGAAGGTCCCATTCAAATATTGTACCGCCTTCGCATGGCGCGAGATAGACGTTCATCGCGGCGTTTTCAATCAACAGCTCACGGCGGCCGTCCGCGTCATGGTCCACGTGGTCAATGTCTACCCACTTGCGCCCGCGATGCAGGAGATTGTCGAGCGCGTATTCGCCCTGAATCAGTTCTTTCCACACGGCGTGCCGCAGGTGCGGCAAGTAAAGTCCGCCGAACACGCCATGCCAGTACGGGCAGTTGCACTGACCGCGCAGGACCGGTGTATGATACTGCGAATCGGTCTTGCGTGACGAGAGCGAGTGATACTTGCGCGACACGCGCAGCATCTTCTTCTGGAGATAATTTACTTCGTTATACTTGGCAAGGAAGCCGCGCCAGAAGCCGCCCTTGATGAACGGGCGGATTTTGGGCCAGTCCTCGCGTTCTTTGAGTTCGTGCACGAGACTTTCAAAGCGCCGGCGTGCCGCCGTCGGCAGCGTCCACTCGCCCATTTCGAAATACGAACCGGTCGGCAGATAGGTGCGGCCCTTCGGCGGGATGCGGTCTCGCGCCTCGGCCATGGTCAGAAGCTCGACGTCGTGCTCGTGCTCCATCAGCATCGAGAAGAAGCGCCGCAGCCATCCGTCTTCGTAGATCGGTTTGTACGTTCGCGGCCATAGTCCGAACTTTTCGCCGTCGTCACCCATCAGGTAGAGCGAATTGGGCCGCGCGTCGGCATGCGTCAGAATGTAGTCGAAGGTCGCTTCGGGTTCTTTGAATGGGATCGCGTAGCGGAGCGCCAGATGATTGGGAAACATGGCGAGCGGTCCGTTATGCGATTCCGTCATGAAGTACCCGTTCAGCTCTTCGGGCATGTGTCCGGCGGCCAAGAAGAGATCATCGTCCATCGAGATGTACTCGACGCCGGCCTCGACCAATAGCGCCGCGAATCCCGGCTCCCAGACGCGCTCGGGCAGCCACGCGCCGCGTGGGCGCGCGCCGAACCGGCGGCGGAGATAGTCGTTCATTCGCTGAAAGTGCTCGATGGCATCGTCGTGCGGAATCGCGGCGAGGACGGGTTCATAAAATGCGCCGCCGATCAATTCAATCTGTCCGCGGCTATGCAGCTCGCCGACAAGGTCAAGATATTCGGGCAGGTGAGATTCGCACCATTCAAGCAGGCAGCCGGACGTGTGCAGGCTCAGGCGAATGCGCGGAAATTCGAGCAGCGTCTTGAGAAACGGCTTGTAGCTCTTCTCGTACGCTTCGCGCATCACCCGGTCGAAATTGCCGATGGGCTGGTGATTGTGCAGTTCTAAACAGAGATAAACTTTGGACACGTGCAGGGGATGTTTGGCTATGGGTTAGGCGGACAAGTACTATTCGGGGTAGATGGTGACGGTGACATTTTGAATGATCTCGGCGCCGTCACGGTTTTCCATGGTGTCAATCAGAGCGTAGTTGAAATCGGCGAACGACTCGGCCGATGAGGAGTAGCCTGTGCACTCGACATGGTAGAAGATGCGCACGTCCTCCTCGATCTTCTCCCATACTTTGACGAAGTGATTGCTGTTGCGGCAACCGGTTTCGTGCGTGTCAAATTCACCTGAGTAGTTCCAAATGACGCGCGCGCATTCCGGCAGCTCGCGGTTGGGGAACTGGCCGTCGCGCACGGTGACGTTGAGAATCCAAACCGGGAACGTGTCTTCGGGCTCGTCCTTCTTGTCGCAGGCTGAAAACGTGAGGGACAGCGCGAGAGTGCACAGCAGCAGACGAAGCATGGAAGACCTCCAGACTTAGACAGACTGTTCGAACCAGAGTGCGGCGGCTCCGAGCATGCCGGCGTAGTAGCCGAGCTGTCCGGGCAGGATGTGCAGCTTTTCGGTATGCGGCGGCAGTGCACGCTGCCGCAAATGTGCTTCGAATCGTTCAAAGAAATAGGCGGCTTGATGCGTCGTGCCGCCGCCGATGACGATGGCCTCAGGATTCAGCACATGCAGCCAGCTTGCCGCGGCCTCGGCCAGTTGACGCGCCAGGATATCGTGAATCTCCTTGGCGCGTGGCTCGCCTTGCGCGGCCAGTTCGGTGATGCGGCGCGGCGTCGGGAATTCTCCGCTCTTATAGCGTTCGTCCACCAACCGGTCGAAAGCCGCGCGGCCGACATACGCCTCGACGACGCCATGACGATCTAAAACCGCCGGACCGTCGGGAGAAATAATCGTAAAGCCCATTTCACCCGCGGCTCCGCGCGCACCGCGATAGAGTTTGCCGTCAATGAACACGGCTCCACCCAGGCCGGTTCCGACGGCGCAGGCGACGAAGTGCTTGAAGTTGCGTGCGGCCCCCCAGCGATGCTCGCCGACGGCAAAGTTGTTGACGTCGTTATCCATAACGACGGGCAGGTTGATTGCGGCCGCAATGGCGTCGCGAATCGGTTCGCCGATCCAATCCTTGAAGTTGGGGGCCCACAACACCGTATGCATCGTTTCATCCACAACACCGGGAGCGCCGATGCCGGCTCCCAGTGGTGTCACGCCGTGCTTGTCACACAGGGCGCGCACCGTTTCGGCAAGTGCGGCGACCACCTCACGCAACTCGCGCGGCTTGGGTGTGGGCGTCGTTTCCTTGTCGAGCAGTTCACCGTCGGCGCTGACCAAGCCGACTTTCAGATTGGTGCCGCCGATATCAATACCGAGCGCAAGTTCGTTAGAGTTCATTCCGGAAGGCTGGCGTTTTCAAAACGCAATTTGAATACACTGGCAGGTTCTTCGATCAGGGTCACGCGGACGGGTCCATCTCCCGGTTCGAGCTTAAACTGCTGCGACAGCGCGCCGGTGGGAGTGGGCATGTAAATGGAACAGATAAACTCTCGGGTTAAGCCGTTCGCGGCGATCCACGCCTGCCTGTTGGCGAAATCGTAGTCTACATAGAGTTCACCGTTTCCGAACGGCACGCGTGCGCGGGTGCGGCCCCAGCCTTCCGGCAGCCGCGGATGAAATGTAATTTTGCCGCCGCGCCAATGCGGTTGAATACCGAGGTAGCTGTGTACGACAAACTCGACTTCCGCGCAGGCTGAGGCAACGGCGGGTGCGCCAAAATCCGACTCAAGCAACCGCCCGGGATGCTCTGGATTGAGCAGCGCGGCCTCGGCTCGTTCCCAGTGCGCCGACTCGCGCAATCGTATACTCCGGTCAAACTGATAGCGTGCGACGGCCAACTCAATCGGCCACGCTAAATCGGTCAGCTCGAACCACTTCTTATCTACCGTCTCGAACCAACCGACGCTGGCCCGGCTGACGATATGCAAGAGCGCCAGCGTATCCGGCGCGACAAAGGGCTCTTTGGGTACGCGCTGTCGCCGAGAATAGCCGTCGGGGTCGGGCTCTTCTCCGATATACTGCTCGGCAACCAGAGTCGTGTCTTTGAGGAACTCCTGCGTTTTGCGCCAGACTCTGACGCGCCGCTTCAATTCGTCTTGCGCGTCGTCGCGGGCCTCGTGCGCCTGTTTCGCGTAACGGTTCCGCACATCGGGATAGTCCGCCGCGAGATTCTCTTCTGCGAAAGTCCACAGGGTCGCCTCGCGGAAGCGCTCTTCGAGCGTGGTGCCCAATTCAATGGACCGCGAAGAAGCATCGAGCTGGGCCATGCCTTCGTAGAACAGCAGCTTGGCGGCGGTGAAAGCCGAGTCCGGCAGACAGCCCCACTTGAACAGAGTGCGATAGGCATTGAGCCCATAGGTGAGGAACTCGATGCGCGCCTGCTCGGCTTCGAGATCGGTTAGGTATCCCGGAGCAAAATCAGCGTGCACAAGCCACACTGCCTGTGTCCGATCGGCAGTTTCCTCGCGAGTGTACGGTTGCATAGACGGGCCGGGCGTCACCGGCGGTATCGAACTGATCAGCAGCGCGAGGGCTCGGTTGGCGTAGAACGACTCGGTGAGTATATCCAGTCCGCGATCCCGGCCATCATCTTTCGATTCGCTCCAATCGAGTGTCACTACCCGCTTGTCGGCGTCGTCAAAGCGAATCATGGCCGAGCGGAACGGTCCGTCGGCTGGCAACGGGGCAATTTCCCCTGCCGCCTCCACGTGCCATTGACCTTGCCAGGGGAGGTGGAGCGCCATGCCACGGCGTTCCGGCTGCCAGAATTCCTGCATCGCGGCCAGCCCACGCAGCTGCGCATCGCCCAGATCAACGGTCAGCTTCGCCTCGATCAGACTGGCCGCTTCCCCCTCCAGCCGGAAAGTCACGCGATGCCCGTCTTCAGAAAATTCAATGCGACTCGTGAGCCCAAGCGCGGCGTTGGAGACGCTTACGCTGCCGACCGACTGCACGCGCTGGCTAAACTGTAGCGGCTCCTGCGTTCCTGCAATGTACCAGGCCACTCGCACTTGGAGCGGATCAGGCGTTGTTAGGTTTAGCGGCAGGGGAGTGCCGGCCAGAGTCCTGACTGGGCCAACCTCCCAACCGCGAATGAGCAGCGGTAGGAATGACGAGTCCGGGATAGCGAATTCTAATGGCTGTTTTGCCTGCAAATACGGGTTGAGCGGCGCGAATTTTGGTTCACCGCAGCCGCCCAGCATCAATGCTCCCCAAACCAGTAGCAGTGCGTGCAGATGCTGTTTTTGCATAGATTTAAGAAGATACGAAAGCGGCCAATGAGGTGCAAGCGGCAAAACCCCTCGCCGGTGCCTCGCAAGTTGCCGGGCGGATGCTTATATTTTCGGGAGTTGGCGGAACCCTGCCCTCGGCGACTGGGTACAACGGGGACACTGCCGGATAGGGTAGTCCTCCCGGCCCACAGAATTAAGGAAAGCATGTCTAATACTCCTCCAAATCCTGAGAAGATTCGCGAAGAAGTCGGCGAATTCCTGCGCGAACGCTACGGGGACAACGTTGCGGTCGCCGATTACGATCTGGGCGCACCGCACGACGGGACGGAAAGCAAGTCCCACGGTCCGGGGCTCGACGGAATTGATTTCAAACTGCGCCCCACAGAACTCGAGGCCTATTTGAAGCAATATGTCGTGCATCAGAGCGACGCCGTGGAAATCCTGGCCACCAAGATCTGCACGCACTTTCATCGGCGCAAATGGGAAGCTGAGAATCCGTCGAGCGAGCCGTCCGTGGGGCGGATCAAGTCGAACATCTTGATGATCGGCCCAACAGGCGTTGGTAAGACCTATATCGTCAAACTGATCGCGGACAAGATCGGTGTGCCGTTTGTCAAGGGTGATGCGACGAAGTTCTCCGAGACCGGATACGTTGGCGGCGATGTGGATGATCTGGTACGGGATCTCGTGCGGGAAGCGGGCGGTGATATTTCGCTGGCCGAATACGGCATTATCTACATAGACGAAATTGACAAGATCGCGGGCTCCGGCAGCAGTTGGGGACCCGACGTGTCGCGCACGGGTGTGCAGCGCGCGCTGTTGAAACTGATGGAAGACACCGATGTTGACCTGCGGACTCCGCACGATTTGGCCAGCCAGATGGAAGCCGTGATGGAGACGCAGCGCCGCGGCAAGGCCGTGCGCAAGAAAGTTTCGACGCGCAACATGCTGTTCATCATGTCGGGCGCGTTCGCCGGGCTGCCGGATATCATCCGCAAGCGTTTGAGCAAAGGCACAATGGGCTTTGTGCGTTCGGAGGAGATTCCCGCGCAGGACGAGGAACTGTTCAAGCGCATCACGACGACGGACTTGATTCAATATGGTTTTGAATCAGAATTTGTGGGCCGCTTGCCAGTTGTGGCGCAGTTGACGGAGCTTGATGAGGGCGCGCTCTATGACGTCTTGCGCAATGCGCACTCGGCGGTGATTCAGGGTAAGAAGCGCGACTTCGCGGCCTACGGAATCGAACTCGATTTCACGGATGAGTCCCTGCGCGAAATTGCGCGCCGGGCGCACTCGCTGGGGATCGGAGCACGCGGCTTGACTTCGATTGTCGAGCGCGCGCTGATCAAGTTCGAAAAGCTGCTGCCCGCCTCAACCATTCGCAAGCTGACGGTGACAAATGACCTGCTGAACGATCCCGTGCGCGTGGCCGAAGACCTGCTGATCACTGACGCCATCAACACGTTCCAGCGCGGCTTCCTTGAGAAACACGGTTTGATTCTGGAGATCCCGGCGGCGTCGCAGCAGTGGATTCGTGAGCAGATGGATCGCGAGCCCGTGCAAATCGTCTATCGCCTCCAGCAGATGTTTACGAATTACGAATACGGCATGAAGCTCGCGGGCCGTCAGAGCCTTGAAGTGACTCCCGAAGTCTTGGCCAGCCCGGAGCAGTATCTCGACGCTATGATCAAGAAAGCCTACGCGGAGCGCGGCGAGAGCTAAAAGCAAATTACCAGTGGCGGAATGGCTTAACGCAGAAAGGGTGTCGTATGAAGCCGCTTCCAGCCTTGAACCTGAACTCGATTACGCCAGACATGCTTCAGCACTGGCCGCTCGAATACCTGCGGCATCTCCATTTGGAGATGGGACAGCAATGCAATGTGCGCTGTTCAATGTGCTACCAGACGAGTTTTTCACCCAAGGACAAACTGGATGATATCGTCTGGAAAGAGAAGTTGCTCGATGCCTATGCGGTGATAGAAAGTATCACGATGCAGGGGGGCGAGCCGACGGTGCTTCCCAATTGCCTGGAACTAGTGCGGATTATCACACGCGATTTTCCGCACGTCACATTGGACACGGTAACGAACGGCCTGATGTGGAATGGCGAGTGGGAAGATGCCTTTCTATCGCAAGGCAAGGTCCTCTGTCTGACAGATTTCGACCGCAGTTACGCCGTCCGCCACCGTGTCGCGCCCGTGCGTTCGTGGCAGGAAATGGCTCGCCCAACAGGTGCTTGCCCTGTCGGATTCGATGCCATGATCGTCGGTTATCGCGGTATCGTGCGCCCCTGCTGCAAGAGCTGGTATCCCTTTGGTGATCTTATGAAGAGTAGTCTGCGTGAAGTCTGGAGCAGCCGCGCCGCCGCACTATTCCGCGGTCGAATGTTGCGTAACGACTTTCGTGATTGTGCCACGTCGTGCGACTTGAACGCCAACCCGGTCAACGAGAAGAGATCGCTGGCCCGGCGCGGCTACTGGCTGCTGCGCCGCGAGCCGGACCTCGCCTTGGCAAAGGTAAAGCGCAAGTTTGGCCTGAGCAATGCCCAAGTTGATTTGCCGGTCCTGAACCGGTCTTCATAACCGAAGAATGAACGAACATCTTCCGCCCTTAGCCGAACGCATGCGACCGTCCAATCTGGGCGGATATGTCGGGCAAGAACACCTGCTCGGCCCCGATGCGTTGCTGACGCGGTTGATTGCGAGCGGTTCGATTCCCAGTCTAATCCTCTGGGGTGAACCGGGTACGGGCAAGACAACGCTGGCGCGGATTCTGGCCACAACGCTCGACTATATCTTTGTCCCAATCTCGGCCGTGGCGACCGGTGTTCCCGAGCTTCGGAAGCAGCTTGAGGCGGCCAGCCTGCGCCGCAAGGCCGGACAGCGGACCTTGCTGTTTGTGGATGAAATCCACCGTTGGTCAAAGTCTCAGCAGGACGCCTTGCTGCATGCGGTCGAGGACGGCACGGTGACGCTGCTGGGCGCGACGACGGAGAATCCCTCGTTTGAGGTCATTTCACCCCTGCTCTCGCGGGCGCGGGTGCTGCGGCTTGAGTCGTTAGGCGCCGACCAGCTTCGGGACCTCCTGCGACGGGCGTTGGCCACGGATTCCGAGCTGCTGAGTCAGCGGGTGACGGTTGCCGATGACGCCGTAGATGCCCTGTTGACCCTCTCGGGTGGCGATGCCCGGGCCCTCTATAATGCCCTCGAACTGGCCGCCCAGATTGCCCCTGTCCGGGATGGCGGCCGGGTAATTGACCGAGCGCTGGTCGAAACAGCGGTGCTGCGCCGACTTCCCCGCTATGACAAGGCCGGGGATCAGCACTACGACACAATCTCGGCCTTTATCAAGTCTGTCCGGGCCAGCGACCCGGATGCGGCGCTTTATTATCTGGCGCGGATGCTGGCGGCGGGCGAGGACCCGTTGTTTATCGCGCGAAGATTGATTATCTTAGCGAGCGAGGACATTGGGAATGCCAATCCTAACGGGTTGGTGCTGGCAGCCTCTTGCTATTCGGCGGTGCATGCCATTGGGATGCCCGAAGCGCGGATCGTCCTGTCCCAATGCACGACCTATCTCGCCTGTTCGCCGAAGTCCAATGCGGCCTACGTGGCGATTGACAAGGCGCTGGAAGTGGTGCGCGCGGAACAGGCGCCGGCGGCGGTGCCGATGCATCTGCGTAATCCGGTTACCGGACTCATGAAGCGGGAGGGCTACGGTCAAGGCTACGTTTACCCTCATGATCAACCCGGTCATTTTGTCGAGATTGAGAATTTGCCGGCGGAGCATCGCGGCACACAGTTTTACGAACCTTCGAATCAAGGGCGGGAAGCCGAGCTCGGAGACCGGCTGACGCGCTGGTGGTCGAAGCGGCGTAAGCCTTAGGGTACATGGACGCACACGAGATCCTCTCACAGTTTGAGTTTTATCAAAACGCCCACGACACGCTGCAAGCGGAGATTCTCTCGCATGCGCGGGTTGTGACGTTGGATGGCGGCACGGAGGTCTACCGGGAAGGCGAGGTCTGTGAGCGGGTGGCGTTTGTGGGGGATGGCAGCATTCGCGTCTTCAAACGGCACGACACGGGTCGGGAAATCACGCTCTACCATGTGCGGCAGTCTGAGAGCTGCATCCTGACGGCCTCGTGCGTACTGACGGGCAAACGCTATCCGGCGACGGCCATCGTTGAGTCGGAGCACGCCGTTGAAGCGGCCCTGTTGCCGCCCCAGCACTTTCATCGCTGGGTGCATGGCGAACCGGTGGTTCGGGACTACGTATTTGGGCTGATGAGCCAGCGCATCGCGGACATGATGGCGCTGATCGAAGAGATAACGTTTGGCAAGATGGACGAGCGCATTGCGCACTTTCTGCTCGACAAGTTCACGGGCGAAGGGACGTATCTGCGCAGTATCCACGTCACGCACGAGCAGATTGCCGATGAACTGGGCACGGCGCGTGAAGTGGTCAGCAGATTACTGAAAGAGTTTGAACGGGCGGGCGCGCTGGAGCTGGGCCGCGGGCGCGTGCGCATGGTGAACGAGCGGCTCTTGAGAGCGTTTGCGGGAGAGTTGTTGTAATGTTTCTGCATCCATGTAGACAACTCAAAGGAGAAGCCGATGGAACGGCTCAACATTCTCTCGCAGTTCGAGGTCTTCACTACCGCACCTCGTGACTTGCGGGAGGCCATGCTCGAGCACGGGCAAGTGATGCGGTTGGAGAGCGGAGCGCGGGTTTTTAACGAAGGGGACGCCTGTCAGGTGGTGCCCTTCATCGGGTCGGGCGGCGTGCGGGTGTTTAAGCACAATGGTGCCCGCCGCGAAGTCACCCTCTATCACGTCGGCGCCGGTCAAAGCTGCGTGATGACGATGTCGTGTACGGTGAACGGCTGTTCCTATCCCGCAAGTGCGGATGTCTTGCCGACGGGGCCGCTGGAATTTGTCGGTTACCCGCCGCAGCGAATGCTCGGTTGGATTGATAAATTCCCCGAGATGCGGTCGCACTATCAGCAGATGATGCATCAGCGGATGGTGCATCTGTTCGGATTGATCGAGGACCTGACGTTCACGCGGATGGATCGGCGCATTGCGTCGTTCCTGCTGCAGCGCTTTGCGGGCGGCGGCGTGTTCACACCGAGTCTGAATATCACTCACGAGCAGATTGCCGATGAATTGGGCTCGGCGCGCGAGGTGGTCAGTCGGCTGCTGAAGGAGTTTGAGCGGTCGGGCGCCGTGGAGCTGTCGCGGGGTCAGGTGCGGATGACCAACGAGAATATGCTGCGCATATACGCGGGCCAATCTCAATGAAATGTGATTTGGTCACGGTAAAATCGGTGGCGGCTGAGTACAATGTACTCAGCCGCTTTTGTATTTGGGTAAATCCACAGGAGGAACAGAAATGACGATGAACGTAGGCAGCGCGGACCGTGTGATCCGCATCGTAATCGGATTGGCCGTGATTGGCTGGGGCATTTGGGCGAAGAACTGGTGGGGCGCCCTGGGCGTTGTGCCGTTATTCACGGCGATGATCAATTGGTGCCCGCTTTACACGGTTTGCGGTGTGAAGACCACTTCGGCAAAATAATCGAGTCGGCGCGACTCGGTTGGGGCTGAGCAATCGGCCTCGCAATGCGGCCTCCGTCTCCCCCGGAGGCCGTTTTTTTACACACCGCTCACACCTTTTGCACAGGCCAACGCAAGAAATCCATGCTATACACGCAATATATGCACGCACATCACCACAAGAAAGAAAATCTTAGTGAATGTAATTAATCAATTTATGAAAATTCATGCACGTAGCACAACCTTTGCAAGGGTCCAGAATGTGTCTTGGTGGGCACAATCCCCGGGTCAACCGCTGCAGGAGGCTGACAATGACACGGTTTCTACACGTTCTGTTACTTTTGGCGCTGGTAAGCACCGCACTGGCCGCACCTCCCCCGACCAAACCGCTGACCGCGGTCAAACCGGTGGACGGCTCGGAACAGCCGCACTTTTCGAACATCCCCGATCCGACGCGCTATGGTCCACAGCGCGATGCGCTCGATGAACTGGTGGGCACGGCCTACGCCGGGGGAACAACCTGGTATGACTTCCAGCATAATGGAACGACGGGTAAGATGATTGATGTGGATGCCGAGGGCTTCGTCCACATCACCTGGACGAACGGCTTGAATTCGAGTTCATCGGAACGCCACGTTTACTACAACGTGTGGGATCCCGGCACGCAATCATTCACGATCAACAACGGTCAGGCAGATGGCTCCACTCGCGCGGGCTATGTTACTGGCGTTTCACTGGACAACGGCTTCTTCTTTCCGGGTTTCCACGAAGAGCTGACCACCGGCGGCACGGCGCATTCCGCCTCGTCTATTGACCTGATCGCCCGCGCGGGAGCATACACGGCTTTTGAACCCGGTTATCTCGAAGAGAATGGCGCGGAAATGGAGATCATCTGGCCGAAAATCGCCGAGGATCGCCACGGTAAACTTCACATGGTCTCAACGGAGAATCCGGCTTCCGGCGCGGCCGGTGATCCGCAGCGCATCTACTACTCGCGCGGTGAACCGCAGTTCGACGGCGATTTCGGATCAGAAATTGTCTGGGAGGGCGTTAACGGCACGACGGAGCTGCTGGAGCTCGATACCGTGATGGTCATTTCACCGGACGTTGCGTGCTCCGCATCAGCGACCGCGTGGTCATCGCGTGGTCGAAAAGCCGCGACGACTTGAACGACAATCCGACTCAGTACAATAACGATATCGTGTATATCGTGTCGGAAAACGGCGGCCAGACTTGGAGCGATGAAGTCAATATCACCAACTTCATTCCGCCCGATCTTGATTGCGCGTCAGGCGACACGCTGATCTGTGACATGGACACGTTCCGTACATACACCGACCTGTCGGTGATTCTGGATAACAACGACGACATTCATATTGCCTTCACGACGGTGCACTACTATTCGCTCGAAGGCACGATCTCGCGCTTTTCATCGCAGATCTGGCATTGGGGCAGCGACATGGGCTACATGACGCCGATCTTTGCGCACACCGCCGCCTATTTTGATACGAACTGGGCCACCGATCTGGGCGATTGGCAATACACGCTGCAGCGTCCTAATCTGGCGATTGACGACGAAACCGGCGAGGCTCTACTGCTGTTTCGTGCGCGCGGATTCGGCCAACTGGTCCGAAGGCGGCGTGCCCATGCAGGACATCTGGATCTCCAAGTCGTGGAACGACGGCGTAGCCTGGACGATGGCGCGCAACGTGACGAACACGAATACCGGCCAATTTATGCCGCCGGGCCAGAGCATGCACGAACGCGACGCCTCACTCGCGACCGAAGTCACCTCGAGCGGCGGCGTGAAGTTCTTGCACATGTTCTACGTTCTCGATCTGGATGCTGGCGGCGCGGTGGGCAACAACCCGACCGGCGTACCGACGTTGAATCCCGTGCATTATCAGCGGATTCCGGTTGATTCGATTCCGAACATGCCGCTCTGGCGCAACGACTGGCCGGTATTGCACGTGGATTCGACCGACATGCCGCCGCTCGTGACCACATCAGTTCCGACCGACGGCCCGGCGCTGCCGACGGCCTTTGCGCTCTACCAGAACTACCCGAACCCGTTTAATCCGGTGACCACGATTCAGTTCGACTTGTCACAGGCCAGTCGCGTCTCGCTGCGCGTCTTCAACGTCATCGGGCAAGAAGTCGCCATGCTGCTTGACAATGAGTCACTCAGTGCCGGGGTTCAGACCATCGAATTTGATGGTTCACAGTTGGGTTCAGGAGTCTATCTCTATCAGTTGGAGACTGCCGGATTGACGCAGACCCGCAAGATGGTTCTGCTCAAGTAACTCCCAAGCGGGAGCGGGTGCCCTTGGCAGAGGGTGTCCCAAGTGAGGCCCGTGCCGCGAGCCTCAAGTCAAAACGTGTACGGGCGCAAGCAGGTGTCGCTTCCGTACACGGATGCAGATCGGGCGAGGCTCGCGGTGGCCTCGCCCGTTTTTTTTTGAGGTAACTGCACGATCATAGTCCTATCTGGAGGGCGCCAAATTCCTTTCAGTAAGGAACAGTGCGTCGTCTACGACTCACAAACGTTGTGACACGGCAACACGATAACGATCAATTTATGATTATTAGTTAGAATGGAATTGAATAGCGCACCCGAACTCTGTCTCGTGCGGCCTGCACGTTGTCATTTATAAACATAAATTTATTAGATATTTGCGAGGGTCAGTTGTGTGACATTGACACATGAACACAAGCCTCCTCAAGTTTTCACTAAAATGGTGTATGTGGATGGTGTGGACAATCATGGCGAAGGCGACTTTTTCTATCTTGTTAGATGACCTTTAGATGTGAATATCCGATTTTGACACATTGTGAGAATGCCCGTATATTTTTGGCGCATGGGCAGGGATGGGTGGCAAGCGAACCAGAGGGACGACGAATGTTAGGTCTTATCAGTATGCTGCGCTCAGGTTTCGCGCGGCCGGTGCTGGGCACACCGGATCACGGGCGACAACTTCGCGGCACGCCGGACGCCGGAGCGACCGTCGCCGCAGATGGAATGAACGCCGCGTCGCCGTCTGCCGGAGCCATCGGCCAGGACGTGACCGCCGGCGATGCCGAGGAACCCGACGCACACACAGTGATCAACCAGGTCGCAGAGATGCAGCGCGAAATCAGTAGTCGCCCCATCCGCGAACTGGAACGACGTGCGGATCGGATGCTCGTGGGCGAAGGCAGCCATCGCGATGAACTCAGTCAGGTGTTGGCGCGGTTCGACGAATGGCGCAATGCGCTGCTGCCGTGGCTGATCCGCGAGCAGTATTTGCTGTTGCCCATTATCAAGCAAAGATGGCGGCGCACGCGGTGGCGACTCGGAGGAAGCGTATGTCGGTGAATACGCGGACATCGCGCGCAACGCCGCGGCGGACCACAACTTCCTACTGATGCTATCGGACGAACTCGACCGGGAGTTAGCCGTACTGAAGGGCAAGGAATCTTGCCCGCCGTCCATCGCTCGCTTTAGCTATGCATTCGGGAAATTTACGGAGTATCTGCGGGCCGAGTGCCACGTGGAAGACAACAAGCTGCTCCCACGTTTCATGGGCCATCAGACGGATCGGTAAGGCAAACTGAATCTCGAATAGCGCCGGATGACATCAGGTCATCCGGCGCTTTCGTTTGCGGCCAAGGGCACCTTTCGTATGTCACCTGTTCTTGACGCCTGATACCCACCGCGGATGCCACCGCCTCTCGAAGCGGGCGCGGGAAGATAATGTCCGGGCGTTGGGATTATAACTCAATATTTAATAATCTATTGAACAAGGCGTGTCGGTGCCATCCGAGGGCGACTAAAGGTTTCATTTTCAGGGATTTGTTCGTATAATTTAGGCTGGGAAGCTAACTTGGAGAACTCCCCTTGCGCGTCGTCACTCGTTGGACTTACTTTGCATTGCTGATATGTACATGTGCGTTGTGGGCCGATGTGCCCAAGCTGATTAGCTACCAGGGCGTTCTCACGGATGATCAGGGTCTGCCTGTGCATGACGGGACGCATGACATGTCGTTCGCGATCTATGCCGAGGCCACCGGCGGAACAGCCCTATGGTCGGTCAACCGTCCCGTCACAACGGTCAACGGAGTCTTTGAAATTCTGCTCGGGGAGAACGGTGCCCTTACGCTGCCCTTTGACCGGGATTACTGGCTTGAGACGGCGTCCACTGCGGGGACGTTTAGCCCGCGCGCCAGACTGGTCTCTTCGCCTTATAGTTTGCGCAGCGGCGATGTGGATGATTCCGTGGCCGTGCGCAGCCTGAACGGCCTCCAGGATCATATTGTGCTCGACGCTGGGCCGGGCCTGAGCTGGGTGCATGCGGGCGACACCTTACGTTTGACGGCACAACTCCCGCGACTGGCCACGGATCTGTCCGGTGCAACGACGGAACTGACGGCCGAATGGCAAAGTTACGAAGGTCTAAGCGCCGCCGTGCAATGTTCAGGGACGGGGATCGTGATCTGCGAATCCAGCATCTGGCTGCAAGTCTCGCACACGCAGGGTACGGCCGACCGTATCCAGCTCTGCCATGCGGAAACGCAGAACAGCGGCGGACCAAACGTCGGCTATTACAGCTTGCACAGCGTCCCCGCCGAGTTCCCGACGTATGTGAACAATGATGCCACGCACTATGTCAAGACGGTCTTTGAGATCGCGGCGGCGGGCGAGCATACATTCTACTTGAATGCGCGCGCGACGCAGGGCGTCGGCGGCGACCGCTTATGGTACGGCAACGTGACGGCCACGTTTTATCCTGCGCACATGTTGGACGGCATCCCGACACTTGACGGCGCGCTCGAAGGAACCGAGAAACCGTCTCGATGAAGTATTTTCTCGCATTGCTTCTGCTGACAACGCTCGCGCATGCGCAACCGGCGGCGCTGCCGCTGTCCGTCACGGCCAATGGCGCGTTGACCGCCGCCACGGCAACGGGCGCTGTTTTGCGCGCGACACTTGGTCAGGCCGTGGCGCGCTACGCCAGCGCGACCGGTCAGGTGCTGCATACAGGCTTTTGGGCGGCGGCTCCGCGGCTTCAGGCTTCGCCGATCGGCGCCGCGCCCCGCGAGTTGCCGCACGAGTTTGCCTTTCACCGGGCCTATCCCAATCCGTTCAATCCGTCCACGACGCTCGCCTTTGCACTGCCGCAGGCGGCGGACGTGCGCTTGGAGCTATACGATGTGACGGGGCGACTTGTGGCGCGCTTGCTTGATGCGCGCATCGGCGCGGGTGAACATCGCATCACATGGCCTGCGGCGCGCCAGGCCAGCGGCCTCTACTACGCGCGCCTGTTCGCCGGTGAATACGCTTCCACTCAACGTCTCCACCTGATCAAATAGATGAAAACTTCACACCTGCGCGGCTCGATTGTCCCCATCCCGACTCCGTTTCGTGACGGCAAAGTAGACGAATCGGCACTGCAGAATCTGATTAACTGGCAAATCGAAAACGGCGCGCACGGGATTTCCGTGACGGGCACGACGGGCGAACCGAGCTCTCTTACGAATGCCGAACGCATGCGCGTGCATCACGTCGCCCATGAAGTAATCGCCGGGCGCGTGCCCTTCATGCCCGGAACGGGCTCGAATAACTTCGCGGAGGGCGTGGAGTACTCCCGCAATGCCGAGAAGCTCGGCGCCTCTGCGCTGCTGCTGATAGCGCCGTACTACAATCGCCCGTCACAGGAAGGGCTGTACCGCTACTTCACGGGCATCGCCGCGCAAGTCGGCATTCCCGTGATTCTCTATAACATTCCCGGCCGCACGGCGGTGAATATCGAACCGGAGACGGTTGCGCGTGTCGTCGAGAAATGTCCCAATGTCGTCGGCGTGAAGGAATCGAACAAGGATTTCGAGCACATCAACCGGCTGTTGCACAAGATGGGACGGGACTTTCTGGTCTATTCGGGAATTGAATTGTTGTGCTTTCCGATCTTGGCCATCGGCGGCGCGGGCTTCTTGAGTGCGACGGCGAATTTGCTGCCGCGCGAGACGGCGAATGTGTACAATCTCGTGCAACAGGGCAAGTGGGAAGAAGCGCGCGAGCTGCACTACCACATGCTGCCGCTGAACGACGCGGTGTTCTTCGAGATCAATCCTGTCCCCATCAAGACCGGCCTGGGTTGGATGGGCAAGATTCAGTTTGAAGTGCGACTGCCGCTGTGCGAAATGAGCTCCGCCAATCAGGAGCGCTTGCGCGCCGTGATGCAGAAGTACAATTTGATCTAATCCGTTGTCGGCGGGCGGGTGAAGTGTTTATCCCCTCCAGAGCATGAACCTGCCCGCCGCGCGGAATAAACCACATTCTCCTGAAGAGAATCCGACGAAGCGCGGTTCCCCGTCGAAGCAAAGAAGAAAATACCTCACACCTCTTACCGAATACCTTTCGTGAAACTCGCACGCTGGGCCGCCAACGGCCAACTACATCAGGGAGTGTTCCGCAACGGCACTCTGCACTCGCAAGACGGTACGGAGCATGATCCCAACGCGGTCGTCTGGCTGCCGCCGAATGTGCCCAATAAAGTCATCGGCATCGCACTGAATTTCGCCGACCATGCCAAGGAGCTCAACCTCGCCAAGCCTGATCTCCCGGCAATCTTTTTGAAGCCGCAGTCGTCGCTCGTTGGGCACAAGGCCAATGTGCTGATGCCGCCCAAGAGCGAGTACATGCACTACGAAGTGGAACTCGTCGCGATCATCGGGCGTACGTGCCGCTTTGTCAAAGCCAAGGACGCGCTCGACTATGTGCAGGGTTACACGATTGGCAACGACGTGACGATTCGCGATCACATCGGGCCGTATTTCCGTCCACCGCTGATCGGGAAGGGCTGGGATACGTTCGGACCGATTGGGCCGTGGATTGTGACCGCCGATGAATTCGGCTCGCCGCACGAAGTCGAACTCAAGACCTACGTCAACAACGACCTGCGCCAGCACGGCACAACAAAAGATTTGATCTACTCGTTGGAAGAGATGATCGAATACTGTTCGATGATCATGACACTCGAAGCGGGCGATCAAATCTGGACCGGCACACCGGCCGGCCTGTCGCACGTCTATCCCGGCGACGTGATGCGCTTGGAAATCCAAGGTATCGGCGCCCTGGAAAATAAAGTAGTGCCGGGCAATCAGGTGCTCTCGCCGATTCTGGGCAAGTGATCCTTCTTTCAGCGAGCGGGTTTAGCGTAGAACTTCCCCGCCGGAAACTGATTCTGACTTAATACTTCTGACTCTTCTTCATGCATTCCATACTCCACTACATCAACAATCATTTCGTCCCGTCACATGGCGGCGAGACGATTGAGATATTGACTCCGCTCACGAATTCGGTGATTGGTCACTGCGCTTCCGGTCAGCCCGCCGACATTGACACGGCGGCCAAGGCCGCGCGTAACGCCTTCGACAGCGGCGTATGGTCCAAGATGAAGGTCAAGGATCGCGCGAAAAAAATCCGCACGATCGGCGATCTGATTTTGAAGCATGCGGCGACGGTCGCCGAATTGGAAATTGAAGACACCGGCATTCCGCGCGCGCAAATCACCAAGGGCGCGATTCCCCGCGCGCCGACAATTTCTATTTCTTCGCGGATCAGTTGGAAGCATTGCGCGGCGACGCGTACACGGTCAATGACGAGTGGCTGAACTATGTGATCTATCGGCCCGTCGGCGTGGCGGGTTTGATTACGCCGTGGAACACTCCCTTCATGCTCGAAACGTGGAAGGTCGCTCCGGCGTTGGCGAGTGGCTGCACTGTGGTGTTGAAGCCGGCGGAATGGTCGCCGTTGTCAGCGTCGCACTTGTGCAAAATCATGCAAGAGGCCGATCTCCCGCCGGGTGTGTTCAATTGCGTGCATGGCTACGGCGAGTCCGCCGGTGCGCCGTTGGTCGCGCATCCGATGGTCAATCTCATTTCGTTTACGGGCGAAACCACGACGGGCCAGATTATCATCAAGAACGGCGCGGACACGCTGAAACGCTATTCGATGGAGCTTGGCGGCAAATCTCCGAACATCGTGTTTGCCGACGTGGACATGGAGCGCGCCATTGACGGCGCGTTGTGGCAAGTCTATTCTCTCAACGGCGAACGCTGCACGGCGGCCTCGCGGCTCTTCTTGCAGGACAGCATCCACGACGAATTCGTCGAGAAGCTCGCCGCGCGCGTGCGGAATATCAAGGTCGGCGATCCGAACGACATGGCCACTGAGGTTGGTCCGCTGATTCATCGCGAGCATTGGGAGCGCGTGCGCGGCTTCATGGACGTCGCGCGTGCCGATGGTGCGACGGTGCTCGTCGGCGGCGATCACCCGCTCGCGCTGAGCGGCTCGGCGGTTGACAAGAGCCACGGTAACTACTTCGCGCCGACGCTGATTACCAACGCGACCAACGACATGCGCATCGCTCAGGAAGAGGTCTTTGGCCCGGTGCTGACCGTGATGAAGTTTCACGACGAACAGGACGCGGTGCGTCAGGCCAACGACATCAAGTACGGCCTCGCTGGCTACGTATGGACCAACGACATAGAACGCGCGCATCGCGTCGCGGCGGCGCTCGAGTGCGGCATGGTTTGGGTCAACGCGCAAAACGTCCGCGACCTCCGCCTGCCCTTCGGTGGCTCCAAATGGAGCGGCATCGGCCGCGAAGGCGGGGAGCTCTCCTTCAAGGAATTCTTCATGGAAGCCAAGTCCGTCCACGTCCCGCTGAAGGCCGCGCACGTGCCGCAGATGGGCTCTTCGAAATAACTCTGTTAAATATTCTATTATCGGTTATTATCGGCACAGGAGTACAACGATGCAAACATTCATCACGCGACTGGCCACGATAGTTTTGATTATAGCTGCGAGCATGCAGGTTGCGCAAGCCAAGCGCGTCTTGCTGCCGCCGCCGGATGGCTACAAGGGAGTTGAAGTTAACGGCATCAAACTGGTCGTCGGCCAGGTTTACGTGCCGGAGTTCGCCGACACGACGCGTCTCAAGGCGTTTGGCTTTCGCGCGTTCGAAGCCATGGGCAGCACACACAATTACAAAAAGGTCAAGGCCGTCTGGCCGCTCGACACCGACCTGCACGCGCTTCCCGAGTGGATCATCGGCCTGACCTACGAGAAGGCCCGCAATGTCGAAGAGATCCAGCGCGCCTACACCAATTCGCCCGGCGATCCGCAGCTCGGCGGCTTCAATGTTGAGAACTACGGGTCGTTCTTCTACAACAGCGGTTACTACAACAGCACGACGAACAACTACTACAGCCCGTCGGGTTCCTACAATCCGGGCTGGTGTTCGTGGGAGAACGATTTCAACCCGGAAGCCTACCGCTACCGCACGACGACGCGCACGAATCTGAAGCCGACGGAGATCGGCAGCTATCCCGACAACAAGTTTCTTAAGCGCAAATGCAGCTGCGGCGTGTGGGGATGCACGCGTCACTCCGGCGGCCGCTCATTCCGCTAAGCGCATTTTTCAAACCACTGTTCTTCACGCAATCCAGCACATAGACGGAGACCGACATGCCCGCTCGCACAGGCGCAGACTTTCTGAAACATCTTAAGAACAACCCGCCGGAGATCTACCATCGCGGCGAACGCATCGCCGACTTCACCACGCATCCCGAGTTCAAGGGACACGCGCAGAGTCTGGCCGATATCTACGACCTGCAATGGAAGAACCCCGACGTGATGCTGGTCAAGGACGAAGAGTCGGGCGAGCAAATCGGGCGCACCTACATGATTCCGCGTACGGCCGACGACATCCGCAAATTGTCGGAGTGCATGTTGACCATTGCCGGATTCACCTGCGGTATGATGGGGCGTTCGCCGGACTATCTCAATCGTGCCATGGCCTCGTATGCCGGCGGTTGGAAGTACCTGGCGGAACAGGACCCGCGCTTCGGGGAGAATGCAAAGACTCTGCACAGGCACCTGTCACGCCATGACCTGTGCATGACGCACACGCTGATCAATCCGCAGGCCAACCGCGCGGTATCGGTCGCGGCTCAAAAAGACCCGTACATGGGCGCGCGCATTAAAGAAGAGCGCGCCGACGGTTTTGTCATTCGCGGCGCGCGCATGTTGGCCACCGCGCCGGTGTCCGATGAAATCATGGTCTTCCCCTCGACGCTGTTGACGAGCAATCCCGAAGACGCGCCGTACGCTTTCGGCTTCTGTATTCCTTCCAACACGCCGGGCCTGAAGTTCCAGTGCCGCGAGACGGTGAGCTACAACCCCAACGGCTACGATCATCCGCTCGGCGCGCGCTTCGAGGAACAGGACGCCGTGGTGATCTTCGACGACGTGTTTGTTCCTTGGGAGAAGGTCCTGCTGTACAAGAACGTGGATGTCTGCAACAAGGCCTACGCCGCTTCCGGCGCGGTCGTGCACATGTCGCATCAGGTGCTCTGCAAGAACATCGCCAAGAGCGAGTTCCTGCTGGGCCTCGCCTCGCTGATGGTAGATTCGATCGGCATCGAGCAGTTCCAGCACGTTCATGAAAAGCTGGCCGACCTGTGGGTGACGCACGAGACCATGAAGGCCTTCCTGCGCGCCGCTGAAGCGGATTGCCACATGGACGAATACGGCGTGATGCGTCCCGCGTGGGGACCCGCTCGACGCCGCCCGCAATCTGTTCCCGCGCACCTATCCGCGCCTCGTGCAGATCATTCAGCAGCTTGGCGCCAGCGGCTTGGTCGCCATGCCGACACATGAAGATCTAAACGGCCCGCTCAAGGAAGAGATCAAGCAGTACTATCAGGGCGCGCGCGTAGACGCCTACGAGCGTATTCCCCTGTTCCGTTTGGCCTGGGATGCGTCGGTATCAGCATTCGGCACGCGACAGGCGCTCTACGAGTATTTCTTCTTCGGCGACCCCGTGCGCATGGCCGGAGCGTTGGTGAAGAATCACCCGCGTAAAGAGGCGATGGAAAAGTTCGCCACTTCTTGTCCAAGATGCGCGACGAGGCCGAAGGCGAAGCCGGCGCAAAGCGCTGAACCGCGGCATGACCGACTACCGCACTCCGCTCGATCCTCGTACCTATTTTGACACGATCGGTCTGTTCGCGACCGGCGTTTGCGTCATTAGTGCGCCCGGCGAAACGGGCCCGCACGGCATGACGGCCAACGCCGTCACGTCGTTGTCCCTCGATCCAATGCTCGTGATCTTCTGCGTGGCCAAGCGCGCGCAGATGGCGCCCCACTTGCAGCCCGGGTCGCGCTTCACAATTAACATGCTTCGCGATGAGCAGGTCGCGATCTCGAATCATTTTGCCGGGCGATCCAAAGAGGGTGAAGAGCCCTCTTTCCGCTTTGTGGAGTGGGAGGGAGGACCGCGCCTCGAGGGCGTGCTGGCCGCCATTGGCTGCTCCGTCGATCAGGCGCTCGACGGCGGCGACCATTACATTATCGTGGGCCGTGTGCTCGCCCTGCACCGCGGCATCGAACCGCTGCATCCGCTTCTCTATTTCAAGAGCCGCTACTACGATCTCTCGGGCAAACTCAATCAAGCCGCGCCGGATCGCGAAGACCTGGGCGGCGACGCGCAGCTTTTCCTCGACCCTTGGTCGGGGTAACCTGTTCGCAACTACGTCGGAGCATTCCGTTCCGGCTTTCTGACTTTTTGAATCCTACCTTCCAATTATTCCGAGGCCCGTTATCAGCACCGAAATCACCGTTCAGCCGCGCGTGCGTCAGCGCACTACGCCCGCCGCACCCGCGCCCCGGCAGATCAACAATGAGAACGATCTGCTGACCATTCTCAATCCGTACATCAAGCCCTCCATCGGTATCTCGCTGTGGCAATTGGCGAACACGCTGCTGCCCTTGCTCGCGACGTACTATCTGATGTATCTAAGCCTGAGCTACTCCTATTGGCTCACGCTGGGGCTTTCACTGTTGGCCGCGGGATTTACCGTGCGCCTGTTCATTATTCAGCATGACGGCGGCCACAACGCCTTTTTCCCGAGCCGCAAGTGGAACGACCGCGTCGGCTATCTATGCAGTCTCTTCACGATGGTGCCGTACTTTTATTGGAAGCGTCAGCACGCGATTCACCACTCGACCAACGGCAACCTCGATCATCGCGGCATCGGTGACATGGATGTGTTCACCGTGGATGAGTACCTGCAGCTCTCGAAGTTCGACCGCTTCCGCTATCGCTTGTACCGCAATCCGTTCGTCTTCCTGCTGATCGGCCCGTGGATTCTCCTGCTGTATATTAACCGCCATTGGTCCGACCCCGTGCAGTACAGCCAGCGCGACAAGCGCAACGTCGTGATCTCCAATCTCACGATGGTGCTGACGTTTGCCGGGTTAGGCTGGTGGATCGGCTGGCTTCCCGTGTTGAAAATCGCCGTGCCGGTGCTCTACATGGCCGGCGGCGCGGGCATCTGGCTGTTTTACATTCAGCATCAGTTTGAACACACGTATTGGAAGCCTGATCAGGAATGGAACTTCGTGCGCGCCGCGATGCAGGGCAGCTCGTTTTATCGTCTGCCCAAGGTCTTGCAGTGGTTCACGGGCAACATCGGCTATCACCACATTCACCACCTGACGCCCGGCATTCCGAACTACCGCCTTGAGAAAATTTACAACGAGAACCCCGAGTTCCACGACGTCTTCGAAGTCACGATCCCCTCGAGCCTCAAAACGATGTTCCTAAGCGTCTGGGACATCCAACAGCAGCGCCTGATCAGCTTCCGTGAGCTAAAGCAAAAGTACATCCACGCCCAGCCCGCATAAGGTCGCTGATACGCGGCGGTACCCGCCGCGGGTGCCCCTGTCCGACTTCTGACTTCCGACTTCATACTTAATACTTCATCCCTCATACTTTCCGCCATGACTCCCAACATCTTGCGCACTGCGCACGCCGAATTCCGTGTCACTGATTTGGACGCGGCCAAACTCTTCTATGTGGACGCGCTCGGCTTCACGCTGGTGCATCGCGATTCCGAGCGCCTCTATCTGGGCAATATCGAGGAGCGCGATCCCTATTCACTCGTCTTGCGTCGGTCCGATAAACCCGGTCTGGCGCATTTGGCCTTCAAGGTCGAGCGTGAGAGCGATCTCGATTCGCTGGCGTGGATTGCGGGCGAAGACGGCCTCGCGCACAAGTGGCTCGAGCCCGGCGCGAAGTTCGGCATGGGCCGCACGCTCGCGATGCAGGACCCGCACGGCATTCCGCTGCACTTTTTCTATTCGATGGAGCGCCGCGACTGGAGTTTGCAAAAGTACCACGAGCACCGTGGCGCGCGCATTCAGCGCATTGACCACTTTAATTGTCAGGTGCACGACGTGCGCCGCGCCTATGAGTGGTACACCAAGCGCTTGGGCTTTCATTGCAGCGAATACACCGCGGCCAACGACGAGCCGCGCATCCCGGGCGAATATTCCCCGAAGAATCACAGCTTCAGTTGGCGCTGTGTCGAGACGGATGATCTGTGGGCCACGTGGCTGCACCGCAAACCGAATGTGCATGACATCGCGATGATGAACGGCATCGGCCCGCGCCTGCATCACGTCGGCTTTTGGGCCTATGACCGGCTGTCGATTTTGGATGCCTGCGACGTGTTGGCCAGCATGGGCTTGGTGGATAGAATCGAGCGCGGCCCGGGCCGTCACGGCCTGTCGAATGCGTTCTTTCTCTATTTGCGCGACTTCGACAACAACCGCATCGAAATTTACACCGGCGATTATCTGCTCACCGATTGGGACGTCCCGCCCGTCCGCTGGAGCATCAACGACAAACGCCGCGCGACGTTCTGGGGCCACCTCCCCCCCAAGAGCTGGTTCGACGAAGCCAGCCTCGTAGAAGACATCAACACCAACGACCTAATCCAAACCGGCGACCCGAAGTATTTCGGCAGGCCGACGTTTGTGGTGTAGGGAGGAAGGGAAGTCGAAATCAATACCTCGTGTTAGAATGGCACTTTCTCCTCTCAGCGCAACGCACTTAGCGAATTGGCCCTAGTGCTAAGAGACTTCCTTCCCGGGTCCGGAAGACCCGAATGGGGTAAGGGTTACGTCTGTTTTAAGTCGATATCCGAGAAGCATGGGATTGCGAACTATTGGATGAAGACGAGTAAGCATCCAATGGTAACGACAATGCTTTCGAATACATACGAGTTTCATCGCGACAAATTCTGTGACTTGATACTTGAAATTGTTAATGAGGGAATTTCATATCGCAAGAGGAACAACAATCCTATTCTACGAAGAGAGATTGACTTGATCAATGCCCATTTGATAGACTTAGAGTTCAAAATCCCGGAATTATGGGATGAACGATTTCTCAATCTTCTTTCTGTTGATCAATCTGAACGAGCAAAAGAGACAATTATTCGAGAGAAATCGAAAGAAAAGATCGCAGAAACTCAGTCGAATCAGTATCGAGAAGAATTGCATCAACTTTACGCGTTGTTTATAGATCTTTGGCAGGACTCAAACCGACAATCCGCAGGAATCAAACTGCAGAACTTGTTGGATAGACTGTTTCAAATCAGTGGATTAATTCCTCGACCAGTATTTAGAGGACAGGTGAAGAGATTGACGGATCATTCGAAATGGACCATGAGACCTACTTAAGAGGCAAGTGGGAAAGAAATGAGCTGTCAGTGGCACCTTTGGGCATTTTCAGAACGAAGATTGAGGGTAAATCCAGTTTCACGCGTGGAGTCCTACTTGCTATTAATGGAGTGTCAGAAGAAGCCAAAATAGCAATTGTAAGGGGCAAGCAACCGGTTTTCTTTTGTTATGAATGGGCACGACCTGATAGCCATTCTGCAGGAACAGGTTAGCCTGTTAGATTTCTTGCGCCAAAGGCAACGCATTCTTGCCGAAGAAGGCACTATGTTTGTACCTTTTGGAGAGTTGTTTAAGGGTTCACGTTTACGTACTTGATTCGCGGGCGGCCCCGCTGCGGGTGCCCTTCTTTAAAGCTAAGACTAAAACAAATTGCACATTCGTTCAAAATTTCGTATATTAGCTCCGAATGGAGCAATCCGCCCCGCTTCCCCCCTCGCACCTCCCGTCACAAGCCAAAACACCAAGTCAAATAAAACCGACTACTTCCGTTCCGACCAATGTTAGCGCGTGAACGCAAACCATAGACTTAGCCTACACCCGCCCGCTTCCTTCACCCCCCCAATGCCCCAACTCCTAACCCTCCTCATCCTCTGCACCGCCGCTTGCGCGCAAGTGTGGTCGCCGCAGCCTTCCGGCACGACGAATACGTTGGCCTGCATGGCGTTTGTCAATGCGGATACCGGTTGGGCCTGCGGCTCGGTGGGCACCTTGATCTCCACACAAGATGGCGGCGATACATGGGCCCCGAGCAACGCGCTGGGCACGTTGGCCACCTTCTCAATGGATTTCGCCGATGAAAACCACGGCTGGATCGTCGGCAACAGCGGCACCATCATGCACACCAGCGACGGCGGCGCGAATTGGTCTCCGCAAACAAGCAACACCTCACAAATTCTCCTCGGCGTAGATTTCGCCGACGCCAATCACGGCTGGGCCGTAGGCCGCATCGGCGCCATCGTCCACACAAGCGACGGTGGTGCAACGTGGACTCCGCAAAGCAACGGCAACGGCGATCAAATTCAAAGCGCCTTCGCCCTCGACGCCAACACCTGCTACATCACCGGCGTCAATGGCAACATCTTCCGCACCGACGACGCGGGCACGACATAGGTGCAGCAAACCCGGGCATAGACCGCGCCATCTACAGCTCCTACTTCCTCAATGCCGACACCGGCTGGGCCTGCGGCGTGGCGGGCAACATCCTGCGCACCTACGACGGCGGCGCAAACTGGACGATCCACTCGAGCGGCGATACGCTGCTGATGTACTCCATCCGTTTCGCCGATGCACAGCACGGCATCTGCGTTGGTGATAGCGGCTGGGTCTTGCACACCGACGACGGCGGCGAGAATTGGAATCCCTATCCGCTCAACACCTGGTCGCGCCTGCGCTGCGTGCGCCTGAACAGCGCGCTGGAAGCGTGGATGTGCGCGACGACTGGCGAAATCTGGCGCTACACCGACAGCGGCCTCGAAGCTCCCACCGAGCTAACCATCACCGCACACGACGGCGATCTGCATCTGAATTGGCGTTCCAGCGGCGCACCGTTCTACCGCGTCATGACCGCTCAAAACGCCGAAGACGACTTCCTCACCATCGCCGTGCAAACAGCCGACACCTTCGCACTGATCACACCGGATAACTCACAAGCCTTCTATCACGTCGTCTCGAGCGCCACGCCGTAACAGTCCCCTTCCCTCCCCATGCATCCCACTCACGGTGAAATCCTGAAGAACCCCTACAAGGGGCCGATTCGTCCGCACATCCGCTCGGTTGAAGAGTACGCCAAGCTCTACGAGCGTTCGATTCGCGAACCCGAGCAGTTTTGGGCCGAGCAGGCGCAATCGCTCTACTGGTATCACCCGTGGACCAAGGTGCTTGAAGAGGAATTTGAGAACGGCGAGGTGACGTGGTTTCAGGGCGCGATGCTGAATGTCGCGTTTAACTGTCTCGACCGCCACCTCCCCGAAAAGGCCGACGACGTGGCGATCATCTGGGAAGCCGACGACCCGCACGAGAGCCGCTCGATCACCTACCGCGAATTGAAATGGGAAGCCGCGCGCTTAGACAACGTCCTGAAACGCGCCGGCGTGCGCAAAGGCGACCGGGTGATCATCTATCTGCCGATGATTCCCGAACTCGCGTATGCGATGCTCGCCTGTGCGCGCATCGGCGCGGTGCACTCCGTCGTGTTCGCGGGCTTCAGCTCGCACGCCTTGCGCGACCGGATACTCGATTCGCAAGCAACGGTGGTGATTACGGCCAACGAAGGCCGCCGCGGCGGCAAAGCGATTCCCTTGAAAGCGATCGTAGATGATGCGGTGGAAGGCATCGAGAGCGTCAACACGTCTTCGTCGCCGAGCGCACAGGCACCGAGGTGAAGATGAAGCCGGGCCGCGACATCTGGCTGCACGAAGCGCTCGCCGGTGAGCGCGGCACCTGCCCTTGCGAGTGGATGTCCGCCGAAGATCCGCTCTTCATTCTCTATACCTCCGGTTCGACCGGCAAACCGAAAGGCGTGATGCACACGCAGGGCGGCTATCTGCTCTACGCGAGTATGACGCACAAGATCGTCTTCGACTATCATCCCGGCGACGTCTATTGCTGCGTGGCCGACGTGGGTTGGGTCACCGGACACAGCTACGTCATCTATGGCCCGTTAGCCAACGGCGCGACGACGGTGATGTTCGAGAGCACACCGATGTACCCGAATCCGGGCCGCTATTGGGACATCGTCGAGCGCTATCGTGTCAACAGCTTCTACACCGCGCCGACCGCGATTCGCGCGCTGGTGCGCGAAGGCGACGAGTGGGTGAAGAAATATGACCGCTCGAGCCTGCGAATTTTGGGAACCGTCGGCGAGCCGATCAACCCCGAACCGTGGAAGTGGTACTTCAACGTCGTCGGCGAGGGCAAGTGTCCGGTGGTGGATACGTGGTGGCAAACGGAAACGGGCGGCATTATGATTACACCGCTGCCCGGCACGACCGATTTGAAACCCGGCTCCGCGACGCTGCCGTTCTTCGGCGTGGACCCGATGCTCGTGGATGAACACGGCAAAGAGATTCACGGCAACGGCGTCAGCGGCCACCTCTGCATTCGCCGTCCGTGGCCCGGCATGGCGCGCACGGTGTGGGGTGATCACAAGCGCTTCCGCCACACCTACTTCTCGCACTATCGCGGCCTGTATTTCACGGGCGACGGTGCGCGCCGCGACGAAGACGGTTACTATTGGATAACGGGCCGCGTGGACGATGTCATCAATGTCGCCGGGCATCGCTTGGGCACGGCGGAAATCGAGAGCGCGCTCGTGAGCAATCATCTCGTCAGCGAAGCCGCAGTCGTCGGTGTGCCGCACGAAATCAAAGGCACGGCGATCTTCGCTTTCGTCGTCCCGAGTGCGGAGGGCGAGCAGGTGTCGCACGCCGAGATGTTGGGCGCGTTGAAGGAACACGTGCGCCGCGAAATTTCCGCGATTGCGGTGCCTGAGCATGTGCTGGTCGCGCCGGGCTTGCCCAAGACGCGCTCCGGCAAAATCATGCGCCGCATCCTGCGCAAAATCGCCGAAGCAGAATACTCCGACATGGGCAACACGACCACCCTGACCGACCCCGCCGTCGTCGATCAGTTGATTGAAGCGCATAAGAAGTTGCTGAGTTAATATCCCCCGGCGCAACCTATCGGACGGGAGTTATGGAACGGTTGAACGGCATTGAAACAAGATCGCGAATCGTACCCGGAATTCAGGGAATCCTGAAGCTGGTGGGGTTCGCGATTTTGTTGTGTGTACAAGCAGCGGCATTTGGGCAATGGACGGAGCCGGTGTTGATGCGTCCCCCGATAAACGCGGAACCGCAGGGCAGTTTCTATTATTCGACTGTTTCAGCAGATGGGGAAGTGCTTTGCATGACGATTTTCCCCGGCCTATTCGGTGATGATGACGTTTACATATCGGAGCGAATTGACGATTCGACGTGGACGACACCGGTCAATGCCGGGCCGAATGTAAACAATAATCAGCGCAACTTGAGTCCATCCATTACCTCTGACCGGCAGCGGCTGTATTATGTGAAGTGGACGGGCTCGTCTTATGACCTCTTTGTCTCATATCGAACTGGTCCGGAATGGGATGATTGGACTGTCGGGGAAGCCTTGCCGGAGCCTGTGAATGTTCGACAGGAATTCACCGGGCAGATCAGCTTTGACGACTCGACGCTTGTGTTCACTTCGGATGGCCGACCGGGACCGCTATTTGGTCAAGAAGTCATGTGTACGAGCCGCTTGCAACCGGATAGCTCCTGGTCAGAGCCAATCATTATTGCGCCCCACCTGAATCAAATAAATGGATCAAGACATCCTTGCTTGACAGACTCAGGGCAGACTCTTGTCTATGGGATGTTTGGAGGCCCGTCAGTGCAACTGGATGTCTTCTACGCTGTGCGTAACGACACAGGTTTTGGGAATGCGATCCGTTGCGATACGACCATCAATACGGCCTTCTGGGATAGCAGCCCGAGTTGCCCAGCGGATGGTTCATACGTGATTTTCGATTCGCGAAGAAACTGGCCACAAGGTGCAGGCGCCGCCCAGCTCTTCATCGCCCGGCGTACCGGAACTCCGGTCACACGTCGCCCGCGAATTCCGCGAGAAGTGGCTCTTTCCGTCTATCCCAACCCGTTCAACTCCTCCACGCGCATATCGGTCATGCTGCCCGTGCACATTCAAACTGTCGATCTGAGCATCCACAACGTTCTCGGCCAAGAGATCATAAGAAGGGAACTAACCGCAACAAACGGCCAAGCGGAGATGACTTTCGATGGCGCGACCTTCACTACCGGCATCTACCTCATTTCCGCCACCGCCGGCGATCACCTCACAACTGCGAAAATTCTGCTGCTGAAGTAAGAAAAAAAGCAGCCTGACGCCGCTCTCGTGAAATCCCCCCTGACCACGCCTCGGCGTGGTCTGTTGCGTTTTGGCAACCTACTAAATCTACTTACCATATTGCGAAACCACTTGTACAGGTCTATATTAGCTTGACCCGTGCAGGAGAATGATGCAAAATCGTGAAGCCTCAGGAAAGGTGCCGCGCAATGTGGTTCATACTGTTGATTGTATTGTGGATAAGTTCGGCTTGGGCGCAAGCGCCGGGCGTGGATTGGTCGAGGCTCGACGTGCTCGGGAGCGATCTGGATGGCCAGGCCCTTGTGGAGGCGCCGGATGGTGGGATCGTCGTGGCAGGGTATACCAACGTGAGCCTTGACTACGATGTCTATCTGCTCAAGACCTTCTTCGACGGGACGACGGACTGGACCGTGGCGCTGCCGGATGCCACCGACGAACAAGCTACCGGGATAACCAACCGGACCGGCGGCGGCTATGCGGTGAGTGCCTTGCTGAGTGCGTTTGGTGGGCCGGCCGACTTTCGCCTCTATTTCATCAGCGCGACAGGCGCGCTCGAAAGCGGCTTCATTACTGGCGATGGCGACGATGAGGTGCCGTTCGACATTCTGCGTACGAGCGATGATGGCTTCTTATTGGTCGGTTACAAGGAGCGGGCGACCTCGGGCCGAGATGTGCATTTGGTGAAGTTCTCGGCGGCGGGTGCCGTGCTCTGGAGCAAAACCTACGGCGGCGCCGCCAGCGACGTGGCCTATGCAGCCGTTGAGACTCCGGACTTGGGATTCGCCATTGTGGCTGTCACGGAGTCGTTTGGCTTCGGCGGACGCGATGCCTGGCTGCTCCGCACCGATGCGAACGGCGACTCGTTGTGGAGCGCGTTCTTTCTAAGCGCCGACGACGAAGTGACGACTGGAATTGATATCACGTCCGACGGTGGATTCGTGCTCGGAGGCTTTCAGCAGACGACCGTGCCAGTGGATCAGAACATCCTGTTAATTCGCACGAACTCGGCGGGGGGGCTGGTCTGGCAGACGCTCTATGACAACGGCGGATTTGACGTCGCGACGGATGTGCTGGCCAGTGCGGATGGCGGGATAGTGCTGTGCGGCCGTTCGGACGGCGATGCCGCGAGTGAAGAAGCCTACGTCATGAAGGTGGACGAGATCGGCCAATTCTACTGGGAAATGAACCTCGGAACGACTTCAAACGATGCGGCGCTGGCCATGATCCAGACCGCGACGAGCGCCTACGCGCTGACCGGCTACTCGCCAGCACCCGATGCCGAAGTCACCCGGATGTTCACAGCCAAACTGCTGCCTGACGTAGGACTGGACGGACCGCTGCCAGTGGAGCTGCTCAGCTTCGGGGCGACTTCTCGCGCCAATGGTATCGCGCTCTCGTGGGCGACGGCCAGCGAAACGGCGGTTGAGCGCTTTGAACTATGGCGGGGGCAAGACAACACGTTCGAGCGGATTCACACGGTAGGGGCGCGGGGTAATTCGGCGGGCGGCGGGGAGTATGCGTTCGTGGATGAACAGGTGACGGCGCAGATCGAGTATTCGTACTTCCTGACGCTTGTGCATGTCAATGGCCAGCGGGAAGAGCTGCGTGAGCGGTTGGTCACGGCGACCTGGAGCGGGGCGGAGTTGCTGCCGCAGGATTTCGCGGTGCGCGCCTATCCGAATCCGTTCAATCCGGCGACGACGATTGAGTTCACGCTTCCGGAAGCGGGCGCAGTGGAGCTGAGCATCTGGGACAACAATGGCCGTCTGCTCGAGACTCTTACGCGCACTGCGGCGGCTGGCGTCGTGCGGTTCGACTGGGATGCCGCAGGCTTTGCTACCGGCAGCTATTTTGCCCGCGTTCGTGCGGCTGGCCTTAACAAGGTCGTGCCACTCGTGCTGGTGAGATAGGCCGCTGTCAGTTTAGATTTGGTGAATGCGGCGGCACTGGGAGGGCCGCCGCGTTCGTTTGGGACGCGGTGATTCTGAAAAACGGAGATATGAGGGTACGATGTCCGTTGGCCAATTCGCGCAAAAACCGGACATCATGCACGCTCTGCACGATTTTCCTGCGACGGTCAAAAATCTTAACGATTGATAAAATTAGATTAAGGCTTGGGAATTCGCGTGGCACATGCGTTGCCTTACAGGTTTCTTGAATGGGCTACAGTCCCCTTCGCCCGGGTCCCATGCCGGGTATGATCTGGAACGGAGGGTTATCCTGCGCGGCACCAAGGGATAATCCCCCCTCCCAAGTATGAGAGAGGCAGCCGTGGCCGCACGATGACCATCGTCATTGCGCGCGGTCTTCTTCCCAGTCTCCCTGCATCTTTGTGACGACGCACTTCTCCTTACCTTGCACCTGGAGTCGTGTGGCCCGGCCTTTCTCAATCTTGACATATCGTCTGTCTCTGAATAAGACACGGATTCAGTTACCGAGGGCTTTGGCACGGTTTCCTCTGCTCCTGCTTGCGGCCCCTGCACGGCTCACTTAGCTCCTGCTTCCCGGTTCTCGGTGACTGAATCCGTATCTTGTTCAACTTGAATCATCCTGCCTCGTCTGATTCAACAAAATTGTTAACACCGCCCTCGCAGCGGTGTTTTTTGTTGGAATCAGGTCAGTCAAATCAATTGAGAATAGTCAATTATAGTGAATGGAGGGAGTGTTTCGTGTAACGCTAAGGAGTTGACATTCCTGGGGCTGTTCGGTATATTAGAGGTTCGTAAGTCAGCTTAACGGGCCTTGTTCGAGGTGTAAGCCTCGCAGCAGGAGGTGGTTAAGCGCTACACCAAGCCTCATAAATAGCTTCCGGTAAGGGTCATGCCGGTCGCTCATGCATCTTCCCCTTCCACATTACGGTAGCCACCCGGGGTCGCCGTGATGCCACTCCAGCCTCTCAACAGACGCACAGCCGTAGGTTTGCTCGCATGCGAGGAACTCGCATCCCCTTAGTCAAAGGAATACTGCCTTGTACGACAAATTAACGCCGCCGGCAACCGGATCAAAGATCACGGTCGCCGAGGGCCGCTTGGTCGTCCCTAACGACCCCATCATCCCATTCATCGAAGGGGATGGCACCGGCCCGGATATCTGGCGCGCATCGCAGCGCGTGTTTGACGCCGCCGTCGAGAAAGCCTTTGGCGGCAAAAAGAAAGTTGTGTGGTTTGAAGTCTATGCCGGCGAGAAGTCGCTGACGGTTTACGGTGAGAACGTCTGGCTGCCCGAAGACACGCTGACGGCGATCAAAGAGTACATCGTCGCGATCAAGGGCCCGCTGACGACGCCGGTGGGGGGTGGAATTCGCTCGTTGAATGTGACGTTGCGGCAGGTATTGGACCTGTACGCGTGTGTCCGGCCCGTGCGCTGGTTTGAAGGCGTGCCGGCTCCGGTGAAAGAACCGGGCAAATTGAATGTGATTATTTTCCGCGAAAACACGGAAGACGTGTATGCGGGGATTGAATGGAAGTCGGGCTCGGCCGAAGCGGCGCGCATCATCGAGTTCATCAAGGGGCTCGGCAAGACGATTCGCCACGATTCAGGCATCGGCATCAAGCCGATTTCCAAATATGGCAGCGAGCGGATCATCCGCAAAGCGCTGCAATTCGCGATTGACAAGGGCCGCAAGCAGGTGACGATGGTGCACAAGGGCAACATCATGAAGTTCACCGAAGGCGCGTTCCGTGATTGGGGTTATGAATTGGCGGCGCGTGAATTCCCGGAGCACGTGATTTCGGAGAAGGACTTGTGGGACAAGCACGACGGCAAGCTGCCCGCGGGCAAGGTGCTGCTCAACGATCGCATTGCCGACTCGATGTTCCAGCAGCTGCTGTTGCGCCCCGATGAATACGATGTCCTTGCGACTCCGAACCTGAACGGCGACTATCTGAGCGACGCGTGCGCGGCGCAGGTGGGCGGTTTAGGATTGGCACCGGGCGGCAACATCAGCGATGCTTACGCGGTGTTTGAAGCCACGCACGGCACGGCGCCGAAGTATGCGGACAAAGATGTTATCAATCCGGGTTCAGTGATTCTGTCCGGTGTGATGATGTTTGAATATCTCGGTTGGGACAATGTCGCGAAGCTGATCGTCAAGGGCCTGGAAGGTGCGATTGCCAAGAAGCGCGTGACCTACGACCTGCACCGTCAAATGGAAGGTGCGACGAAGCTGAAGACTTCGGAATTCGCGACGGAAATTATCGCGAACATGTAGGGGCGGAAGGGGTTCGGCCCGCGTTAGACGGTTCACTTAGGAGGATGCTATGAAGCTGTTGCTTTGCCTCCTGATGGTCTCGGCGGTTTTCGCTCGGACGGGGAAGATCGCGGGGACGGTGGTGGATGAGAATGGGGAGGGGATTATTGGGGCGGCCGCGATGATTGTCGAGACGAAGCAGGGCGCTTCGGTGCGGAACCCAGACGGCAGTTTTGTCATTCTCGGCGTTGCTCCCGGATTGTACACATTACGGGTACTGTCAATTGGCTACAAACCGCAGACTTTCGTTGCGGTGCAGGTGAATGACGATGGCACAGCCGATGACATCTATGCAGTGCTGGAGTTTGCAAAGATCGAGACTTCAGGATGTTTCCCGTTTCGGCTGAGAGAGCATGTTCGCCTCGATGAGTGCAATCGCGTCCGTCGGTTAACTCGCAACGAGTTGCAACGTCTGCCAGGTTGGTAGGCGGATTCCGGCGGGGAGCCGCTGATGTCGGGCCGGAGGCCCGACCCAGGTTATGGCCCGCTCGGCGATTGAAAGTATTTTTTTCGGATTCCGCATGGGCGGAGTCCCCCAATTGCATAGACTTATCAAACCTCCCAAAAGTTGCATAACCTGCGTGTGCGGGGAACCAGCGAATGAGGATTTTCACATGAAGCGTTGTCTGACTACATTTTCATCCGTTATTACACTGCTGCTGCTGACATCGCTGGCGTGGGCCGGTACGGGCAAGATTTCCGGAACGATTCTCGACGCCAATGGCGACGCGATTATCGGCGCCGCCGTACAGGTTATGGAGACCAAGCAGGGTGCTTCGGTGCTGAACCCCGATGGCAGCTATGTGATTCTCGGTATTGCACCGGGCGTCTACACGGTGCGGGTTTCGAGTCTCGGTTACGGCACCAAAGAGATCCGTGAAGTCGAAGTCGGTTCGGATCGTACGGCGACCGTCAACGCGACGCTGCTCGACGAAGCGATTCAGATTGGCGAAGTCGAAATCACGACACAACGCAAGAAGACCGTGCAGCTTGACGTAGCTGGCAAGGAGAACCGCTTGACGGGTGCGGAGTTGCAGAACTTCGGCGGCGGTCAAGTGGCGACCATTATTGCCAAGCAGCCGGGCTTCAAGGTTGACCCGGACGGTGGTCTGCACGTTCGCGGCGGCCGCGATTCGGAAGCTCGCTACGAGGTAGACGGTATCTCCAAGAACGACGCGCTGTACAACAGCTCGAAGCGATTGATCAACACCAGCGCACTCAACGTTGAGGAAATCGAAATCCTCACCGGTGGCGACGCCTCGACGGGCGGCTACCAGTCGGCGCTGATTCGCGTGACGACTCCGGAAGGCAAGATGGACGCCTACAACGGCACCATCGAATATCGTTCCGACCGCGTGTTTGACAACTACAGCTTTGATCAGGACCAGTACGACTACGCCTTCAGCGGCCCGGTGCCGTTTGTTAAGGAGCTGTTCAATCTGAAAGAGAACAAGCTGTCGTTCTTCACGTCGGGTACAGCCAAGCTGTCGAACACTTACACTCCGTACGCGATCAATCGCGATGCGACGGACTACCTTGCTTTGGGTTTTGATATTCCCGAGCGTCAGTCCAACGACTTTTCGACGTTCTGGAAGCTAACCTATAAGCTCGACGCGGCGCGCAAACTCAATCTTTCGTATACGCGCGAGCATTCGCTGTGGGACATCTATCCCGACGGCGAAGCGGCGATCGTGGGCAACTATGGCTGGCAGTACAAGTACGACGTGGCCAACCGGCCCTATTCGCGCAACATCCGCGACTCGTACAATTTGCAGTACCAGCACAACGTGTCCCAGACGACGTTCTATGAATTGTCAGTCTCGCGGTTCAAGACGGCGACTAAAGTGCAGCCGCGCGGCAAGAATCCCGACGAGTTTACGCTCGATACGGAAGTTGAAGATGCGCGGATCGTCACGAGCGGCGGTTTTGGCGGCGGCGGCGGCGGAACCGATGTGAACAGCAACGGCATCCCCGACGGCTACCGCGACGCCAACGGCGACGGCCAGTACAACGGCGAGGGTGAAGGTTACGACGATAACAACGAGAACGGTCGTTGGGACCGTGGCGAAGACTGGGTGGACTTAAACGGCAACGGCGTGTTTGACCAGGCCGAGCCGTGGGTAGATCGCGCCAATTCTCAAGGTTTGAATAACCCCGGCGTATACGATTCCTGGGATCCGTTTGTGGACCAGAACGGCAACGGTCGCTGGGACGATGCCGAGCCGCAACTGGCCGAGCAGGATTGGAACGGCAACGGCACGTGGGACGGCGAGCGGTTCCAGGATGCGAACGGCAACGGTCGCTATGACGGTTTCGGCGAAGGCTATGACGACCGGAATACCGACGGCAAGATTGACAAGAAAACAAATTACGCGACTGAGGAAGACACCGGCGAAGGCCTGTTGGACGGCGATTTTGTGTATGACACAGGCGAGCCGTTTATTGACTCGCCGGACGAAGACGGTGTCTTCAACGGCGAATATGACGCGGGCGAAGTCTTCCTGGACCTGCCGACTGGCGCGACCATTGGTGGTCGCCTGACGCCGACGCGCAACGGTCGCTATGACGGCCCGAACAACCTGTTTGACGATTACGAGCTGTTTACGATTCCGGCCAGCCTGACCTACGGCATGGATCCGCGACTGCCAGTGGTCTATACATGGGCCAACCTGCTCGAGAACTTCCCGGCGGGCGAACCGGAATGGTTGAACCTCGGCTTTGACGAGAATCTCATGCCGATGTACTTTCATTACATTGATGGGCGTTCGACATGGATCAACCGGACCACGGCTGACATGGCGCAACCCATCTTTGATTTGCCGAATTTCCAGGCGGATGAAGGCGAGTCGTTTTCCGATTACAATCAAAACGGCGTTTGGGATCCTCAGCCGGACGATTTCCTGAATCCCGGTCAGTGGGACGAAACGGCGTTCTGGCAGGATCGTCGTTCGGTTGAATATTCGACGAAGTTTGACTTGACAAGTCAGGTGAACAAGTTTCACGAATTGAAATCCGGTCTGGAACTTCGGTACCGTGAGTTGGACATGCAGTCCATTCAGAATCCCGATCTGCCCTACGATAATCCCGACTTCCCGTTGCCAGACGGTTCGCCGTATCCGGATCGCGGCGGCACGCGTGACTTCTACGAGCATAAGCCGTGGGAAGGCGCCTTGTACTTCCAAGACAAGATGGAGTTTGAAGGTCTGATTGTGCGCGCCGGTATCCGGTCGGACTTCATTGTTCAGGGCGACGGCCTGTTGCAGCAGTTCCAGGATCAGGTTGACCGCGGTCAGCCCGGCGCCTTGCTGGCGGAGCGCGGCCGCTACGTGATTGCACCGCGTCTTGGTATCTCGCATCCGATTTCGTCAGCGTCGAAGCTGTACTTCAACTACGGTCACTACTATCAGACGCCGTCGTTCCAGTATTTCTATCGCAGCGCCACGGCCAACATTTCGCCGAACACCGAAATCGGCAACCCGAATCTCGAGTACGAGAAGACGGTGTCCTATGAAGTCGGCGTGAGCACGGAATTCGCGGAGAATTGGGTGATTGACGTGGCGGGCTACTACCGCGACGTCTACAATCAGATCGGTACCGTGGAAGAGCGGATTGGCCCGCTGATTTTGAATCGCTACTTCAATCTGGGCTATGCCCGCGCGCGCGGCTTCGAGTTCTCGATTGACAAGAAGTTCTCGAGCATGTGGGCGCTTACGGCGAATTACGACTTCTCGTTTGCGTTCGGCAAGGAGTCGGCGGCGGCGGACGGTCTGCTTGACCGTTTGAACGGCGTGCCGGAGAATCGCAACGAGCACCCGCTCAATTGGGATGAAACGCACCGCGTGTCCGCATTCTTGACGTTCATGGTGGCCAAGGACCAGAACCCCAAGCTAATGGGCTTGAAGCTCCCGTCGAATTGGCTTTCCACGGTGGAGTTTTCGTACGGGTCAGGCCTGCCGTATACGCCGTCGAACTACACGACCGGTTTACCGACGAACCTGATTCTGGCAAATTCTGCTCGCCAGCAGGCGACATCCACGACAGATATGCGTCTGGACAAGTTCTGGGAGCTGAGCCGTGGGCTGAAACTGGCGACGGGTGTTGAGATTTTCAATCTGTTTAATCGCAAGAATGTTCGCGAGATCTATTCTGAGACCGGTAACGCGACGGACTCGTCGCACGAGCTGAATCAGAATGAAGCGGACGATGGCAACCTGGGCAAGGACATAGACCACAATCCGCGCAACTACTTCCCGCCGCGGCAAGTGCTGCTGCATTTGAAGTTGGATTTTTAGTCGTCCTTGCGGTCCCGAAAGAAACGATTCTCTGGAGTAATACAACTCATGTTCGCAACTTTGCGCCGATTTGTTCCGGCTGCGTTGGCGGCCCTGCTTCTGGTTTGGGGCTGTTCGGATCCCGTGTCCAATCCGCAGGAAGCACCGTCACCCTATCGTGACGGTGAGCCGCTGATGTCACCGACGGCGGATTTGACGATCGGTCCGCGTTCTGACAAGCCGTGGATCATCACCGAGGATTTCGTCATTCCGGCCGGCGTTACCGTGACGATTCAACCCGGCACGGAAATCATGGTGGCCGGCCTCAACTGGATTGACGTGCAGGGTGTGGTCAATGCGGTTGGATCGCCGGAGGCGCCAATCATCTTCACGAGCGCCAATACGGCTCCTGATTTGGGCCAGTGGCGCGGCATCAAACTGCACAATCCCACCGACATCTCGCGGTTTGAATACTGTATCTTCACCTACGGCGCGTATTTCGAGACGGATACGCTTTCGGACCGCGGCCGGGATGCGCAGAACTACAAGGGCATGCTGGCGATCAATAACAGCAGCCCCGAGATTCGCCATTGCGTGATCACGCAGAATCAGAACAACGCTGTGTTTGTTACCAACGGGAGCAGCCGTCCCGTAATCGAATTTTGCGTGATGACTCGCAACGACGCTTCGGGCGTGCGCGCGGACTCCAGTGTTTTCCCGGAGAACTTGAGCATTTCGTATAACTGCATCGCGGATAACAGCGCGCCGGGTTTCATTCTGACGAATGACAATCCGGATACGTCGTTGGGCACGCGCCGGGTGTTCGGTGATCCGACGGAGATCAACATCAATTTGGACTCGTGCGACTCGCATTTCAACATCGATTTGGAGCCGCTGTTTGTGGATCCGCGTGAAGACGAATTCACGATTCTGGCCGACTATAACTTGCAGTCGTGCTCGCCGTGCGTAGACGCGGGGCCCGTGCAGGGTGCTAACGATCCGGACGGCACGCGGGCCGACATGGGCACGGTCTATTACCGCCAGGCGGCGGGTGAGTTGCGCGGCCGTTTGGAAACCGATTTGACCGGTGCGACCTACCGCATGTCGTGCGACGTGGTGATTCCCCCCGGCGTGACGGTGACGATGGCGCCGGGCACGAAGATTGAGGCGACCGGGCTGTTCCGTTTTGAAGTGTATGGAACGCTGCTGGCGCAAGGCACGGCGAGTGCTCCGGTGGAGCTGTGCCCGTGTTTAGTCGAAGGCGACGATATCATGAGCGGTATGGTTTTCTTTGAACGCGGGGACGCGCCGTCGTTGTTGCAGCACGTGGTGATTAACGACTATCAGGAAGTTGTCGTCAATAAGGCGGGAGTGCGTTTCGAGAACTGCACATTTGCGGGTGGTTTTCTGGGCGGTGTTGAGGTGGCGACGGGCACGATTAACGGCGACTCGGCGGTCGTGTTTGACCTTTGTACGTTCACCGAAGTCGGCGCGTACGGCGTCGGCTCATTCGCGTCCTCGGCGAAGATTCTTAATACGCGGATCAGCGGTTCGCGCGGTCGCGGCATTGAGATGAGCTTCGTTGAAGACGGCGTTGAGATCACCAATACGGTTGTGGAAGCCTGCTCGGCGACGGCCGTTTACATGACGAATTTCTCCCATCCGCGCATCGTGAACAACACGATCAACGAGTGCGGTTACTATGGGATTCACATGACGGACAACTCACGGCCGACGTTGTTGAACAACATCGTGACGCGTTGTGGTCGATTTGGATTGCTGGCTGAGTTTTCTTCGGCGCCGTTTATTGATTACAATGACGTTTGGAACAACGGCTTGCGCGATGCCTCGCCGGCGAACTACTCGCCGAGCACTCTGGACATGGGCAACGGCATCAGCGCCGATCCTGTCTTCACGGCGGGCTACCGGCTGGGCGCCGGTTCGCCGTGTGAAAACGCCGGGCACCCGGACGCGCAGTACAATGACGCGGACGGATCACGTAATGACATCGGTGCGTGGGGCGGCCCGCGTGGCGGGACGGTTGGTAACGGATTGCGCCGCCAGTTGCTGGCGCAGCGCTAATAGTATTCGCTAATTTGAACGCGACGGCACGGGCCGTCTGCCTGCCTTTTCTATCCTCGAGGTTCTCGCACATGCGCAGGAATACCTACACATTTTTCTGGTCGGCCCTGTTGATGCTGTGTCTTTGCGTGCCTGTATTGCTGGCCAAGAACGCGCCCTATTCGGGTGGCGATGTTCGCGGTCCAATTCGCGGCCGTTTGGACGTAGCCAATCCGCAGGATGAAAACCGCGTCCACAATGCCGGCAAGATGTGGATGAATGTCACGAACTACGGCTACTTTGGCAACGATGCGTCGTCCCAAAGTACGGCTCTTGAGGATCCGTGTCCGCCAAACAACTGGGCGCCGCAGTGCGAATTCCCGGGCGGTTCGGATCAGCAGTACCTGTTCCAGGGCGGCCTGTGGGTCGGCGCGCTGATTGAAGAGGAAGGGTTCTTTACGACGCGCGTGTCGGTGGGCACCGACGGCTGGCAGAATCCGTCCATTAACGAATTCCACGCTCCCGAAGCGCCGAACGGCGGCATTGAGGAGCGATCCATCCGTCCGGGCTTCACCAATTGTTTTGGTGAAATCGTGTACCATCCGAACGCGGTTTCCGATCAGGATTTCATCTGCTCGATGGCGGATACGCTGACCGACCGTCTGTTTGTGGAAGACGATCCGGTGGACGGTCCGCACAAACCGCTCGGTATCGAGATTCGACAGAAATCGTATTCATTCAGCCAGGCGTTCGCCGAAGATTTCATCATCATTGACTACGAAATCGAGAATATCGCGTCGAACTTCCTGAAGAATGTGTACGTCGGTCTCTATGTTGACGCCGACTGCGGCGTCGCGGGCGACAACAATGAGCACACCGACGACGTGTGCGGCTTCATCCGTGAAGTGGACGAAATCGGGGCGAATAGCGATACGACCAAAGTTCGCATTGACGTGGCGTGGATTGCCGATAACGACGGCTATCCGGATCAGACGTTTGGCGGCACATTCACTGTGCCTCATGTGACGGGCACGCGTGTCATTCGCGCGCCGAATCCACGTCTGTTCACGTCATTCAACTGGTATAATCCGAATTCGGATATCAATCTGGACTACGGCCCGACGTGGGAAGCGTACGCCAATCGCGACAGTATGGGAATGAGCTGGACGGCCACGTACGGCACGCCGGTCGGTGACGCGCACAAGTATCAGTTGATGGGCAACTGCGAATTTGACTTCTGGCAGACTTCCGTGGACGAATTGCGCGCGGGACTCGTACCGGCCGACACGAATTGCTACGGCGAAGGCCGTCCCCAAACTTGGTCGCAGTTGGGTACTGTGGATGATCAAACCGCACAGGACATCGCCGACGGTTACGACACGCGCTACCTGCTGTCTTGGGGTCCGCTGGGCATTTACGACTTCACGGACGGCGCGGGCAACCGCATCTACCGTTTGAATCCGGGCGAGAAGTTCAAGATGACGATCGCCTACGTGGCCGGTGAGTATTTCCACGATCCGAACAATCCGCAGATTTCGCCGAGCAATTTGGACACCGCGAAGTTCAACTTCGCCGATCTCAAGGACAACGCGCGCTGGGCCAAGGACGTTTACGACAACCGCATGTTTGATACGCCGATCTTCGACTGGGGTCTGGACGGCGACGTGGCTATCGTGGACGCTGACGGGTCGCAGGACGACGGTATTCTGGAAACCGGTGACGGCTGGTACGGTGAAGACGTCGGTAAGGACGGTCTGTTTGGCGTGATCCCCATCGGTCTGGACAGTATTCCGGTGACGTACTTCCATGGAGCCAACACCCTCGGATCACTGACGGCTGAGATCTTCGTGGGTTGGTACAAAGGCCCCGACGAAGGTGAACGCAACGGCCGGCGAGACACAGTGGACAACAATGCGATTCTGCAGACGCGCAGCCCGTTCCCCGTGGTGACCGAAGACGACATAGTTCCGCCTGACCTTGTTTACGCTTTCAACGCGTTCCACCCGCTGGAACTTGGGCCGTGGGACATGGGCTGGATGTCGGGCAATGGAATTGTGGATTTCGGCGACGGTATTCCCGATTTCACGGGACCACCTCCTCCTCCGATTCCGGCGCTGTTGGACTGTGTTCCGGGAACGAGCAATGCGGGTCAGCACAGCGGCGGTATCGTCCGCCATGCGCCTGACGGCGACTGCTACAAGGGCGGATTGGGCTATATGCTCAATGAAAACGAAGTGGTGATCCGCTGGTCGAAGAGTTCGTCCGAGAGCGAAACCTACCGCGATCCGTTCAGCCGTGAGCAGGACTTTGAAGGCTATCGCATTCACGTCGCCACGGTGAATCAGGAACAGGACTTTGAACTGGTGGCGCAGTTTGACCGCATTGACTTCGCCTATTTCGCGGATGGCACGGATTCCATGATGACCATCCCCGTGGATCAGGCGGGCCGTGATACGCTGCCGCCTGACACGACGATCTTGAACGTACATGGCAGGCTGAAAGCGGTGGGCCCGAACACGGGCTTTGCCGATGTAATGAGTGACTATGAGGGTGTGTACGAGTTCCGCGTACCGGCGCAGAAGTTGGCTCCGCGTTACTACGCTATCACCGCATTTGACTACGGTGATCCGAAATCCGGTCTGACGCCGTTGACGACACGCGCGACGGCCAATGCGGTGCTGTTGGCGCCGGCGGGCTCTGCAAAGCGTGAAGTCACCGTGGTGCCGAATCCGTACCGCGCCTATCAGGACTATACATCGGACTATCGCGGACAGTCGTGGGAAAACCAGAACGACGGAACGACGAATTTCTATCCGCAGGTGGACCGCCGCATCGAGTTCATGAACCTTCCCGAGCGCGCGTTGATCCGCATCTTCACGACGGCGGGCGATCTGGTGCAGGTGATTCCGCACAACGAGGACGGCGACCGCAGTTCGTGGGCCAGCCTGAATTCGGAGAAGTGGGACTTGAATTCCCGCAACAATCAGCAGGTGGTGGCTGGGCTGTACCTGTTTAGCGTCGAGGATCTGGAAGATCATTCGATCTCGACGGGCAAGTTTGTGATTATCCGTTAACCTTTAGATACGAATCGTGCTTCAGCGACGGAAGGAAGTGCTCATGAAGCGTTGGCGAAACCTCGGACTGCTCTTGGCCTTGATGCTGGCCCCCTCGATGGTGTGGGCTCAGGCGAAGGTCGGCACCGCCGGCGTACAATTTTTGAAGATTAGCCCGTCGTGCCGCGCCGTCGGCATGGGCGAGGCTTACGTCTCCGTGGCCACCGATGCCAGCGCCATTTGGCACAATCCCGGCGCGTTGGCTCGTTTGGACAAGCCGGAGGCAATTGTTAGCTGGATAGACTACATGGCAGGTTTGCAGTACGGCTATCTGGGAATGACGCATCCGATGGAGAAGTGGGACGGTACCTTCGCGGCTTCGGTCAGCTATCTGACGACCGACGAGATGAAGGAAACCACACCCGAGCGTCCCGACGGCACCGGCCGTACGTTTACGGCTGCCGATCTTGCCATCGGCGCCTCGTACAGCCAGATGCTGACGGACAAGTTCTCGGTCGGCGGCACGCTTAAGATTGTCAGCGAAATGCTGGCAGACGAATCCGCGACGGGTTGGGCGGCCGATCTGGGCACGTTCTACGACACGGGCTGGAAGAGCGTGCGGTTGGCGATGCTGACCTCGAATTTTGGTCCGGACATGAAATTTGTCGAAGAGGAATTTCCGCTGCCGATGAACTTCACGTTTGGCACCTCGATGTACGTCCTGAATAGCGGCGACCGCGAGTGGTGGAACGGTTCGGACTCGCTCGGCACGCACTCGCTTTTGGCGGCGCTGTCTTGGTCGCACCCGAATGACAACCTTGAGGTCTATAACCTCGGCTTGGAATACGGCTACATGAATACCGTGTTCCTGCGCGCCGGCAAGAAGATCAACGGTTGGAATCGCGCGTCGTGGGACGAGTATCGCGACGACATCAACGCTGGCGAAGACGCCAGCGGCAACAACCCGTTCTACGAGTTCCCGCTGTTCAGCCGCAACGGTACGTTTTTCGGCAACGGCGCGACGGTTGGCGCGGGCTTGAATCTGCCCAAGGCCGGTCTGACGATGGACTATGCCTTCACGGGCGTTTCATTTCTCGAGAACATTCACCGGTTCTCGCTTGGCTATCGCTTCAAGAAGAACCTGCTGTAATCTCCGGAGAGTGTCATGCAACGTATGAACGTTCTACTTTTGTGCGCCGGACTGCTGTTCAGTCTGATAGCGGGCTGTGATCGTTTCAAAGACGACACGCCGAACGCCAATCAGGCGCCGACGGCGCGCTTTGTCAATTTCCCGGAAGACAGCACGCAGTTTTCGTACGCTCCGCAGGTGCATTGGCAGGGCTACGATCCGGACGGCTTCGTCACGGGATTCGAATATTTTGATGACGCCAGTGCCGAAGGACTGGCGGCCTACCGCGCCGGTGACGCCGCGTTTCAAGAATACGTGGACGGGCTGCCCGATGCCGCGTGGCTGTTCACGGAGGCGGCCAGCGGCCAGATCTACCTGTTGACCGACATTGGCGAGATATCTGAACATGTCTTCATGGTGCGCGCGATTGACAACTTGGACGCGCGCTCGCAGGTCGCGGTACGCACCTTCTTCCGCACAAACCTGCCGCCGGATACGCCGAAGCTGCGCTGGTCCAATTCGACCAGCACGGACTACGAAGAGCATATCGCGATTCCCGACACGCAGATGGTCGGTGACACGCTGACCATTACTTACACGGGTGTGCGTCTGCTGTGGCAGGGCAGCGACCCGGACTCGCGTTCCACCAATATCATACCGCTTGAATTCAGCTACGCGCTCGTAAACGCGCTGGGCGACTCGATCGCCTTGCCGGTGCGCAATGACAGTAACCACGTGGTAGGCTACCGCGCGGGCTGGAGCAACTGGGGTGGCGAGACACAGATCGCGCTTTACGGTTTGGAAACAGGCGATTATACTTTCTATCTGCGGGTGCGCGACGACGGCTTCACGCAGTCAAACACGCCGGGCTCCGCCCAGTTTACCGTGGTCAAGCCGACTTTGGCCGGACAGTTGCTGATCGTGGACGAAAATCGCGCCCTGTCGGGCCCCGATCCGTCCCGCGGTGGCATTCATCCCGACACTTTGAAGCAATACTATGTTGGCTCGGACGGGCGCAGCGGCGTAATCGGTACGGCGGTAGACATCGCCAATCAGCTTGCTCCATTTGCCCAGCGTCCCGGTTTGCCTCCGATCCGCCCGTTTTCGATGGATAGCATCGTCTGGTTCGACAATCGCGCCGGCAATGTTCTGTCCTACGACTTCATCAGTCAGTTTGCGTCGGTGTGGGTAATCAACGACGACAATGTGCAGACCGAACGCAATCCGATTCAGGCCGCTACTTACAACAAAGTGCTCGCCGACTACATGGACATTGGCGGCAGTGTGCTGCTGACGGGCCGTCGAGCATTCAATAAGTCGAATGGTCTGGCTGCGGGCAACAGCGCGGTGAACTTGTACCTGCGGGACTACTTCAATGTCTTTGCCGTGCGCCCGAAGGCTGTTTTCAGCGCCAACGCGGTATCGTCCGGCGTGGATGATTTCGGCGGCGCGGTGGCCGGTGACCCGCAGTACCCGGACTTGAATCTGAACGAAGACATGATCGGCCGTCTGCGTTACCTCACGGATTCCGTGACATGCGCGCCGGAAATTGAATATTTCGGCCGTTCGAACGCCGGGCAGAGTTTTGACTTCTCTACAACGATTTACAACTATCGTTCGTGCACGAGTGATACAAATCTCTACCCGAGTGTTGTCGAGAACTACGATTGTCTCGTGGATTGTACGCTGACGACGCCGACCGAGGTGGCGCTGGTGCCGCAGGACGAGACGCTTCCGTTGTTGACGGCGATTTCGATTTACAATGTCACGCGTGATGCGTATGCGGACATCCGCGAAGTGCGCAACATCAGTGTGAACCTGCTTGTTCCTAAGTGGCGTATCTTCGCGTCCACGTCATCGGAAGACGGGCAGTGGACGACCGCGGACTCGCTTGCCGTGACCTACCGCTTCATCCCGCTGTCGGCGGATCACGATGAACCGATTGCGTTGAACTTCATCAAGTACGACGGTACCGTGGAGATTGAGTTCCGGGACGGTCAGTTCTTCTCGCGGATTCGGGCCACGCCACGTTTCCGCAGTGCGCTGTTCGCTTTCCCGCTGGCGTACATGAGCAACGAGCTGTATACGCATCCGATACTGGGTCCCGTGCCCGCCGTGAGTCTGGTTATTGCCAATGAGATTTTGTTCTTCAACCAGAATCTGGACATTGAGTTCAACTAAGATCGCGCGTTACTACACCTGAATTAGAAGGCCGCGGGAATTAAAGTGACCGCGGCCTTTTCACTCACTATGACCAGTTACATCATCTCCGCGCGCACGGCTCTTTTGCTGTGGACTATTCTGCTGCCGACAATCGCGATCCTGTTACCAACGGGCTATTGGACGATTGATGACAGTCTGAAATCCGTGGCGTCGCGTCGCGGCGAGGCGCCGTGGAGCAGCCCGATCGCCGACGGAGAATTACGGAGCAGGTTGACGGACCCGGCGGAATACGCGCCGATGGCTCCGCCCTTCGCCGAACGCATCGAGCACGGCTTCGCTCCCGGATTCACGCCCGGTGCGCGGCTGCTGGCCCGCGTCGAGACGCTCGGCGGGCGGCGTTCGCTGATGGTGCTCACGGCTGCGATTGCGGTTGTGGCGGGCTGGCTCCTGTACCGCGCCGGACTGAGCTGGGGCTTCCTGCTGTTGCCGCTCACATTCTATGGCCTGGTCCCGTGGGAACACGGACTGGCGTTAGTGTGCTCACTGCCGTTGCTGTTCCTGGCGTTTCTAAAGGACCGGGTGACAACTCTGCAGGGCATTTTGGCTGGTGGACTAATCGTATTGGCTGCCGCGCTGCGGCTCGAACACGGCCTGCTGCTGGCTGCCGCGTTGCTTGCGCTCCTGTTCGCCAGACGTTACGGCGATTTTCTCCGTGTTGTTGCCGGGGCCGTTGCGACAGGCCTGCTTGTGTTATTGGTTTGCGGCTATCCGGAACTCATGCGGACGTGGCAACTCAATCAGCAGGCGCCGGCGTCGCGCGGAACCCTGCTGGCGGCGTACGACACGATCCTGGCGCTGGGGACGTCGCCTGCGACATCTGCCGCGATGGTCGTCGCGCTCTTGATTTCACTGTGGCAATTGGCGCGAGTGAACAGCGTTCGCGTTTTGCGAATCATCGCGTGGGGCGGCGTCGCTTTGTATGGCGTATGGGTCGTGCGCGGGCTGTGGTCGCAGCCGTGGGCGTTGCTCTCCCTGATCAACATGGGCTCGCTGGCGTTCGCGCTGCCGTGGGTGCTTTGGCTGGTTGTTCAACCTTCAGTCTGGAAACAACAAGCGATGGCTTTCGCCACCGCTTTGTTCATTGTCGCGCTATTGATGCTGCCGCAGTCGCAGGGCGTTCATTGGGGGCCACGCCTGCTGCTGTTTGTGACGCCGTTGTTTCTGATCGCGCTCTACCGTGCGCACCTTCACACTCGAACCGCACTTACGGCTCTGCTACTCTTGTCGGCGGTGCAGTCTGTCAGCGGCGCGGTCATGGTCTACGCGCGATATACCGAGTCCACGCAGCACATTTCGCGGCTGGGAAAGCACACGGGGACGCCGCTGATCACCACAACGCGCGCACATGCGCTCGACTTAGCGCCGCTGTGGGACGACCACGAATTCTTTGTGGCTGGGACGCCGGACGACCTGCGCAGTCTGCTCGTAGAGTTCTATATGCAGCGGCGAGACAGTGCGTGGCTGCACCTGCCGATCGCGGACAGCCTATTCATGCGCACGTTCCCGGATAATCGCCCCGTCTGGCCGCATCGCATGACAATTGTCAACAGCGGCAATCTCTACATGACGCATTGGCGGCTCTACCAGCTTGTGATGAACCGCGCCGATCCGGACTGGGTTCCGCTCTTGGAAACTTCAGCCGGACGCGCGCTGCAAGCCGGTGACAACAAGCGCGCACTGTTTCTACAGGATGATATTGTGACTCTCGTGCCGGATCGAGCGTCGGCGCATTCAAACTTCGCCCTGTTGCTGGCGCGCATGGGCAAGACCCAGGAGGCGCAGACGGCAGTTCGGCGCGCGCTTGAGCTTGACTCTACTTTGGCTGAGGCGCTGGAATTGGCAAATCAGCTCGGGATTGGAAATCACCCATCTTCAGCTGTCGCGAAGGCAGATGATTAGGATCGAGCGCGAGCGCCTTGTCTAACTGCTCTTGTGCTTGGCGGTCCTGGCCCATGCGCCCGTAGGCAACGGCCAGATGGTAGTAGGCCGTGGCGGACGGCCACGCATTTACGCTATAGCTAAGCGGCGCAAGGGCGAGTTGATACTCGAGGGCGCGCAGGTGTTTCTTGCCCTCTTCGAGTTGCAGCCGCGCATAGTTTTCTCGTGCGTCACGCAGCTCCGCGTCGGATTGCATGGCGTGCTGATACGCGGCAAGTGCTGCCGCGCTATCACCGGATTGTTCAAGCGCGACGCCGTAGTTATTCCATCCGCGCGCAGATTGCGGATAGTCCGTTACCAGTGCCTGCAGGATCATGCGGGCCGTATCCGCCTGACCGAGCCGTTGCTCGACAACCGCAAGGTTGAGCATGGCCAGCTCCCGTGAGCCGGCATCCGTCTGTGCAGTCTGAAAACTGGTCCGCGCGGCGGAAAGATTGCCCAGCGCAAGATAGGCATTGCCCTCCATGTAATGTGCCGAGCCTTCATCCGGTTCACGCGCATGAAATGGATTGGTGACAACGATGCCGAATCCAAGCAGCGCGGCAAGCAGTGCAGTGCGCCGGGGTTTGGAATCAAGCGAGACGAACCCGGCACCCCCGACGCCCGCCAGAATGCACAGCCATGGCACGACGGGCATCCGGAATCGTGCCGCGATGAAGAACAGGATCACCGTCGCCGCGTAGGCCAGCACGAGCACCCAGAGCAAGCGGGCCTCGGACCGCCGGGCAGACCAAAGCGCCAATAGCGCAATCGGCAGCAAAAGCGCAAAATTCAGTTGAATCAACACCAAAAGGCCCGGGGTTTGCGCGGAGAAGTAGGTCAGGTGTTTGTTATTGGATGCCTCGAAATGGTTGAAAAACAAGAGCGCCTTTCGTACCATGAGTTGAAGGGCGTGGCCTGGTTCAGCAAGTTGAAAGGCCCGCCCCTTGTCATAGTAGAAATCTGACAAGGCACCGGGGGCAAGATACTCTCCGGTTTCACGATGGGCGATTGCTGCGGCTTGTTCCATGGTCCAGAAGCGATCCGCTCCGGGGAGAATTGCCGAGACCCCATCCGCCGCTGGGTTGTTCCCAATCCAGTAGTTGACGCCGCCTTGGGTCGCGATCATAACCGGCTCGCCGCCCATGATCCAGTTGGCCGCTGTGATCGGCGCGATGGTGAGCAGCAGGATAGCCAGACCCGCCATCGCCGTCCTCCAGACTCTCGCGCGGATGGGCCAGCAGGCCGCGAATAGGGCGACCGGTGCGACCATGAGATAATTGGGTCGCGTCAGTGCGGCCAAACCCCACACGACACCGAAAACTACCGCCGACCTGAACGTGCGCGTACGCCAGAGCTCCAGCGCACTCCCTGCCGCGAGCACGGACAGAAACAGTTCAAGGCTGGTCGAGAGAATCTCCCCGCTGAAAAATATCGCCATGCCGTTGACGGCGAGAAGTGCGGCGGCAAGGCGCGCTGCGACAGGGGAGAAGTGGCGAGCAACGGCGACATAGAGTGATACGACAGCGCCAAGCTGGAGCACAATGTTGCACAGCCGCGCCCAAACCAGATCATTGGTGACGAGTGCATAGACGGCACCCAGTAGCCAGGGGTAGAGCGGAGCCCGCCACAGCGGCCACGGCCCGAAGTCGCCGTCTGCCACGCGCTGCGCCGCCTGATGGTACCACAGGGGATCCACGGCAGGGGCCCAAAACGTCGGATTCTGCTGCGCATGCCAAAGGTGCCAGACGCGCAGCAATAACGCCGTTCCGGCGATCAGCCAGAACCACTTGTCCCGAAGAATTTCACGCATAGCTGGAATATAGTCAACTGATGACCCAGAATCCAATGCCTTGTCCGCATTTGAACCAGAAGGGGGTTCCAATGTCCCGCCTATTGTCGATCCTGCTGTTGTGTATCGCGGCGCTGAGTCCGGCGCTGGCGGCCGATCTTTCGCCGACGCTGCCGGAACTGCTGCGAGCCGCGCAACCGTCCGAGAAGATCGCGGTCATCGCGTTCTTGGACAATCGTCTGACGATGGAGGAGGTCTATCCCGAGGCGAGAGCTCTGCCGATGAGCCAGCGCCGCGACTACGTCGTCCGCGTGCTGAAAGAGCGATTCGCGCAGGTTAGCCCCGACGTGATGCGCTATTTGAAATTGGAAGAGAAAGCTGGCCGCGTGTCGCTGCTGCGCCCGCTGTGGGTGCTCAACGCGATTCGCCTGACAACGACGCGCGAAGTGATCGAGAAAATGTCGAGCGACTACGCGGTCGTGACCTATATCGTGCATGACCCGGCCTACGACAACACGCTCGACATCGGCTGGGGCGTATCGGAATCAGGCGCCGTGCAGGTGTGGAATCAATTCGGCGCCACAGGCGAAGGCGTTATCGTCGGCCACAAGGACTCGGGTGTCAACTTCGAGGGCTGTTCGCGCTTTGACAATCGTATCTGGTTCAATCCGGGCGAAGACCTGAACGGTAACGGCTCACTCGATGTCGGCGAAGAGAACGGCGTGGATGACGACGCCAATGGTTATGTGGACGATTTCTGGGGATGGAACTTCGACGACGACATCAACAACGTGCAGGACAACAACGGTCATGGCACGAGAACGGCTTCCGTGATTTCGTCAAATCCGCTGAACACGGTGGCCTGCGACACGGTCGCCATGGCACCGGGCGCGAAGCTGATGGTGCTCCTCGGCTATGTCACACAGGGCGCGACGTTTGAATCCAGCCAGTACGCCATCGAGAAGGGCGCCAACGTCGTCTCGGCCAGCCTGAGCTTTAAACAGAACGAGTGCACGAGCGCGACGATCCGCGAGTGCCCGAATCGCGTTGCCCACCGTTGGGTCGCCGAAATGGAGTTGGCTGCGGGAATTATTCACGCCAATTCGACGGGCAACGACGACATTCAGAATCCTCGTCCGCTCTCGACTTCGGCTCCCTCGGATTGCCCGCCTCCTGCGATGACTCCTTGGCATAGCCAGCAGGGCGGAGTAAGCTCGGTGGTGGCCGTCGCTGCGTACAACGCGAATGGTACATTTGGTGCATTTAGCGGTGTTGGTCCGGCGGCATGGTCGCGGGCAGATTTGTGCGTGCAGCCGCGCAGTCCGTGGTGTGGTGCGGATGGAACGCCCAGCATGTTTCCCGAGGATTTTAATGACTACCCGTACAGCAACGGCAATCATGGACTGTTGAAGCCCGATATCACATCGCCCTCGGATGTCAACGCCGTGTCGGCGAATTGCGGTTGTTCATTCATCAACGGCACTTCTGGCGCGACTCCGCACGTCGGCGGGGCCTTGGCGTTGATCTATTCGGCATTCCCGGGCATCACCCCGGAGGATGCGTACTTGACGCTCGTTTACGGTGCGCTCGACGCCGGGGATATCGGACCCGACACGACGTGGGGTTTTGGAAAGCTGCGAATTCACAACGCGATTGCCCAGTCCGATGATTCCCTTGGCTCCGTTGCGGGCAATGTATCGCATGACGGTCAGCCGTTAGCCAATGTGCGCATCCGCGTCGAAGGCGCGCAGACCGTGTATACGTCCGAGGGCGGCAACTACGAACTCTTCCTGCGCCCCGGAACGTATCTTGGTGCGTTTGAGAAATTCGGTTACCAGACCGTTCAGCGTCAGATCAACATTGCAGCGGGACAAGTGGATGACGGCAACTTGACATTGAACACAGGACAAGCGGCCAGCGTTATCGTGACGGTGCGGGACTTGAGTGGAAATCCGATCACAGGTGTGTTGGTGCGCCACCCGATCAGCGGCATGGAAGTTCTCACCAATGATCATGGCAGCGCCAGCTTCGCGGAAATCTACGATGGTATGAACGAGTTTGTAATCTCCGAGAACGACGAGCGCTATCAAGTTGTCACGATCTCGCACCAGTTGACGCCCGGTCCGAATAGCTTCGCCGCCGATCTGCCCTATTCGAGCTACATCGGTCCTACGGCACCGGATGTCTACGGCTATCGCGCCTACGACGATTTGGACGGCGTCGGTGTGGATTACGATTGGATGGAATTAGCTGACGGTCTCGGGGCGAATCTCGGGCTGTCCGGTGACGGATTTGTGGCGCGCACTCTGCCGTTCAATATGCAGTTTTACGGCGCGGCGACCTCGCAGATTCAGGTCAGTGCCAACGGCCATATCGAGATCGGTTCGACGGGCTCCAACGAGTGGAGTCGCTGGCCCATACCGCGCCCGGAGTCGCCCAACAACTACATCGCCGGCTTCTATCAGGACCTGCGGCCCGAAATGGGCGGCGGAGTCTGGTATTACGAAGATGACGAGAATCACCGTGTGATCGTTGAATGGAATGATGCGCCGGAGTACTTCAACACAGGCCGCGTGACCTTCCAAATTCACCTCTACGACCCGGCATTTGTCAGTGACACACGGGGCAATAGCCTGATCGAGATCCACTACGCCGACTATCAGGGTCGAGTTGAGAGCTCAATCGGTATCGAAAATGCTGACGGCACGGACGGTCTTCAATACGCCTTCCAGCTCTTTTATGCCGACGGCGCTGCGCCTGTTCGCGCGGGCCGCGCAATTCGCTTCACAACGGATAATCTGACTGACGTACCGGATGGTTCGGTTGTAACTCCCCGCGAGTACGCTTTGCTGCAGAACTATCCGAATCCGTTCAATGCGACGACGACGTTCCGGTACAGCGTGCCGCAGCAGAGCATTGTAGCCCTGCGGCTATACGACATTACGGGCCGTCTGGTGGCGACTCTTGCCCAAGGCGTGCGCGCCGCCGGGACGCACTCCCTGAACTACGATGCCAGCAACTTGGCGACGGGACTATATTTCGTGCGGCTGGAAGCCAACGGCAGCGTGGTCGGTACCAACAAGGTGCTGCTTCTGAAATAGGATTGCGGGTTCAGTCTATCGGGCCAACAGAAAGCCCGCTGCATCACGGTGCAGCGGGCTTTTGCTATGGCGAGGCCGTGCTCGCGGCGCGGCTTACTCGGTTACGAACGGACTCAGGCCGACATTTTCATGTGCAGTTGGTCCACGGCGGCGCGCAGTTGATCCAGCGCGAAGGGCTTTTCCAGCAACGCGTCCGGGCGCGGCATGGCCATGTTCAGGGCCGCCTTGTAATGCACCCAGCCGGTAATCAGAATCACCGGTGTGTTTGGTTCATTTGCCTTGATGTCGCGCAACAGCAGCAGGCCGTTGCGGTTGGGCATGTGAATGTCGGAGATCACGAGCGCGGGGTGGAACTCGGTGAAGGCGCTCCAACCGGCATCACCATCCTCGGCCTTAACCGGTGAAAAACCAAGTTCTTCGGCAAATTGTGCCAGCATTTCGAGCATTTGGGGGTCGTCGTCTACAACGAGGCAGGTCGGCATGTGCATAATTCTATTCGCAGTTTCTACGGTTTAAAATACGGAGCGGCTATGCGCAAACGATGTGCCCGGTGTTTAGGAATTGCTGGTAGGGGAGGGGCGGAGGAGAGGCGGGCGACTGGGGAACCGGGGGGAGGCAAGTCTGAGGCGGGCGGGGTCAGAGGTGTAACACAATTCTAACAAGGAGGTTGAAGCCTCGCCACATCGGTGTGGACATGTTGACAAGTTGAGTATTTTCATGCTTTTCTCGACGTTCCGGGCGGAAAGTTAGAAGCCTATTCGTGAAACTTTACACAAGGGTTTCTCGTTCATATGATATTGAGAATGGCGGGTTTGGCTGAAGCTAAACCCTTGCAAATTTAGGGAAATGACTTGCATTTCGGTTTAGATTGTTCTATATTTGCGCAAGTTCCGCAAAGGGAAACCAAGGAGACTAAGTACATGTATCTTCGCAAAACACTGTTTGTTGCCTTGCTGCTGGCGGTGGTTATACTGCCGGCGACGTCGCACGCCACGATTTCGCGTGTGATCGGTTTGGGTGGCGCTGAGTCCCACTACATTGTTAAGGACGCGTATAACTACAGCGTCTGGCCGCAGTTGGTGCGTCACTACGGTATGCAGTCGGGCGCTGAGTTCTATGCGGCCGGCACGAATGGCTACGACTTCCAGAAGGCGTATATCATTTATGATTTCGGCGATGGCAAGTCGGCGCTGAGCTTTGCTCTCGACAAGTTGAACAGCCGTAACTACGGCATGCTGGCCAACAACGAGTTGGCGGCACTGGACAACATCGAAGGCGGCTACAACAAGCTGAACGTCACCTACGGCCGTCCGATGGGTGATAACATGCTGATCGGTGCGGCGCTGCACTTCGCGGGCAAGTCGTACTCCGCCGACGAGAATGCCCCGGGCGGCAAAGTGGACAATTCCTACAGCGAAATCGGGCTGTTGCTCGGTTTGACTGCAATGGAAGACAAGTTGGACGTTTCGTTGGGCTTCCGCAGCGGCAGCTGGTCGCTCGAGAACGCCGGCGGCACGGTAGCTGAGGCCGACGGTGCCAGCGACATTATGCTGGCTGGCCGCTACTGGTACGAAGCCAACGAGAACTACAAGATCATCCCGAGCCTCGCGCTGAACATGCACACGGACAATGCCAAGGTTGGCACGGCTGCGCATGAGTACAGCTCGTCCATGTTCCGCCTGGGTGTTGGTAACAACTGGACGCCCAAGGAAGACATGTTGGCGATCGCCGAGTTCGGTCTGAAGAGCGTTGGCGAGACGATGAAGCCGGACGGCGGCGACGAAGCGACGGATTCCGAATCCTCGATCTTCTGGCGCCTCGGTATCGAGTCGGAAATCTTCTCGTGGATGAAGGCTCGTTTTGGTGCGCAGCGTGACTGGCTGGGCGCGACCGAAGAATCGGCCGCCGGCAAGCCGGAATATTCGACGAGCGTGACGAGCACGTACCTCGGCACGACGGTTCACTGGAATCGTTTCCAGGCCGACCTGGTGGTCCACCCGGACTTCCTCGGCTATGGTCCGAATTTCGTGTCGGGTTACCAGGGCATGCTGTTTACGCGTGCCTCGGTCAAGATCAACTTCGACAAGATCTAAGCACTTTTCGTCTGCAAGACGACGACGGGCCGACTCGCAAGAGTCGGCCCGTTTGTTTTTGCGCATGCTCTTTGCTCTATACCGGGTGATTAACCCGGAGGAGAAACCATGCGTCGCAAAATGCTTGCATTCTGCCTGCTGCCGTTGCTATTTTTCGTCAGTGCGTGCGAAGAAGAGGCCAAAGAGCCGACGGACGGCAACCCGACCATAAGCATCCTGACCCCGACCGGCAATGAACTAACCGGTGTGGTTACAATCGAAGTCTTCGGCCACGACGCGGATGGCGGTGGGCTCGACCGCATCGTGTTCTTCGTGGACGACGTTGCCCAGTACACGGATCCAGATCCCGGTGCTGGCAGTCCGTCGAGCGTTTGGCAATGGAACAGCTCACTTGTCAATGATGGCGACTATGACCTCAAGGTCGTGGGCTATGACAACGTGGGGCGTTCCGGTGAAACCGAACGCCGTTATGACGTCCGCAACGCGGATGAAGCCATGGGAGTCGTGCGCTCGAACGAATCGGGCACGATCAGCACGCGTCTCGGAGCCGGAATCCGTATTCCGCTCGGCGCCGTCCCGCTCGGCGAAGAGGGCGAGAACGCGACGATGGTGTTCTCCGTCGGCCGCGACACGTCGGCAACGGCGCAGCCGCCGGCCGGGGAGACACGTGTGTCGAACTACTATCGTTTTACGCCGGGCGGTTTTGTGTTTCGCTATCCGGTCGAAGTAATGATACCGCTTCTGGACGGCGTGGACGCGGCGGGCCGTGAGGTGACGCTTTACCGCATCAACCCCACGTCCGGGCAGCTTGAGAACTTCGCGGGTGCCTATGATGAAGCTTTTGGGACGATTGCCGCGCAGACCTATGAACTCTCCACCTGGTTTGCGGCGATGGCCGGGGACGAGGGAATTGACGCGGCGGGTTGGGGTTGTGTGCAGGTGAACGCGAACGGCGGCGGCTGGATGTCACTATGCGTGGAAAGCTATCTATTGGCGAATCCCGCTCACGATCAGCTTTTCATGCCGCAGCACGGACTAAACGTCGTGTACGGCAATGACGAATTTGGTTGGGATGAATCCGGGCGCTGGTTTCTGCCTCAGGGCAGTTACACGATCTGCATGCAGCGCCAGAACGAACAGGGTGAATGGCTGCGGCAGTCGCGCTCACTGGTGATAAGCCAGCCGGCCGGTCACCTGTGGGATGGCGGCACCAGTTGTGCGGCGGTAATTGATGGCTTTGTGACGAACGGTTCACTCCCGCAACCAGAAATCGGGGCGTGTCCGTGCGTGCCTGAGGCCTCGGTGCCCGTGGGAACCGGGGATATTCAGGTGACTTTGCAGTGGTTCAATGACCGCCCGATTGACCTTGATTTGTGGGTGTATGAACCGTCGGGAGAACGCTGCTATTTTGGACATTCGCTTACAGCGACGGGTGGCACGCTCGACCGCGACAATCTCTGCGGTAACTATCAGAACGGCACGCCGGAAAACATCTTCTGGCAAACGGCTCCGATCGGTGAGTACTCGATTTGGGTGGATTGGTGGTCAGACTGCGGCAACGGTATTCCCAATCAGCCGTTCAATGTCCGCCTCGTTAATCTTATCAACGTCGAGACGTTCGAGAGCGTGCTGGGGCGCGAGCAATCCGTCGAGGTCGCTCAGTTTCAGGTCACATCGAGCGGCCTGCGCATCGCACCTCCGGGAGCGCTCTTCCATGCAGCTCCGCCTCCACGTGTATCGAAAGCAGATCACGAGGCGATTCGCTAATAGAATCGCCCCACCGCAAGCACGGTGGGGCGATTGATTTTCCGGAATGGCGAAACCCCTGACCGGTGTCAAAGTCAGGGGTTTCTAATTGCCAGGTAAACTTGCGATCATGGGTCCCGCGTCAGATCGCGCACGCACCTGGTCAACATCGCGGTGTAGGCAACCGGGTCCGTGTTATCGTGCCGGTCTATACAATCAGACGCTGACCGTGTCAATTTGTTGCAGGGTTGCGCTGGAGAAAATGTGCCCAAGAACATTCGCGAGAGGCGCACCGGTCTGGGGACTTGAATTCTCCTGCGATGGCTGCTTGAGCCTGTTATGCCGCCCATCATAACAGGGATGTTGTGGAAGTACAACGAAGATATGCAGATGCATTGGGAGGCCGGGCGCTCACCTCGAAATCTTTCCAAACCCATGTTTTGAATTGACTTTAGGGTATTGTCACCCGTACATTGTGCGCAGATGATGGAAGCGGATTAGCCATCGTCTCAATCTCCCGAGGTGAGTGAACGTGATGAGCCCCGCATCGTGCCAGACATGGCCGATGCGGGGTTCCGCACAAAATGGGGTGATTGCAAAATGCAATAAAAAAAACCCTCCGCACGAAGAGGAGGGCTTACCAGTGGCGTCTCCCAGAATCGAACTGGGGACACACGGATTTTCAGTCCGTTGCTCTACCAGCTGAGCTAAGACGCCGCAAGGGAAACCGCAATGTAACGAACGGTCAGGGAATTGTCAAGTTGCGGTAGGTTTGGCGGGTGGAAGCGGTCGTGAAGTGAACTTACGTAGTGGGATTGGTGTCTACCATACTCACTATACTTATCACAAGATTCAGATTAACAAGGGTGTAGAAAATCGTAAGCGACCCCCAGTCAGAGCTTTAAGTTGTCATAAGTCATTGCACCGGGTGCCGCGTGGCGCTACCTTGTATTGACTGCAAGAAATAGCCATGTTTCCCGTGGAAGTTATTGTAAAACGGGAAGTTTTGGGTACGATTGGGCGAAGCCTAAGCCCACGCAGGAGAGGAATGTTGGCAGGCGAAAACGAGACGAGACATTTGGATATATAAGGATCGGAGGAGCATGTGATGAAATGGCGAATGATGTTCTTAATGCTTGTGCTGGCGCTGGCGTCAGTAACAAGTGCCGCGGAACGTCCTGCTCGCAGCCCGTTGGATGACTGCGATGTTGACGACCAGATTCGGCTGGTCAGCGGCAGCGAGTTGGAGCGAACCGGCGAATTGGATTCGGACGACGATTCCGGCAGTTGCGGCCGTCGACCAACGGACGATGCGACGTATGAACTGGACGTCATAAATCCAGGTTTGTACTCGTTCGACGTGGAATTCGAAGATTGGAACGGCGCGATGTACATCACGACGGAATGCTGCGGCGGCGATCAGCTGTTTCCGCGCGGCTTGACGTACGGCAACCTTGACCGAGTCAATTGCATGTGGCTGGACGAGGGCACGTATTACCTGACCATCGAAGGCCGGTATGGCTATCTCTTGTCGGTATACTCGTGCGACAATCCGTGCGACGACAACGCCCTGGAACCGGGGTTCACGTACAGCGAGGGTTATGTCACGTTCCTCGATCGCACGGACGCGAATTCAGATCATGAGCATTACGACGGTCCGTGGGAAATGGAGGGCGCGCCGTGCCAGCAGTCGAGCGCGAATCCGGACAATCAAATGGTCGGTTTCGGTTTTTACAACTGGTACAATCAGGACTATGGCTGGTCGCATTTGTTTGATCTTGAAGGCCTCGAGTGCCTCGATTACTCAATTGACTCGGCCTTCGTCGTAATCTGCGCGTACGAGAACGACAACTGCGAAGAATTCGGCGAACCGTCGCGTTACTACTCGGATTGCCAGTTTGACGCCGTGCTCTCGGAAGGTGATTTTCTGGGCGCGTTGAATCCAGATTTATATCCGGGAACCAACCTGTCCTATTCTTCGACGCGTCTCAGTGTGCCGGTGCAAGCGCTGGAAGACGGCGTCGTGGAGGTCTTTCTGGATATTGACGCCGGTTCGACTCAATGTGCGTGGGCGACCACGGTACTGAAATCCGAACTGTTGGTCTACATGAGCTGCCGTCAGATTCCGCCTGGACCTGAAGGCTACGACTTGGGCGACCTGCCGTTCCTTGACAACAATAACGAGCCATGCTACCCGACGGGTTCGGTGCAGCAGGGTGGTCCGGCCAACGCCGTGTTCGCGGCTGAAGATCAGGTGGCGTGGTTGGGCGAATGCGTCAATCACGAGCTTGTGCCAAACACCGTTGACGAGGACGGCTGCGACGATGGCGTGTATTTCATTCCGTCGGACCGTCCGGGCGGCGCATGGTACCCCGGTGATGAAGTGTGTGTGGAGATTATGGTCTCGACCGGTCCGGCATACAATCCGAACGTCCCGCTCTACTTGTGGGGCTGGAAAGACGGCAATCTGGACTGCGACTTTGATGACCTGCTTGAATCGCCCAACGGCGAAGGCTTCCAAAGCGAGTGTATCATCCCCGGCCATGCGGTGCCGCCGATGGGCCCGAATCAGTCGCAATTCGTCACGGTATGTTTCGGTGATCCCGGCGTCTTGAACATGGGCCACTATGACGGTCACCTGCGCTTCCGGTTGATAACGTGCGAACCGGGGAATCAGGATCCGGCGCGTGATGTGTGCGATTGCTTCACCGCGCAGACTTACATTGATGATGCGCTTGGCGAAACTGAGGACTTCATCATCACCGACCTGCAACTGCCGATCGAGCTGCAATCGTTTACGGCCAGCGGCGCCGAAGGTCGTGTAGTTCTGAGTTGGACAACCGCTACGGAACAGGCGAACGACGCGTTTGAAGTGCAGCGTTGGTTTGGCACTCGCTGGGAACGCGTGGGCCATCTGGTGCCGGGTGCGGGCAACAGCGCCAGCCAGAATAACTACATCTTCGCGGACAGCGACGTTGAAGTCGGGACAAGCTACCGCTATCGTCTCGTCACCATTGACGTCAACGGCAATCGCATGCCGGTCGGCGAGGTGGAGAGTCTGGTTGAGCCGATCAATACGACGGTCAATAGCTTTGCGTTGCACCAGAACTATCCGAATCCGTTTAACCCTGCGACACAGATCACTTACGATCTTGCCAAGGCGACGGATGTTAGCTTGACGGTCTTCGATCTGTTGGGCCGCGAGATCGCGACTCTGGTCAAGGGTCCGCAAGCCGCCGGCCGCTATGTCGTGGACTTTGACGCGGCGGGCCTTCCGAGCGGTATGTACTTCTACCGACTTGAGACGGCGCAGTTCACGGACATGAAGAAGATGGTGTTACTGAAATAAGGCAATCCGATCTGCCTGAACGAAGAACCCCCCGGCGCCTGCTCCGCGCCGGGGGGTTCGCTTTTTCTGTGCTGCGGAATCTGTCAGTTAGAGGCCTGCAAATGCGCGAGAATCTTGCCGCGAGTGCCGTCATTCAGATTCAGCTTCGCGCTGTACTTCTCGACATAGCCGATCCACTCCTCATCGGTGTGCGACTGCGGGTTGCGCAAGGCGTGGCACGAAGCACAGTTGGCGCGATAGAGACGCTCACCTTCGCTGAACTCCCGCGCGGGCCGCGGATGCTGTGCGGCGCAACCTCCCAGCAGCAGTCCGAGTGCAATGAGCAGCCGCAGGGGGCTCACAGGTCAATCCCTGTAATAAACCGGACGCGGGCGTCATCACTGTCTTCGGTAAGACCCGCTGCGACGCCGACGGTGATCCAGAATCCGCCGGAGGCATAGGAGACCGTGGGTCCCGCGTAGCTGGCTGTTTCGGTCTGGTCCTCTTCAAATTCCATGCGCGTTGTTGATTCGAGACCGGCGACGAATTTCGGGTGGAACTCCCAAGAGGTGCCAACGTCAAGGCCAAGCTCATGCTCTATGTCCGGCGCAAAGAAGTACTCCCAGACCGGATTGACGGCGAGATTCCAACGCTCTACCGACTTGGCGAGAATCAGTTTCGCTTCGATCTTGTTGGGCGCGGATGGCTCGGTCTTGCGATTGTATTCAAGATAGAGCAGCGGGTCCATGAAGTACTGGCCGACTTCGCCGAAGCGATAGCGCGAGCGCAATTGCCAGGCATCCCATTTCATGGAGCCGCCTTCGTTCTGAACGAAGATCTCGTATAAGGACGCATCCCAACGTGGCGTCAGGCCATGTTCGAGCTCGATGCGAAGCTCCGTCTGGTCAACTTCGCGCAGCTTGCTTGTTTGGTAGAGTTCCAGTTCGGTATTGCCTGCGGGCATGGTCTGATATTGGTAGGTCCAGACATAGTAGCGGCGGTCGGCCAAGGCGCTGGAGAAGTAGGCGAGCAAGACGACGATTGCCCAAAGAATGCGTGTCATGTGTGTGAACTCGATGAAAATGTAAGACAATTCTAACAAGATGTACATGAATTAACGACTTTTCACAATAAATGTCAAGTATGTCTAACAATAAGCGAGTTTGGTGACTATGTTGCACTCGCTGCGAACGTTTGTCTTTCGCGCACGAGAGTCGTAAATTGTGGTGCATCCACGTAGCAAGGAGGGAAACATGCGCGTGCTTACATTGTGGCTGATCCTGACCGCCCTTATTCTCTGGGGCTGCGAACGCGACAAGACGATAACCGGCGCGACTTCCGGCAGCGAGATCGTGACCTTTCCAGACAGCGCGCTGGAAAACGCTGTGCGGGCCGCGCTGCAGGAGCCGACCGCTCCGATCACGTTGGGCGATTTAGAGGGGATGACCGAATTCGAGGCAGCGGAATGGGGTATCACGGATTTGACCGGGCTTGAGAACATGCGGTCGTTACAGCGGCTGGTCCTGACCAGCAACTCGATTGACAGTATCCCGCAGGTGGCCGGGATTACGACGCTGCAAGAGATTGTGCTGGACTACAATGACGTAGACGATCTCGGGCCGCTGCAGAACCTGCCCAATCTGCGCATTGTGCGTGTTCGGGGGAACGGCGCCGGCAGTCTTACGCCGTTGTCCAACAGCGGCCATTTGACCCATCTTGACGCGGCGTTCAACGGCATCGAGGATACGGAGCCGCTGCGCAGTTGTCCGCAGTTGCAGGTGCTCGATCTCAGCGGCAATCCGATCCCGGACATCAGCTTTGTCGTGGATACGCGGCTCTTGCAGTCGCTGGCGATCACCGGCTGCCCGGTGACGGATCTGAGCCCCGTGACCTTTGCGCCAAATATTCACGATTTGATTATTGACGACACGGAGATACAGGATATTTCGCCGGTCAGCGCGCTTCGATTTCTGGTGCACTTTGACGCGTCGTACGACTCGTTGCTTTCTTTAGAGCCGTTGCGGTCGCTGACGGGGATCACGCAATTGATGCTGCGCGACTGCGGTCTGACATCCATCGAGCCGCTGTCGAACCTGACTTCGATCACGGTTCTGATGCTGCCGGGCAACAACATCACCGATATCTCGCCGCTGGACAATCTTGACGAGTTGGTCTGGCTGGACGTGGCCAATAACGCGATCACGTCCGTAGAAGCATTGAACGACGTGGCGACGCTGGACTACGTGTCGCTGTCGAACAATTTCATCGAGAGTGTGCGCGCTCTGGAGGCCAACCAGGGGTTGGTGGAATTCGATCAGATCTACCTGTACTCCAACCCGCTGTCGGACAGTTCCAAATTTGTGTGGATCCCGCGGCTGGTGGATCGCGGCGTAGACGTTTACTATCAGTAGCGAGACGACGACTCCGTGCGGCATTGGCTGATTACTACGACGCTGAACAACAATCTGCTGAAGGCTAAACTGCCGCCGCTATTGGCCGCTCTGCCGGACTTGGAGATTACGTTTGTCAGTGATCGTGTCGGTCCGCCGATGGAGCGCGTGCGCTGGGTCGTGCCGCCGCGCTGGTTGCACCGCCTGACCGGGCGGTTACTATCGCGCGAACTGGTCCTGTGGCGTGAAATTGGCCGGAGGCGCGTGGAGCGTGTCATGGTCTATAATGCCGTGCCGCACCTCCTTCTGGCATATTGGCCCGCGCGGTTTTTTGGAAAGAAGCTCGACGCGCACCTTATCGCGGGACGACTTGATCTCGATTTTGCGAGTCGTCCCGACGTCATGGTTAATCGTGTGGTCCGGCGGCTGAACAATCCGAAGTGGATCGAGGCGCTGGTGCGCGGGATTGCCTTTCGACACTGCTCGCGGCTGTTTGTTCCGGGCGTGCGGGCGCGCGATTTTCTGTTGGAAATGGGAGTGCCTGCGGAGCGGATTGTCGCGATTCACAGTGCCGTGGATCCGCAGGTCTATTGCCCGGACGGTCGGGAACGGGATATTGACGTGCTGGTCATTGCGAATTTACAAACGCGCAAGCGCCCTGAGCTGACGGTGCAGATTCTGGAGGGTGTGTTGGCGCGCAAACCGGATGCTAAGTTCGTCTGGATCGGCGACGGGCACATGCGCGACGAGGTGCGCGAGTGGGTGGCGGCATCTATGATTCGTGAGGCCGTGCAACTGGTTGGGCACACGGACGACGTGCTCGGCTATGACCGGCGCGCGAAGGTCTATCTGCTCAATTCGGTTTCCGAGGGGCTGTCGTGTGCTACAATGGAAGCGATGGCCGCGGGTGCGGTGCCGGTGACCAGCGATGCCGGGGACATGGCTGAAGTGGTGCGCTCGGGTCAGACGGGCGAGTTGATCATCGAGGGCGATCGGCCCGCGCCTTATGTCGAGGCGATTATGAGGCTGCTCGACGATGAAGCCCTGCGCTCAGGCTATGCCGAGGCGGGCCGAGAGCTGGTCATCCGCGAGCACAGCTTTGACGCTGTCACCCGCGCGTGGAGAGAATTGGAGAGTTGAGGAGAGGATTGGAGGAAAGCGTGATGTTCTGAGAAGAATGCGCGCGCATCCCAAAACACGGAATGTCAAACGGGGCGCCCCTTGCGGAGCGCCCCGTTTTTTCGTGCGGTTAGTTCGTGATTACTGGCAGTTGGCAATCACGACGAACTTCTTGTAGGTGGCAAAGCCCACCGGCAAGGTAATCTGCTCCAAGCCCGGGCCGGCCGTGATCGGCTGGCTGACTTCGAGCGTGTAGTCCGGATCGGTACCACCGTCCGGATTGTCATCGGCGTTCGGGCTGGTCGCGCTATAGACCAGGTAGGTGGCCGACTGCGGTGCTTCGAAGTTCAGCCACGCACCCGCGTTGCCCGGAGCATTGTAAACCGTCAGGTTGGTGATCGGGTTACACGGCGGCGGGCAAGCACTCAAGCACAGCGACATGCTGAACGTTTGAGCTTCCAGTACACCCGCAACGCTTCGCTGCGCAGCAATACTTCCTAGGTCACTGCTGCCCCAATAGAACGCGCAGTCTTCTGGTGTGCCGGTTGAAGTCGCCTGGATGCTTACCCAGCCACTAGTCAATGTGCAGCACTGCTCCGGTGGGAAGTTGTAGGTGTAGGCGAGCGCTTCATACGTGTCGTTGTAGATGAGGCCCGACGGATCGCCCGAAAGTTGAGCAGTAACGGTGCAAACCGGGTTCGACGAGATTCGCGGCACGCCGGCGCTGTCCGACCAGAATTCGATCAAGAAGGTCATCGGGTTCTCCGCACAGACCGTGAAGTCTCCAGGTATCAAGGAAAGACCCCAAACCGTCAGTCGATCCACGCCGGTTTCGCCCGGCGCGAGCGAATAACTTTGATAGTACTTCACGTCTACTTGGGCATCAGACGGCCCGAACGTCCAGCCGCCCGTCGGGAGAGTAACCGGCTGGCTGACAGCGGATCCGGCCGGGCACTCGTTGATGATGTCACACGGCTCGCAGCCGAGCGTCAGGGTGTACTTCGAGCCGCACGGCGCATTGGTCAGGCCCTGCTGCGGCGCAGTGATGATATAGTAGTTGCCAGCCGGAACACACGCGCTGACAGTGTGGGTGCTGCACTCGAAGGCCGAGCTAAACGAAATGGTCGTAGACGGGCAGTCCGTGGTGATCCACAGATTGTTCGGCAGTTCTCCCTGGGCCGTCGCGGTCAAGCGGGTCGGCTCGGTGAGCGTAATGCGGTACCAGTCAAGATCACGGAAGCCCGAATCGTTCCGGGTGTAGTAACCCCACGAACCGCACTTGGTGTCGCCGCAGGCGATCGTCTCAACCTGCACGGGGCTAACGTTACAACCATCATTTGTGCCGACAAAGCCCGGACCGCAATCGGCTTCGGCTTCGTTGTCACCGCACGTAATCGGGCACGGCTGGCAGCAGGTGACGGCGATATTGTACTGGCCGACGTCAGCGGCCGAGAAGCCGCTTACGAGCAAGAAGTAGGTGCCGGGTGTGAGATCAACGCAGCGAATAAACGACAAGCCGCCGACGGTGCCGCACAGGTCGTCGTCTTCGGCAGTGAAGGCCACGCAGCAGTTGTTGGCATCGAACAGGAACATGCGCTGGTCGTAGACTTCGGGACCGTCACAGCCCTTGAAGTTGTAGGAGCCGGCGGTGTTAATCGTGAGCTGCCACAATTCGCCCGGAATGCCGATGCCGCAGGGATCGCCGGCACCCACGGTCGAGCCGGTGATCAGCGGCGATGCGCCGGCGCACGATACGGTCGTGCTGAAGTCAGGGATGCAGGTCACGAGTTCGCAGCCAAGCGACATGTAGTACGGGGTTCCGCACGGAACGCCCGTCGTGAAGGCCGTCGAAACGTAGGCCCAGTAGGTACCAGCTTCGAGGCGGCCGGTCAGCACAAGCGTTGAGCACGGCGATTCCACCGCACTGCCGAGCACGACGAGGCTATCGCATTCAAAGCCCGCCGGGCCCGCCTGAATGATCGCGCCGAGCACGCAGAATTCAGCGGTAATGCTGAGCGTGACATCGGTGGTCTGAGTAATTGTGAACTGCCAGAAGTCGTCGTCGGAGTTGTTCACGCCGCCAACCGTAAACGTGCCGGAAGTCCCGCACACGGTCTGGCCGCAAGCGATGGAGCTGAAGTTCTCAGCCGCGGCGAAGCAGCCGCCATTCGTCACGTCTACGTACTCATTGGCACAGGCAGGCTCATTTTCCTGAATCGAGCCGCCCGGGCAGGTGATGTCGCAGGCGACTTCATTCGAGCATGTAATCGGCGTGCAGGCCGCATTGGATTCACCATAGACGGTGAAGTTATAGAAGCCGGTCGTACCACCCGTGAAGAACGTCGTGTGATCCGTCCAAGAGCAGCCGTTGAAGACCCATTGCTCACACAGCGGACGGGCCACATTGCTCCACAACACAGTCGGCCAGAGCGAACGGAACGCGCCGCCCGTGCCACCGTTGTCACCGGGGCCGGTCCAGCTCACGTATTCGATCGAAACGAAGAACGGCCCGTTGACGCAGCCCTGAACCGGAACAGTCAGGGTGCCCAATGCGCCCGCGGTATTCGTCGTCGTGTAGCTGACGAGCGCGGATGTTATAATCGCGTTGCCGGGATTCTGACACGAGTCGGTGCCACAATTGGAAGTGTTATAGACAACGACGCGATAGGTTGCCGTACCAGCACCACAGGGGCCAGTGCAGCCAAAGTCACCAAATGCAGCGGCATTGGCCACGACGAAGCGCACGGAGTCAATTCGGTACGGGAAGTCGGGCGAACCCGCGCACGAGGGAGCGGGATTGATCCAACCGGAGAAGGCGAAGCCCTCCGCAGCGTTGAGGAAGCCCGAGAAATTGTTCGAACCGTTGGCGATCGTGCAGATAATGTCGAGCGAGTTGTTGTCATCGCGCGGCTCATCAATCGGCATGTTCGGCAGCAGATCCGACGTGGTGTTCACAGAAACGGGGCGATGCTCCGCGATAAACTCCGACATGGTCTGACCCTCCGGGCGCACGTATTTGCGGCCCGCAAAGGGATTGTAATCAGCCTTGGTCTTGGTTGCTGCAACGCCGTCGGTCGCTAAACCGGTGGCTTGGACGCCATTGACGACGGCTGGTTTCGACAGGGCATTGTTCGCGGTCGTCTGCTTCGCGGTTGAAAACGCGAAAGTCACGACGCACGCGCAAACGACTACGGCTGTCCATATCAATTTGTTTTTAATCATATTACGCTCTCTCCTCGATCATGTTTTGGGCTTGGTCACGGCCCGGGGTTCTTGTGAACGGTTCAATACCGCTTGATGAGACTCGTTGTTCACGCATCATAGGGGAAATATACGATTCGCTCAGATATTTCTCAGCAAATATGACCACAATGCGAAGTTTTCTGCGCAGCCAGTTTTCGCCAAGCAAAATGTCCAAGTTCATTGAAAATTGAACTTGGACACAAATGAGCTGCGAAGGGTGCGTCGCACATATTCTGCGGCTTAAAACATGCCTCTCAGCTATGTCCTGAAACCGTAAGAATTGGGGAAAAGCGGCGTCGTGATGGGTGTGAATCTGTGACGAATCATGCAGAACATGGATAGTCACTTCGGCTATGCCGCTACCGGACGACTGCTACTTCATCGTCCGCCAAATTCTGAGAATCTCAAGCGGCAGGTCGCGTCGGGCTCGTTGGAAGTCGTGGGCGTTCGCTCCTGGCAGGACTCCAGCGGCGGCTCCCTTGTGGCCATCACCGATATTGAGCTGCCGCACGATCTCGCTCATGTCTTTGCGGTGCTCGCGCTGCTGCATGGTCAAGGCCAGCGATAGGCCAACCGCAATATCATTGGTCTTGCGGCCCTGTTTAAACACCGGCTTCAGCTCAACGTAACCCAAGGCGTGCGGATCCACGAGACCAATTAATTTCTTGTCAATGCGGGCGGGTTGACTGAACGAGGTCATGTCGACCACATAGAGCTCGCCGTCAGCATCCTCCGGGAGGCGCAAACGGTACTTCTCGATATTATCGAGCATCCGCTGTTCCGTGACGCCGTACTGGGCGGCCCGTTCGATGATCAAAGGCTGATCAGCCACCTCTTCAATGGGAAGGTCACGAAGATCGAAGACCAGCGACCGTAAGAAATCCGCGTGTTCGAAACGCGACGCCGACGAGCATTTGATGGCGCGGTCAATTCGGTTGGCCGGCGTATCCGCGCGCCAATCGTCCAGAGTGGGAAAGCCGAAGCTGTCAATTACATCAGCGTCGGCGGCCAAGCGGACGAAGTCGGCGGGGATATCTTCGCCTTTCTCGGCGAAGTAATCGAAGATCACGCGCACGCATGAGGGCGCTTCGGCAAACCGGCCGGGGATCGTTGCGGGATCAATATTGCGCAGGCGCAATTCATCGAGATTACCGGCATGGTGATCAAACCACATGCCGCACACCAGCGGGTATGGCAGGTCGCAAACGATGTCCGCGAGGGTAATAGGAATCTCGGCTTTGGCAATGGTAATCGGTCCGGCAAAACGAACGTCGGACAGATCAAAGCCCCACGACAGCAACGCAGCACCGGCGATGCCGTCAAAGTCATCGTGTGTCACAATCGAGGTCAAATCCATGCGCAGGGCGTTCGGTTTGGTTCGTTCAAATATGGATGGTCATGCGAGCGTCCACGACGATGCTCTCCTGCCCGACGGGGAAGGCCAGCAACGGGTTGACGTCGAGTTCAATAATGTCAGGGAAATCGAGCGCAAGCTGTGAAAGTCTGAATAGCAGATCACGCATACGGTCGAAATCTATAGACTGCTCGCCGCGCACGCCAGCCAGAATCGGATAGCCGCGCAGGGCCGTGATCATACTGTCCACGTCCGATTCGGTGAGCGGGGCAAGCCGGAAACTGACGTCTTTCAGGACCTCAACGTAGATGCCGCCCATTCCAAACATGATGAGCGGGCCGAAGTTCGGGTCAGCGTGGATACCGAGCACGATTTCGCGTCCGCCCTGAATCATGGGTTCGAGCGTGACGCCCCACGCACGCGGCGGATTGGGCAGCGCGGTGAGCGCATCGGCGATATCGTCCCAAGCCGCTTCGAGATCGGCCTGCGTACGCAAATTGAGTTTGACGCCGCGCACATCGGACTTGTGGGTAATACCCTCGGCGGCGATCTTCATGACGAGCGGGAACCCCACAGACTTGGACGCTTTCGCCAGATGATCGCGTTTGTCCACGAGCTGGATATTCAGAACGGGGAACTGATAGGCGCGCAGGATCGCATTCACTTCGGCCGGCAGGAGCTGCTTGCGGTGCTGCGCCCGGGCGTCGTCAATCGTCTTGCGCACGCTGGCGCGGTCCACATCGTCAAACGACTTTGTCGTGCCATGCTGTCGTTGCTGAACCTGCTGGTACTTTACCATCGCGGCCAGCGACTGCACCGCCGATTCCGGGAAGATGTAGACGGGCAGACCGGCATTGCGCAGAATCGGCGTGCCGGACATGTCTCCGTCGCGGGTCATGAAACACACGAGCACGGGTTTATGCAGGTGCTTGTTGCGTTCATAGGCGCGCACTATCGCGCTGGCGACATCGCGCGAATCCGAGGTGATCGGCAACACGAAGATGACGATCATCGCATCGGTATTGGGATCGTTGAGCAGGATGTCACCGACGGCTTCGAAGTGGGTAGCCCCGGCGCTGGCGACCATGTCCACCGGATTGCGGGCGCTGGCGAGATCGGCCAGAACCGCCTTCAGGCGCGCGGTGGTCTCGGGCGAAAATTCGGTCATGGTCAGGCCTTCGCCTTCAACGGCATCGGTTGCCAAGATGGCAGGGCCGCCGCCGTTCGACATGATGGCCACCCGTGATCCCTTGGGCAGCGGCTGCGCGGCGAAGGCTTGCGCATAGTCAAACAGCTTCTCCACGGTGTCCACACGCAGAACGCCGGCGGACTCGAAAATCGCGTTAACCGCGACATCAGAGGCGGCGAGGCTGGCCGTATGCGAGCTGGCGGCGCGAGCGCCGGCGCGTGTGCGGCCCGACTTCACTGCGATAAGCGGCTTGGTCCGGGTCATTTCGCGGGCCACTTTCATGAATCGCGCGGCATTACCAAAGCTCTCGATGTAGAGTAGGGCAAGTTTGGTGCGTTCATCGGCATTCCAGTAGGCGAGTACGTCGTCCACGGAAACGTCGGTTCGGTTGCCCAAGCTGACGAATGACGACAGCCCTAACTGCATGCCTGCGGCGCGTTCGAGAATGGCCACGCCCAGCGCGCCGCTCTGTGACAGGAAGCCGATGTCGCCGGGTACGGGCATCGGCCCGGCAAAGGTGGCGTCCATGCGCACGGCCGGATCGGTATTGATGATTCCCATGCAATTCGGCCCGACCATGCGAATCCCATAGCTCTTGACACGTTCGAAGAGTTGGCGCTCAAGCGCGGCGCCATCGTCGCCGGTCTCGGCGAACCCGGCGGTAATCATCACGATAGACTGAATCCCCTTGCGTCCGCAGTCATCCACGGCTTGCAGGACGAGTTTCTTGGGTACGCAGATCACCGCTAAGTCCACCGGGTCGGGGATTTCGAGGACGCTGCGATAGGCCCGCATGGAGTGCACAAACTTGGCGGACGGATTGACAGGATAGACGATGCCGTTAAAGCCGAAATCAAGGATTTTGCGGAGCATATCGCGGCCAATGGTGCCGGGTTGACGGCTGGCCCCGAGCACGGCGATGGAGGACGGGTTAAAGACGCGTTGGACGTCGGCGAGATTGAGAGGGCTGTTGGTGTTCACAAATAGGAAATTAAGTGTAGGAATGGCACTGGAAGCCCCAATTTAGCCTACTCTGACCACTCTTGCAACTTGTATCCCGGGTGTACCGGGCGCGCGGAAGCTGACAGAACGGGTCGAATTCGGAGGCGGTGCGGCGCGGCGGTTGACAACGGAGCTTATGCACCCTATATTGCTGCAATGCACATATTGGTCAGCGCGACGACATTGCCCGGGGCCAAGCGTGCGGAAGGAGTGACACTATGCGAAAAATCTATTGTCTGGCAATTGTGACGGCTCTGCTGTGCACTGCGGCCCTCGGTACGGCACAGGTTCGTGACCACCGGTGGACGTTGGACGAGGCATCCACGTCGCTGACACTTGAGCGCACGGACTCCGGGCTGCTGCTGCGTTGGGCACCTGCCGAGGGTCTTCACTACTGGGCTGTTCTGCACAGCGCGTCCATGACCTTTGACATTGTGGATACCTTGGCCATTACTCCGGACACGTTCTATTTTCACCGGGATGTTGAAGGCCTGAATGCCCTGGGTTTCTTTGTTGTGGATCCCATTGATTTTCCGCTTCCGGTTGACACTGTGATAAATATCGTCTCCTTTGAAGACGAGCCGGAACTCGAGAGCGTCGCGGGCGAAGATGCTGAAGGGTGGAGCGCGGAAATTGTGGCCGACGACTATTTCGGCGCGTCCGGCCACAGTTTGCGGATGTCCGGCAATACGTGGAAGCGCGTTGAGATTGCACCGCAACTTGTGGATTCGCAGACCGTATGGGCGGTAGCGGCCAAACTGACGACGCGCGGCGAGGTGCATGCCGTGGGCGTCGCGGATTCCGCGAACGTGCTGTACTACATCTTATGGGGCAAGGAAGCGCCGCAGTCGCTCTATTGGAACACAACCTACGAAGGTTGGTTTGCCGACGAAGAGTGGCAGGATGTTCTGCTTCCGGTCGGCGAAGATTGGGTCGGACGGTTCGGCTATGCACCGCGCATTACTGAAGTGCGTTTTGTCAACGATAACGATACGGTCGCTGTGGACGGGGTGGTGCTATACGACGAAGTGCGCGACGTAACGGAGTCGCAGCCGCTGGCTCCGACGGCGGAGTTTGAGTGGTTTTTGCTTCCCGAAAGCGATCCCGACAGTATTCATGTTCTATTCCATGCCCGGGCCTACGATCTTGATAGTCCCTACATGACCTATCATTGGGATTTCGGCGACGGGCAGACAGAGTCCATTCCGAATCCCGAGCACCACTATGCTGCACACGCGCGCTATCCGGTTAGTCTTACGGTGACCGGATCGGATGAGCGTACGCCGTGGTGCGTGCATGCCTTGGCAGATAGCCCGGTGACGGTCAGCGGCGGCGTGTGGTTTACATTTGGCGGCGACGTGATCATGGGCCGGGGCTACGAGAACGACGGCGGTATCATTGACACATGGGGTGTGGACACGCTCTATGAACCGACGGCGCGCTGGCTGACTGAGGCCGACCTCACGAGTGTGAATCTGGAGTGCCCGCTGACGACGGCGACGACGGCGCACCCGACGAAAGGCATCGTGTTCAGGTCGCACCCGGATCGCGTGGCGGGATTAGTGAATGCCGGCGTTGATTTCGTCACTCTGGCGAATAATCACGCGTTCGATTATCTGATTGACGGCATGCTGGAAACAATGTACGTTCTGGACACGGCGGGAGTTGTGCATAACGGCGCCGGGATGAATGACGAGTTGGCCCGGCGTGTTGAAATTTTGACGAGCAACGGGCTGTCGTTTGCGATGCTGAGCATGTCGGATCGCACCGGATCGTACAACAACGTGCAGCCGTTCCTCGATGCGAGCCGCTCGCGGCCTGGTTTTGCGATGTGGAATCGTTCAGCGATTGAAATGACGGTGCCGCCGGCGACGCAGCTCGCGGATTTTGTGGTGGTCAATACCCATTCGGGAAGCGAGTATTCACTGGCGCCGATACTGTCGCAGCAAAGCGAGCAGGATCCGGACGGTGACGAAGACATGCTTTTTGAACTTATTCCTGATACGCTTGAGCGGCAGATGCGCTACTATGCGATCGAGCAGGGCGCGGAACTTGTGATCGCTCATCATCCGCATATCATCCAGGGGTTTGAGGTCTATCAGGGCAAGCTCATTGCGCACAGCCTGGGGAATTTCATCTTTGACTTGACATACGCTGAGACGATGCCGAGTCTGCTCGTTCGAACTCACTTCAATCCGGCATTAGGTATTGATACCGCGGTGGTTCATCCCGTGTACATCAATCACTGGATTCCACAGCCGGCGCGCGGCGAATTGGCGCGCTGCATTTTGGACTACGAGACGGAGATGTCGCGACGGCTCGGGACGTGGCTGCTGCGTTCACCTGGTGCGGACAGTGCGTTTGTGGTATTTGACACGACGGGATGGCTGCGCAGCATCGCGGTAGAAACGGACACTCTTACGTTCACGCAAGAAGGTTCCTACTGGGTGAGTTCACCGCGGCGGTTGACGATTGAAGGATATCTGCGACTCGCCGAACTGGCCGCCGGCGCGGGCTACGAGATTCGCTTTGGCCGGGAACGGCTATACTTCGGGAACATGGAAGATGAGGGTGCCAACGACTGGCAATTGAACAGCGCGGATGAAGGTTACGCAACCGACATCGCATATGGCGGTGTTCGCAGCATTCGCCTTCGGCGGACAGCGGGCAATCCGCAGAACGTCGTCGCAAACAACGAGTACCGGTTGCCGCTGCCGGGCGGTTTCAGCTATTCTCTGCTTGGCTGGCAACGCACGGAGAATTCGGGCAACGCGTCGTTGCAGGCGCAGTATTTCGGTGGCCGATCCGGCGGTACGGCCTTGGGTCAGGCGGACATCGGCGCGCCGCTAAATGGAACGCAGCCGTGGCAGAGTCGCAGTGCGCAGTTGAATGTTCCGGGTGGAACGAACTTCATCACGATCCGTTTCAGTCAGTATGCTCCGGCCAGCGGAACCGGGTACGCGTGGTTTGATGATGTTTCGCTGGTCCAATGGGACGGATGGATGCCGCTCCCCGCTCAGGCCGCTTTTCCGAACGACTATCGTTTTGTGCAAGTGCGCCGCTCGAGCGCATCAGGGCCTGTGGAACTTAGCACCACACTACAGTGGATTGAAGTTGGGCAGTAGGGTTGCGTGGTCGCGGAGCGCCGCTTCGAGCATCGCGTCGGCCGGCGCTGATGGGTGCGCCGGGCCGTGCTCGATTTAGCAGAATAGCCATTGTTTTAGCATCTGGCCCCTTTTTGGGATTGTGACCAAGGCTGCAATCGTTCATCGAATACCACTTGGAACAGATTTTCGAACCTGCTTGGGGCGTGGTGGCGAGACAACAGTTGGCATCAAGACAAGGACTTCCCGCAACAATCGAGGATTAGGTGGACACTGCGCCCTCCCGGAGCACACGGTGCGTGGGAGGGCGATGCGCAACACACGGCATTACGGAACGGCCGCAGCCATGCGGCACGGTTTCTCTTGGAGACGTGGCGCGAGCTTGGTATCACGTGCGATCAATCTGGACACGAGTCCAATTCACGGCGAGACCACATGGGAATGCTTGCGAGTGTCGCGGGTTGGAGCGGAATGTCGAAGATCGCTTCTCGACCTGCTTCATGAACACAAAACGAAAGTCACGTGGGCGTTGGTCTTTTGGCCGAGTGCGGCCCGGCGGTTTCCGCACATTGTGAGGGCAATTGCGTCGGCAGGACATGAAGTTGCCAGCCACGGTGAAGACCATCGGCTCGTCTATGACCTAACACCTGCCGAGTTTCAGTCCTCTGTCAGCGATTTACGTTCGCGGGGGGGGGCTTTTGTATTTACAGAGACCTCATCCGGTCGTCTGAGCGGGCATCGTGCCCTCATGCTTCGGTGCAGCCGCTCCGATTCGTTCGACGATCGTGGCAGACCCTCATTTCCTTGCAACCGGAATGCGGCTACGAGTACGATGCCAGTATTACCTTCCGTTTGAACGCGGGCGATATGGCGTCGCACGCTGGTTGCACAAGGTTGAACCTGCATATCCTGGCGTCTGGGCGATCCCGGGCGCACAACCCAACCGGCTGGGGGCGGGCACCCGCAGTTCTTAACCGCTCGGTGCGACTTTCATCGTGGCCCGATCGCGAGAGGCGCGATAGCTCCAGACTTTACGCGGAACTGGGGTTCCGGCCAGGGCGATAGGCCGACTGGAGCAACGCGGACCGGGCCTACTTCTTCTAGCATCCTTGGGAGATTCCGATCTGGAACAGCCTTGCGCATCGCCAGAAGCTGACCAAGCAAACGAGGTTCCTTCACTTCCATCACCTCAAGGACATGCCTGGGCGCGTACGGCGACTGTTGTCTGACTTTGAATTTACGACGTATGCAAATCTGATGACTGAACGTCCCATTGAATGAGCCAACGGGTCTTGCGTTGAGCTTCTCGACCGGAGGGGCGAGCGGGCACAGGCAAAGCACTTGGTGAGGCTGGCTTAAGGGGCCCGTTTGCGTCGTCGCGAGGCGTTTTGCGGGCAGTTGAATGATGAGCGGCGAACTTGTATATTACGTGCGGCACGACTGGTCGGGTCGGGGGGCGGGAGCGGCTGGCTTGTGCTCCCGGACGCCGGGCAATAGTGCCGTGGCGCTGAGACTGAGACCGGGGGAATCACGAACTTGAGAGGCAGCTATGAAGAACCCGATTACGCCGCGGGCCGAACAGAATCTGGAAGCTCAGATTCGCGTGGCCTCACGGCTCAAGGAAAGCGCCGCTGACGAGCGCCATTCGCCGGCGCCGTTTATTACCTTATCACGGCAATTTGGTTGCGAGGCCGTGGCGCTGGCCGAGGCGGTTGCGGCTCAGCTCGATGCCGGAGGCCAATTGGAGTCCGGCTCGTGGCAGGTTTACAGCCGCAAGCTGATCGAGGCGATGGCCGATCAGGAGTACTCTTACGAGCACTTGATGTCGGCGTTAGGCTCCAAGTCGCGGGGCGCGATTGAAGAATTCATGTCCACGCTGTTCGGTCAAATCTCCGACCTGAAGCTGATGCACAAATTGGTGCGCACGATCCGGGCGACGGCAACGCTGGGCCGATGCATCATCGTCGGTCGTGGGGCGGCGGTGATAACCCGCGATATGCCGGGCGGTATTCATGTGCGCCTTGTGGCATCCGAAGCGTACCGTCTCCGCGGATTGATTGAACGGCACGGCTGGACCGAGGCGGCCGCGCGTGAAGCTCTGCTGCAACAGGATCGTGAACGCGCGCATTTCTACGAGAAGTACTTACAGCGTGACTCGAGCGATCCCGAACTCTATGACCTTGTTCTCAACGCCGGGAGCTTGACGCAGGCACAGATGGCGGATCAGATCGTGACGTTATACCGCGCCCGGCGGCTCGCGCAATCGGCGTGAGTGCGAAACCGCCCGTGTCCGAAAATCGCCGATTCCCTGCCGAATTGCCTTACTCCCAACCTGACTTCAGACTGTTTCCCGCATTGCCCAACTTGAGGAATACTGCATGGCCGTAGATGTCTCCCCGCCCTCGACGCAGACCGCACAGATCCATGACCCCGCCGTGAGCGAACTGACGTTTCGCGCGGTGGCATCAGGTCTGGTCGTCGGCTCGCTGATCGGCGCCTCGAACGTGTGTATTGGATTGAAGATCGGTTGGACGTTTGGCGCGTCCATCACCGCCGCCGTTATATCGTTTGCGATATTCAAAGCGATGGGTGGATTGTTGTCGCGGCCTTATGGTGCTCGCGAGAACTTGATCACGGCAACTGCCGGCAGCGCTGCCGGGACGATGGCCTCGGCGGGCGGTTTCGTCGCCTGTATCCCGGCGCTCGAGTTGTATGTGCGCGAGACGACTGGTCCGGGGCACGACTTAACCTACGTGCAGCTTGTGCTGTGGGCCATCTCCATTGCGTTTCTCGGCGTGTTTTTCGCTGTGCCCCTGCGCAAGCAGATGATCGTCAAAGAGAAGCTGCGCTATCCTTCGGGTACGGCTGCGGCCGAGACAATCAGAGCGATGTACTCGTCCGGCGCGGAAGCGATGAAGAAGGCCAAGCTGTTATTTTATGCTGCGGCGATTGCTGCGGTGATCAAGATGCTGTTCAGCATCAAACCGCTTGGCCTGCATCACTTCAGTGACTTTTCACTGGACGATATTGGTTTGGAGACTGTCGGCATTCTCGGCGTCTCGCTGGCATCATTGCGGATGGGAGTAAGTCTGTCACCGATGATGTTGGGAGCAGGCGTTCTGATCGGGTCGAAAGTCGGCTGGTCGCTGTTTGCCGGCGCAATTCTCGCGTGGGGCATTGGCGCGCCGATACTGATCGATCAAGGAATTGTCACGGCAGCCAACCCCAACGGAGTCTATATTGCCGCTTTCCGCTGGCTGTTATGGCCGGGTGTGGCGCTCATGGTGGCGGCGGGCTTCTCCAGCCTGGCACTGCAATACAAGACGATCGCAAATACCTTCGGCTCCTTCAAACGACTCATGCAGGGCCGCAAGGCCGAGGTGCAGGATACAGAGGAGGAAGAAGACGCTCCGGATCCGTTCCCGATCAAGTGGTGGGCCGTTGGTATGGTGGCGGCCACGGCGCTGACTACGGTATTCGCGCAGCTTTATTTCGGAATTCCGGTGTGGATGGGTATTATAGCGGTATTCTTGTCGTTCCTGATTGCCAGTATTTCCGTGCGGGCGACGGGTGAAACGGACATTAATCCGGTTGGCGCGATGGGCAAGATCACACAGGTCGTCTATGCCGTGGTGGACCCCGGCCAAATACCGACGAACCTTATGGCCGCCGGTATCACGGCGGCGGGCGCCAGCCAGTCGGGTGACCTGATGCACGACTTGAAAGCCGGCTACATGTTGAAGGTCTCGATTCGGCGTCAGGTGATCGCCCAGTTGATCGGCGTGGTGGTCGGTGTGTTCACGGCGGCTGGCGTGTATCGCCTGTTGACCGCGGCCTACACCATTCCCGGCGATGACTTCACAGGTCCGGCCGTGATGGCGTGGCATGCGATGGCCAAACTGTTGGCCGATGGCATTGACTCGCTTCCCCCGCACGCGATGACGGCTGCCGCAATCGGCGCGATCATCGGTTTTGCGATGCCGTTTGTGGCCAAAATCAAGGGTGTGGGTAAGTGGCTGCCGTCGCCGATCGCGCTTGGTATCGCGTTCATGGTTACGCCGTACTCGTCACTCTCGATGTGGCTGGGCGCTGTAGTGACGGCTTACTATACGAAGAAGAATCCCGAGGCGGTGGATCGTTATGGCGCCTCCCTTGCGTCGGGTCTGATTGCAGGCGAAGGCTTGATGATGGTCGTGGTCGCCGTGCTGCTAATTCTTGGCGCGACCTGGATCAGCTAACCGACCGACAACAGGTGGTGGACGGAATCCGCGTGCATAACGGCAGCTCGGGGCAACGATTGAGGTGGTCATGCTGATTCGCAATCTGCAGGCGGCTCATACCGATGTGACCGGCGGACGACTGTGTATTCGCACCGACGGCGCACGGATTTCGGAGATCGCCGTTGACCTCTTGCCGCTGCCGGGCGACGAGGTCGTGGACGGCTCGCACTTGATTGCGGTGCCGGGTTTCGTGAATTCGCATCACCATTTTTTTCAGGCGTTGACTCGTTGCGTGCCTGCGGCGCAGCAGTTGCGGCTGTTCGATTGGCTGCGTTTTCACTATCCGCTGTGGGGGAATTTTGACGCGGAGATGTTCCGCGCGGCGTACCGGCTGGCAATGGCGGAGCTGCTGCTGTCGGGCTGTACGACGTCGTGCGATCATCACTATCTATTCCCCGGTGCGGTGGCGGCGGATTTGACCCGGCTTGAAGTCGAGTGCGCGCGCGAATTGGGACTGCGTTTCACGCTGCTGCGCGGCAGCATGACGCTGGGCCACGCCCGCGGCGGTTTGACGCCGGATAGTCTGATTGAAAACGATGCAGACGTTTTGCGCGATTGCGAGCGCACGGTCGGCGCGTTCCATGATGCCCGGCCCTTCTCGATGACTCAGGTCCATTTAGCGCCGTGCACACCGTTCAACGTTACGCCGGAACTTATGCGCGACACGGCGGTGCTGGCGCGTGAACTGGGCGTCCGCCTGCACACGCATCTCGCGGAAACCGCTGATGAAACTGACTACTGTGTGGCGCGTTATGGCAAACGGCCGCTCGCGTTGATGGAAGAATGGAATTGGGTCGGGCCTGACGTGTGGTATGCGCACGGCATTCACTTTAACGATAATGAGATCGCGCAGTTGGCCGCGACGCACACGGGCGTTGCGCATTGTGCCAGTTCAAATTGCCGTCTTGCTTCAGGCCGAATGCGATTACGCAAACTCCTGCAGGCCGGCGTCCCGATTGGCCTGGCGGTGGACGGCTGTGCATCGAACGACAGCTCGAATATGCTCGCCGAGTTGCGCATGGCGATGCTGGTGCATCGTACGCCCGATGATCTGGAATTCTTCACCGCGCGCCGCGTGATTGACTTGGCGACGAGTGGATCCGCAGCGCTGTTGGGTCGCTCCGATATTGGTCAACTGCGCGTTGGGATGGCGGCGGACATCGTGTTGTTTGACGGCGCGGATCTGGCCTATGCGGGTGCCGCTGATCCGGTGGCGGCGCTGTTGTTCTGCGCGCCGACCCGACCGCATACGGTAATTGTAAACGGCAAGGTCGTCGTCCATAACCGCGAACTGCTAACGGCCGATGAACGCGAGATAGCCAGCAGCGCCCGCGAACAGGCGCGGCGACTGTTGTCCAAGGCGAACTGATTGGCCAGCAGATAGAAGCCAAGAGCCCCCGGCATCACGCCGGGGGCTCTTGGTTGTTGGAAATTCACCGCACGTCTTAATCGAGCAGCTTTGCGCCGTAGCGGGGCTGCGTCGAGAACGAAGCGGGATACTCGAGTTCGGCGAGATAGCGATCGCCCGAGCGCTTCAGGCGCGGGAACAGCAGGCCACGACCGAGCGGGAATGACTCCATGCGCTTTTCGATATCATCACGCAGCGGATCGGTGAAGCAATACGTTTCGCGCAGTTTGACCGCGCCCGCCTTGTCGCCGGCAGCCTTGGTGTTGCCGATGATGCCGAGCAGTTCGGCCACGAGTTCATCAATGCGGGCCAGTCGCAGGCGGAATTTCGTCTTCCCGTCTTCCATGACTTCTTCCACGCCGCCATTCTGCGTGAAGTAGTGCCACATCAAATTGCGCGCTTTGACGTGCGCCTGCTCCGGAATGAACCGCAGGCCGCCGACCATGCTAATAACCATGCCGTAGTGTCCGGCGGCGGCGACCTTTTCCGAGAACAATCCTTCACGCGCCATTTGCGGCATGGCCCACATTCCGAACAGCTCGGCGCGGGCCTCTTCGAGCGGCGAATACTCGGCTTCGAGCAGTTCACGCGCTTCCTTGCCGGCGTGCTGCGGCGCCATGGCACCGGTCGTATGCCCCAGTTCATGCAGCGCCGAGTGAATCTGCGTCGCTTCAAACATCAAGTCGCCGTATTCCGCGAACACGTCTTTGGGCAGGAATTCGCGCGCGATCATCTCACCCGACAGCGAATAGACGGCGCGTCCCGTGTTGCGATAGACCAGATTGACCGACCCAACGTGGTCAATCACCCATTGATCGTTTGGCAGGGATTGCGCAATGACTGTCATTGGGCTGCTGACATAGCCGCCGCCCCAGTTCAAAACATCCACAAAGCGCAGGTGCGGCAGCTTGTCCGGATCAATCTTCATTTTGCGATGCGTCCACGGCGCCGTGGCCTCGAGATGCGGCAGACGGTCCACGAGCGCCTTAAGTGTGCCCTGCGCTTCGGAATTTTCGAGCAATACCGCGCCTGCCGCCTCACCGCGTGCGTTCTTCCAATTGTCAAGATAAACTTCCAGAGCGCTCGACAAGATCAAGTCCACGGGCGAGCCGCTCTTGATCCACATAAAATCCGCGATGCGCCGTCCTTCAGCGGTACCGTGACGCAGCTCTTCAATCTTACTATCCAGATAAAGTCGCAGTCCGGTGTGCGTCGTCAGGTCACGGGCTTTGACAAGATGCTCGATCACCGGCTCGAGCGTCGCGTGGTACTTCTCTTCATTCAGGCGCAACGTTAGCTTGCCGTTGTTGCGGTGCACGCTTGAGTTGACGACATTGGCCTGATCACCCAACGCGGTCCACTCCTCTTCGGTCATGTCTTGCGGATAGAAATTTGCCTTGTCCGGCAGGGCGAGGCCATCGTAGAGATAGGTCATGGCGACGGCCAAGTCGGCCTCGAGGGATTTGTCTCCCGTCTTGCGTACGAGGTCGGTCAGTTCGGCGCGCGGCACGCTCAATAGGTGATTCTTGCGCGGCAGCAGGCTGAACGGGCCATTCTGTAAATTGAGGATCGTCAGGTAGTGGCCAATGGCCTCGCGCTGCTCGGATGTGGCGGCGCTCTGCACGGCGGTCAACAGCCTTTCAATCGTCGCTGTATGCGGGCTGGACTGATTGCGATAGACAGGATTGAGCATGTCCACGGCATCGGCGAGATGACCGAGCACCTGGATATCACTGTCACTCAGCCCGGCCAGCGGAAATTCAACTCGGGCAACGGCTGCACGGCGCGGATTCTCACCGGCCTGCTGATAAGGAACGAAAGTAACTTGAGATTGTGGGTTGTCCATGACGGACTCCGGAGGAATAGGATGAGGGGCGGCTCGCGCGGGCCGAATCCGCGTAATAGTGTAGCGAACGTCATTCAAGATAGGCATTTTTACCAAGCTGTCAAGCTGTGTACGGGAGCGTTGGGGTTGGGTGCGCACTGGCAGACATTGGCCTCTTGGCTGCTGGAGATTGAGGGCACGCTCTGGGGAGCCGGTTTGGCAATTAGAAGATTAACATGCATTTCGTTTTGACCCAAAAGGCGACAATCTCTGTCTGATTCGTGTGAGCGGCGCGTTCCGACTGTCGAATTTCGCTTGCGAAATCATTGAGAATAATGTAGATTGATTTACTTGGCTCAAAACGGCAGCCGTTGCACCGGACCCCGCTTCCGGCCAGTGATGCCGTTAAACCGTTGGCTTGCCTAAGCTGACGGCGTGTGCGGTCCCGCCCCGAACCCGCCTCTATTTTTTCAGAACTCCTCCGAATTCTTCCGCATAGCCCGAGGTGACTCATGTCCGATGAAGTCCAAAACAAGACCGTAGAAGAACGCGATCGCGATTGGTACGAGAATGTCTATCAACGTGATGTGCCGCAGTTAACGGCCCGCGCCGTGATATCTGGTATGCTGTTTGGCGGCATTATGTCGCTCTCAAATCTGTATGTCGGTTTGAAATCCGGCTGGGGATTGGGTGTGGACATTGTAGCGGTCATATTGATTTTCTCGATCTTCAAGGGTCTGAAGAGTGCGGGACTCGTGCGCAAAGAGTTCGGCATGATGGAAAACACGATCATGATGACAGTGGCCGTGGCCGCGAGTTGGATTTCATCGGCGGGCCTCGTGTCGGCGGTACCGGCGCTTTCCATGTTGACCGGCTACGAGTTCGTATGGTGGCAACTGGCTATTTTGATCGGCGGTATTCTCTACCTCGGTCTGTTTATGGCAATTCCGCTGAAGCGGCAGATGATTCAAGTGGACAATCTGCGCTTTCCCGGCAACATCCCGACCGGTGAGACGCTGAAAGCGATGTACTCAAAGGGCACCGAGGCCGTGAGCAAGGCGAAAGCACTGGGCCTCGCGGGTGTATCGGGAATGCTGATCGCCGGTTTGCGCGACGGTCTTGAATGGATTCCGGCGCAATTGGCGATTCCGGCATCCATCGCGCGTGTCGGCATGGGTAAATTGACATTAACGTTTGAGCCGAGTCTGATATTCATTGGCATCGGCGCGTTGTTTGGCATCAAGATCGGCTTGAGCATGCTGTTTGGGTTAGTGCTGAACTATGGCGTGCTTGCACCCAATCTGATCAACGACAAGATCATCAAGCACAATCCGCCGCAGATCACCGCAGCGGCGCTGATCGCCGCGCCTGTGACGATTCAGGCTGGCGAGAGTATCGCTCTGACCCTTGAAGAGGCCAATGTCAGCCCCGAGCTGTCGGCGGGCGCGGACACGAAGCATCTACGCTACACATGGTATCAGGCCAAGTCCTATACCACCAATGAGCAAATCATCGCCGATTTGAACGCTATGCAGCTTGGTAACGGTCAACCGAATCCGCTGTACGGGGTGGTGAGCGTCCGCGACACGCTGAGCAAGGCTAATGGCCCGGAGTCGCGCGCGCTGTTCTTTGAAGCGTCGAAAGCGGTTTTCTGGGAAGCGAAGTTGACGTTGGACAAAGAGCAGTCATCGCCCAAGATTGTCGCGGCACTGGGATTCGAACCGGGCCAATTCCGCCAGCAGAATGTCGGTGGTTTTCGCAACATCAGCGCGTGGTCGTTGTGGCCGGGCGCGACAATATTGGTCGTCGGCGGCCTGCTTGCTCTGGCCTTCCAGTGGCGTACGCTGGGCCGGACGTTCGGGAGTATTTTCAGCAGCTTCGGCAAGCGCAAAGACAGCGAGAAGTCAGGCGTGCTCGATGACATCGAGATTCCGCTCAAGTGGTTTGCGCCGGGCTTCATCATTACCGGAATTCTCTGCGTCGTGACTTTGACGACGATGTTCGGCAGCTTCGGCGTGGCGTGGTATATGGGCGTGATTGCCGTATTGCTCACATTCATCCTCGCGGCGGTGGCGTCGCGCGCCGGCGCGGAAGTCGGCATCAACCCGATCGGCGCGCTGGGCAAGGTTACGCAGTTGACGTTTGGTGTGATCTCGGCAGGCAACGTGACCTCGAACCTCATGACAGCGGGGATCACGGCCGGGGCGGCGGCAAGCTGCAGCGACACGATTGGAAATCTCAAGGTCGGCCACATGGTCGGCGCGAACCCGCGCAAGCAATTTATCGCGCAGTTGTTCGGCGTATTGGCGGGCGCGTTGCTGGCCGTTCCGGCGTACTTCATTCTCGTGCCCGATGTGAGCGTGTTGGGTGGCGACAAGTTCCCGGCGCCGTCGGCCCTGGTTTGGATGGGTGTGGCCAAGGTCCTGGCGCAAGGCCTAAGCACGCTGCCGCAGAGTGCGGTGATTGCGATGGGTGTGGCCTTTGTGATGGCCGTCGTCATAATCGTCGCCGAGAAGATGTTCCCCAAGATCAAGCCCTACACGCCGAATCCGACCGCGCTGGGTATTGCGATGACGATTCCGGCTTACACGAGCTTTGCGATGTTTCTGGGAGCGTTAATCGCTTATTTCATGGAGAAGCGCGCACCCAAAGCCAATGATATGTATACGATTCCGGTGGCTTCCGGTTTGATCGGCGGCGAGAGTATCATGGGCGTGTTGATCGCGGCGCTGATTGCCTTTGGCATCTTGTAGCATGTGCGGCGGGCAACCTTTGAACTTCCACCAAAACGAGCGCTGACATGGCCGATGAACTGCCTCTGAAAAAAATGACGCCCGAAGAGCTCGAGCGTGAGTGGTACGAGAACGTGTACCGCGGCGATGACATGCCGCAGTTGACGTGGCGCTCGGTGGTGATGGGCTCGATTCTCGGCGCGTTCCTGTCGCTGCAGAATTTATATGTTGGATTGAAGACCGGCTGGGGCCTCGGCGTGGCGATCACGTCGTGCATCTTGAGTTACACGATTTGGAAGTCGTTGCGCAAGGCGTTTCCGCGCTGGGTCACGACGGACATGTCTATTCTTGAGAATAACGCGATGCAGTCTACGGCATCGTCGGCGGGCTACTCAACCGGCGGCACGATTGTGTCGGCGATCAGCGCCTATCTGCTGGTCAACGGCGTGCATATCAGCTACGGACTACTCTCGGCGTGGGTGTTTTTCCTCGCCGTGCTGGGAGTAACGATGGCCATCCCGATGAAACGGCAGATGATCAATATCGAACGGCTGCGCTTTCCATCTGGTGTGGCGGCTGCTGAGACGCTTAAGAGTCTGCACGGCGTCGGGCATGACGGCGGCGAGTCAAAGACCGCGAAGCTACTCTTCAGCTTCGGCGGCGCCGGCATCGCTATTGCCGCCGTTCGGGATTGGTTCGGCTGGCTACCCGCGCTCTACAATACATTCGGTTCTCGATGGGCGATGTACACCGTGCAATGCGACGCGAGCATGATTCTGGTCGGCGCGGGTGCGCTAATGGGCATGCGAGTCTGTGTGAGCCTCTTGCTCGGCGGCGTGCTGAATTGGTGCATACTCGCGCCGATGATGATGGAAGACCGGGTTATCGGCCATCCGCTCCCGTACGTGCGTTCGACCGCCGATATGCAATTCCCGCTGACGATTCCTGCCGGCAATGCGCTGGGTCTGGAAATTGTCAAGGCCACGGACGGATATTTACTTGAAGATGGCGCAGAAACGACTCGCCTGATCTATTCGTGGCCGCAACAGACGACGTACGCGAACTTGAGCCAGTTCGCGGCCGCGTTGAACGGGCCGCGTATGGCGGATGGCTCGGCCAATCCCTTCTATGGCAAGGTGCGTGTCATGGAGCCGGAAGACGCATATTTGCGCAAGCGCCTTGAACTGCGCGTTGACAGCGCGATGACGGATGCGATCTACGTGGAGACGACGCTGTCACTCATGGACACCGTCACCGGTGCTACGGCCGCGGGAGCAATTCTGGCCCTCGAAGCCGGTTCAAGCAACACGCAGTCACCAGGCGGTTTCCGTAATATCGTGTCATGGAGCCTGTGGGGAGGTGCGGCGTGCATGGTCACGAGCGGCCTGCTGGCCTTCATTTTTGAGTGGCGCACGGCGTTACGCGCCTTCTCCGGTTTGCGGAGTATTTTCCGCCGTAAGGAGAAAAGCAAAACCGACGATCCGATGGAGCACATCGAAGTGCCGGGAACATGGTTTGCGGGCGGCATGATCATCGGGACGATCGGCATCGTAACTTTGGCGGCGCTGTACTTCAATATTCCGGTTTGGATGTCGCTGTTGGCCGTTGTGCTGTCGTTCTTCCTGGCGCTGGTGGCCTGCCGTGCTTGCGGTGAAACTGACACGACACCGGTCGGCGCGATGGGCAAGATCACGCAGTTGACATTCGGTGCAATTGCTCCGCGGCAGATGAATACGAATCTGATGTCCGCCTGTATCACCGCCGGCGTGGCCGACTCGGCCTCGGACTTGTTGACCGACCTGAAGAGCGGCTACGTTCTCGGGGCCAATGCGCGCAAGCAGTTTCTGGCGCAGTTTGCGGGCATCTTCATCGGCACGGCGGTCACGGTCCCGGCGTTCTTTCTGGTCGTGCCTGACGTTTCAATATTGGGTTCGACGCAATTCCCCGCGCCAGCCGCGCAGGTGTGGGCCTCAGTAGCGCGGCTGTTGTCGAACGGTTTTGAATCCCTGCATCCGACCGCGCGCGCCGCACTCATTATCGGCGGAATTGTCGGACTGTTGATTCCGATGGCAGAACGGCTCTTTCCGAAGTGGCAGAAGTGGATACCTTCGGCGATGGGGTTGGGATTAGCGTTCGTCCTGCCATTTTACAATGCTCTCTCGATGTTTGTCGGCGGCGTGATTGGGCTGCTGTATTCCAAATGGCGCCCCGCGAACGCGGACCAGTTTGTCGTCGCGTCGGCATCCGGCATTATCGCCGGAGAGAGTCTCATGGGCATCTTCATCACACTGATGGGTGCGTTGGGCTGGCTGTAGCCGACGCGCGATCACGAATGGCAAAAGCCCCGCGAGGAATCGTGGGGCTTTTTGGTTCTGGACTGAGTTCACTCCTCTCGACACGAAAACGCGCCGGTAATAAGACGATTCATGTCTTATTCTAAGCCTCTGTGAACTCGGGAATCGTCGTTATGTAATTCTGTCACAATGCGTCTGACTCCTCTTTTTTATCGCGAAAAGTTTCACAATATTATCTATTGCTGGCAGGTGAGCGGATTTTGCGGCCCGGTTGGGCGGCCCGCCGCCTCGAAGAAAATCAAATCATGTTGAAAGTGGAGCGGAGGATACCGTGAAGCGCAAATACAAAATCGCCTGGTTGCCGGGCGACGGTGTGGGCATCGAAGTGTTGGAAGCGACGCGCATCGTTTTGGACCGTCTCGATTTTAACGCCGAATACATCGACGGCGATATCGGCTGGGAATTCTGGTGCCGGGAAGGCGACGCGCTTCCGCAACGCACAATGGATCTGCTGAACAACGTGGATGCCGCGATGTTCGGCGCGATCACCTCGAAGCCTGTCAAATTGGCCGAACAGGAACTCGTTCCGACGCTGCGCGGCAAGGGGCTGATCTATCGTTCGCCGATCGTGCGCATGCGCCAGGCCTTTGATCTCTATGTTTGTTTGCGTCCGTGCAAGTCGTATCCGGGCAATCCGCTGAATTTCAAGGAGAATATTGATCTCGTCGTTTTCCGCGAGAACACGGAAGACCTTTATGCCGGTGTGGAGTTCTCGCCTGTTCCTGACGAGTTGCGCGCGACTCTGAGCAAGCTCTCCAAGCCGTTCGCCGCCTTCAATCAGTATCAGGGGGACGAGTTCGCCATCTCCTGCAAGGTGAACACGAAGAAGGGCTCGACGCGCATCGTCCGCGCCGCATTTGAATTTGCACGCAAGATGGGCCGTAAGAAAGTTACCATCGTGCACAAGGCCAACGTTGTGCGCGCTGTGGACGGTCTGTTTCTCGACTGTGCCCGCGAAGTCGCCGCCGACTTCCCGGAGATCACATTTGACGAGGCCAATGTGGATGCCATCATGATGTGGCTGCTCAAGAATCCGTTCAACTACGATGTACTTGTCGCGCCGAATCTTTACGGCGACATCGTCAGCGACTTGTGCGCACAGCTTGTGGGCGGTTTAGGCTTCGGCTGTTCGGGCAATATCGGCGATAAGCTTGGCGTCTTCGAACCGACGCACGGCTCCGCGCCGAAGTACGCCGGCCAATACAAAGTGAATCCAATCGCCACGATACTCTCGGCCAAGCAGATGCTCGAGTGGTTGGGTGAACTGGAATCGGCGAAACTGGTGGAAGCGGCAACTGCGGCCGTGATCAAAGAGGGCAAAGTGCGCACCTACGACATGGGCGGCTCGAACACGACGCTCGAAATGGGTCAAGCCATTGCTGATAAGCTGCCCGCGCTGGTGACCGCCTGACATGCAGCCGTATCTGCTTCATGAAGTCGGCCTGCGGGACGGTCTGCAAATGGAAAAGCAGGTCGTACCGCTGGCCGTCAAGATAAGATGGGCCGAGCAGTTGATCGCCGCCGGCTCAGATATGCTACAGCTCGGTTCGTTTGTGCATCCGGAAAAGGTGCCGCAGATGGCGGACACGGATGCTCTGTTCCGCTATTTCACTCAGGAGCAACCTGCGCCGTCGCATGTTGTGCTGTCGGGCCTCGTTCTAAACGAGAAAGGCCTTGACCGCGGATTGGCCTGCGGCGTGCAGATGTTCTGTCTCGGCGTTTCGGCCAGCGATACGCACAGCAAGAAGAACACGGGCATGGGCACGGACGAAGCGACTGACCGCATTATCGCGGCGGCGTCGGCCGCCAAGGCGGCGGGCAAGCGCGTTCAAGTGTCGGTGCAATCGGCGTTCGGCTGCGGTTTCGAGGGTGCGATCCCTGTCGAACGCGTGCTGAACATTGTCTCGCGCTATTTTGACGCGGGGCTTAACGCCGTCTCACTTGCCGACACGTCGGGCCATGCGCTGCCCGAACAGGTCGAAACGCTGTTCACCCGCGTGCTCAAGATGAATCCGCAGGCGGAGTGCGCTTGTCACCTGCACAACACTTACGGATTGGGATTAGCCAACTGTCGCGCCGCCATGAATTCCGGCGTGCGTGTTTTCGAATCGGCCATTGGGGGACTCGGCGGCTGCCCGTTCACGAAAGTTGCCGGCGGCAACGTTTGCACCGAAGATCTTGTGCACTACTGGCAGCGCGCCGGTTTGCGGCCGGAGCTTAAGCTCGCGGAGTTTATCGCCGTGGCGCGTGACGTCGCCGGTCATTTTGAACGAGAGTTACCGGGCATGGTGTATAAATCCGGGCCCGTGAATTACGCACTTCCACATTGACGGGAATCATGCTATGAAACTACTGGAAGGCATTCAAGTTCTCGATTTGACCAACGTGCTCTCCGGGCCTTTCGCGACGTTGCATCTGGCGCTGGCAGGCGCGGATGTCATCAAGATTGAGAATCCTAAGGACGGGGATTTAGCGCGCAAGCTCGGATGCGTGCCGAAGTACAATCAGATGTTGATGGGTACGAGCTTTCTGGCACAAAATGCCAACAAGCGCTCCCTGACCCTGAATCTCAAGATGGCCGCGGCGAAGCAGATCTTCAAGGAATTGGTGATTACTTCTGATATCGTAGTCGAGAACTTCCGACCCGACGTAATGGGGCGCCTTGGTCTCTCCTATCAAACGCTTAGCGAGATTAATCCACGCCTCATCTATTGTGCCATCTCCGGCTTCGGTCAAACCGGACCCGACGCGCTGAAACCTGCATATGATCAGATCATTCAGGGTCTTTCGGGTGAAATGGCGATCAACGGCGACGAGCGCCTGAACCCGCTGCGCACTGGTTTCCCGATTTGCGACACAGTTGGCGGCCTGAACGCGGCATTTGCCATTATGGGCGCGCTTTATCATCGCGAACGCACGGGCGATGGGCAGTTCATTGACGTGGCGCTGCTGGATTCGATCATGCCGCTGATGGGCTGGGTCGTGGCCAACTGGATGATCGGCGGGCAGCATCCGGTCATGATGGGCAACGAAAACTTTACTGCCGCGCCGTCGGGAGTGTTTCGCGCGAAAGATGGCTTCATGAACATTGCGGCCAACAAGCAGGAGCAGTGGGAAGCGCTGGCCGACGTGCTCGGTGTTGCGGAATTGAAAACGGATCCGCGCTTTCAAGAGCGTGACAACCGCAAGAAGAACCGTGCCGAGCTGACGCCGCTGCTCGAAGCGAAATTGACGGAGCGAGAAGGGGCGTTCTGGGTCGAAGCGCTCAACAAGAAGGACGTGCCTGCCGGATTAATCTTGCCGCTGGAACAGGCGCTCGATCAACCGCAGGTGAAGCACCGTGATACGTTTTCGAAGGTGCACGTGGACGGTATCGGCGACATGGAGCTGTTCAACATGACGGCGAAGTTCTCGAAGACACCGGGCACTGCCGACCAGCCGCCGCCGAAACTCGGCGAGCATACCGATACGATTCTACGCGACTTGGGCTATTCCGATGAACGCATCGCCCAACTTCGCGCTGACCAAGCCATATAATGCGAGGAGCGGCTTTATGCCCATGACCTTGTCTGAAAAAATACTCGCCCGCGCTTCAGGCCTCAATTCGGTCAGCGCGGGTGACGTGGTTGAACCGCACGTCAGTCTGGCGATGTCGCATGAGAATGCCGCGCTGGTACTGCACCAATTCAAAGAGATATACAACGGCCTCACGCTTCCGGCGCGCGTGTGGGACCCCAGCCGCATTGCGATCATCTTTGATCATCGCATTCCGGCCGAGAGCTCGAAAACCGCGACTAATCACAAGCGAGTGCGTGACTTCATCGCCGATCAGGGGATTACAAAGTTTCACGACATTCGCGGCGACCAAGGCGGCATCTGTCATCAGATATTGCCGGAGTCGGGCTACGTTCATCCCGGCGCGGTCGTGGTCGGCACTGACAGCCACACGACGACGCACGGTGCATTGGGCGCCTTCGCGTTCGGCATCGGCGCGACGGAAATGGCCAGCGTGTGGGCGCTGGGCGTCGCGTTGAATATCGAAGTGCCGAAGACAATTAAAGTCGAGATATCCGGCAAGCTGTCGCCGTTCGTTTCGGCCAAGGATATTATCCTCTACTTGATCGGCCTGATCAAAGCGGACGGCGCGAACTACCGCGCGTTGGAGTTCCACGGCTCGACGATTCGAGCGATGAGCACATCGTCGCGCCTCGTGTTGTGCAATATGGCGGTTGAAGCCGGCGCGACGGTGGGAATGGTCCCGCCGGATGCCGAAACTGAGCGCTATCTAAACAAAGAGGCGCATGTGTCCGTGCCGTTGTGGCTCGAAGGCCCGGACGCCGACGCCGTCTACGAACGCGTCGTGACGATTGACGCCGATAAACTTGCTCCGCAAGTTGCCTGTCCGCACACCGTGGATAATGTTAAGCCAGTGACGGACATCGTCGGCCGCAAGGTGGATCAGATCGTTATCGGTTCGTGCACAAACGGACGTCTCGACGACTTGGCCGCTGCCGCCCGCGTGTTGAAATCGCGCAAGATTCAGGCGCACACGCGAATGCTGGTCTTCCCGGCGTCGTGGAAGATTTATAAGGAAGCGATGGAACTGGGCTATCTGAAAGACCTCGCCGATTCAGGCGCAGTCATTATGAACCCGGGCTGCGGCTGCTGCCTGGGCGTGCATCAGGGTGCGTTGGGCGACGGCGAAGTGGGATTGTCCACGACGAATCGCAACTTTAAGGGGCGCATGGGCAACCCGAACGCCGAAGTTTTTCTCTGTTCACCGGAAGTCGCGGCGGCCAGTGCGCTGCGCGGCGTCATTAGCGATCCCCGGGAGGTCTGATCATGTCTAAAGTAATCTACGTGTTCGAAGACGACATCTCGACTGACCACATCTATCCGGGCCGGTTCATGGCCACCGTGCTGCCGTCGGAAACGCCGCTGCACTGTTTCGCGGACATGACCGAGCTGAATAGCGCCTTGAAAGCGAAGCAATATCCTGAAGGGAGTTTTCTCGTTGCAGGTTCCAACTTTGGCTGCGGCAGTTCGCGAGAACAAGCGGCGTCCACGCTGAAAGGACATGGTCTGGTCATTGTGGCCCGCAGCTTCGCCCGCATCTTCTTGCAGAATGCCGTCAATCTTGGACTGCCGCTGGTGCACTGTCCACAGATTGAAGCCAGCACCGGCGATGAATTGGAACTGAAAGAAGATGTTCTTGTCAACAAAACCACAGGCCGCACATTTGAGATCGTGCCGTTGCCCAAACTGCGGCAGGCGATCATGGACAGCGGCGGTTTAATCGCATATACACGCAAGCTGCTCGTTGATCGGCAGGCGTAATCGCGGTCTCGGGGCCGCCCAAAGCAAAAGCCCGTGGGTTCACACCCACGGGCTTTTCAATGCGTTGTCCTTGGTCTTGCTTAGTGCTCGAGCATACTCTCAACGTCTTGTCCGTGCTCTTGCCACTCGGATACGCCTTCACCCAACACGGCCGCAGTGAAGCCCTTGCGGCGCAAGAGGCTCACAGCCATGTTAGAGATCAGGCAATACGGTGTGCGGCAATACGCGACGATTTGTTGGTCACGCGGCAGGCGGTCAAGGTGCAACTCAAGCTGGTCCAGCGGTATCGAAATCGCTCGCGGCAGGTGGGCCGCTGCATATTCGTCCGCCGGGCGCACGTCGAGTAGAATCACCTTACCCGCGCGCACCATGTCAGCGAGCTGGTCGCGATCCACCTTTTCGAGAGCTTGCGGATTTTCATGCAGCTTCTGGAGCGCACGATCCACCTCGGCCAAATGCGTTTCGGCGACTTGCCGGAGCATGCGCAAAAGGTCATACACCAACTCGCTCGTCAGGCGATAGATAATATAGGTGCCATCCCGGCTCGATTGGACGAGTCCGGCGCCCCGCAGGATTTGCAGATGCTGCGAAGTGTTGGCCGGGCTCATGCCTGTGTTGTCCGCGAGAGTGTCCACGCTTTTCGGGCATTGGTGCAACAATTCGAGGATTTCGAGGCGTTTATGGCTGGCGAGAGCTTTGCCGATCCGGGCAAACTCGCGATTCAAGTGGTCACGAAATTGATATGCAGTGTCCATAACAGCATCCGAGGATTCAAGGAACTACTGAAAGGAGCACTCGAAATCCTATAAAGTCAAGCCCCTGCGCACTTTCTTGCTAAACAAAGGCGCACAATAGCGTCGTGTGTGACTTTGCTACAAACAAAACCTCTATCCAAAAAAAATATGGATAATTCGCGGCGAGCTTGCAGACTGTAAGGACGTGCAACATGGGCTTCTCCCGAGATTGCCTTCATGTGACAATGTTCCATTAGGAGCGTTGGACGCGAGAGTGAATTTGAGTGCAGTTGTCATATTATAAGCCATTGGTCTAAACGAGTTGCGGGACGGTTTCCCATGGTCATGGGCCAAACAGCCGGTTTGGTCAGGAGCGGCGGGGGAGAGGAGTGGTTGCGGGCGCTTTTTTGCATGCGTATATTATCCACTGTTACTAATCGTTCAACATTGCGCAAGGCCGCTGGCCGGATTGGCTGCGGACCGAGCGCGGAGCGGAGATAGAATGTCTGGAACCACCACCCCGCGTGTCGAGATCGTGCCGCACCTTTGCAAATCGTGCCAGCGATGCGTGGACGTTTGCAAGCCGGCCGTGCTCGAAACGAACCTGGAGCGGGCTTTCAACGAGCTTGGCTACCAGTGGGTCGTCTATTCGGGCGACGGCTGCACCGGCTGCGGCGCCTGTTTCTACGCCTGCCCCGAACCGGGCGCGGTCATCGTTTACAAGAAGGACTCGGCGGCGTAGCCGCCCAAGGACACGCATGGAATTAATTAAGGCAAATGAAGCCGTGGTGAAGGCCGCCATTCTGGCGGGCTGCACTCAATACTACGGCTATCCGATTACGCCGGCATCGGAAGTGGCGATGGCGGCGGCCAAGTATCTTCCGCACGTCGGCGGCACGTTTCTCCAGGCTGAATCGGAAGTCGCGGCCATCAATATGGTCTATGGGGCAGCAGGCGCGGGCGCACGAGTGATGACAGCGTCGTCAGGGCCGGGCATTTCGCTGAAACAGGAAGGCGTCTCGTATTTGGCGGCGGCGGAATTGCCGTGCGTCATCATTGACGTTATGCGTGCGGGGCCCGGATTGGGCAATATCTGGCCGGAGCAGGGCGACTGGAATCAGGTAGTGCACGGCGGAGGGCACGGCAACTACAAGTGTCTCGTGTTTCTTCCGAATTGCGCGCAGGAGATGGCGGACTTGACGATGCTGGCGTTTGAATTAGCGGACAAGTATCGCATGCCGGCCTATATCCTGACCGACGCCTATATTGGACAGATGATGGAACCGGTGGTCTTCCCTGAAACGCGCTCGCAAGCACCGCATAAGGATTATGTCCTGTATGCCGACAAGGGCTCGCGTGAGCATCTGGTTTCCTCGATCTTCATGAGCACCGAAGGCCTCGAAGAGCATAACCGCCATTTGCAGCGCAAGTATGCGGAGATCGAGACCAGCGAGGTACGCTATCAGGAAATTCACGTAGACGACGCAGACTTGGTTCTCATGGGTTACGGGTTTGTTTCCCGGCTTCTGAAGTCGGTTGTAGATGGACTACGCGAAGAGGGCCACAAGGTAGGCCTGCTGCGCCCGATCACGGCCTTTCCGTTTTGCAGTGTTCGGCTCGAGGAGCTGATCAAGCAGGGCAAAGAGCTATTCATTTGCGAAATGTCCAATGGTCAGATGTTCCGCGACGTGCAATGGTCGGTGGGCAGGGATGCGCCGCTGTATTTTTATAATCGAATGGGTGGCATGGTGCCCTCGGTGGATGAACTGACGGAAGCCGTCCGTCGCTATTTGAAGTAGGAGCCAACATGTCCGGCAACGTATTAGAGAAACCGCATGCCTTCTACGAGCATTTCGACCGCAAGGGTGGCCCGAAGGACACGACTCACTACTGTCCCGGCTGCGGCCACGGCAACGTGCATAAATTGATCGCCGAGACGATTGACGACATGGGACTGGCGGATCGCGCCGTGTTTGTGTCGCCGGTCGGCTGCTCGGTGTTCGCATACTATTATTTTGACACCGGCAATATTCAGGCGGCGCACGGCCGTGCGCCAGCTGTGGGCACGGGCGTCAGCCGTACGCGGCCGCATTCAATCGTGATATCGTATCAGGGCGACGGTGACCTGGCCTCGATCGGCACGGCCGAGATTATTCACGCGGCCAACCGCGGCGAAGCGATGACGGTGTTCTTCATTAACAACGCGATCTACGGTATGACCGGCGGACAGATGGCGGCCACGAGTTTGATGGGCCAAAAGACCACGACGTCGCCCTACGGCCGTGCTTCAGAAAATGAAGGCTTCCCGATTCATATGGCCGAGATGATCGCCACACTCGACGCCCCCGTGTTCGTGGCGCGCTGCCACTTGGCGGACCTGAAGGGGATCATGAACACGCGTAAATGCGTGCGCAAGGCAATTCAGGCCCAGGTGGACGGCAAAGGCTTCACCTTTGTGGAAATTCTGTCACCTTGCCCGACGGGTTGGAAGATGGACACGCATGCAGCCTGCGACTACATCGTGCGTGAGATGCTGCCGGTTTATCCGGAGAAAGTTATCAAAGATGAAATCGCGGCCCGGACGCCGTTCCATCGCGAACTCCGTGAATATTCTGACGCTGAAGTGGTTGAGACGCTCGAACTGGGCCAATTGGGCGAACCCTTTCCGTTAGACAAGAAATTCGTTGATAATTTCAAGACCATTGGTTTCAAATTTGCGGGATTTGGCGGGCAAGGCGTGCTGACGGCGGGAGCGGTTCTTGCGGCATTGGGCATGCAGGAGCATTTGCAAGTCTCGTGGATTCCGTCATACGGTCCGGAGATGCGCGGCGGTACGGCAAATTGCTCCGTCGTGATGTCGAAGGACCCGATCGGTTCGCCGCTCGTAGTGCGGCCCGACGTTTTAGCGGTTATGAACGATCCGTCGCTCGACGCCTTCGAAGATGTCGTTAAGCCCGGTGGTGTGATGATTGTGAATTCATCAATCATCGCGCGCAAAACGAAACGTGCCGATGTGCAGGTGCTTTACATTCCGCTGACGACCATTGCCGATGAGATGGGCCTGAAGGCCGCCGCCAACATGGTGTTGTTGGGCGCCTACCTTGAATACAGCAAACTGATGCCGCTTGAGCATCTGAAAAAAATAGTTCCCAAAGGGATCAAGCGCAAAGCCCTTGGCGAACAGAACATAGTAGCCGTTGAAGCCGGAGCACGCTGGGTGCGCGAAAACGCCGACGCCCTTAAAACCTTCCCGAGCTTCACAACGGCTTAGTTGCCCCCATCAGGGACATCAACGCAACGGGCCACCCCACGGGGTGGCCCTTCTATTTTGGCTTCGTGTCGCTCATCGACTTCCGGCGGCGGAATCTCGGCCGGTGCCCTTGACCTCCTCTCGCTTCTGCTTGGTCTCGCCTCTTATTTTTTGCTATCTCGACACTAAAATAAGAAAAAACAATAGACAAAAGAGTGACTGACTGGTCGGTTTACCCTTGACTGACTGGTCGGTTTACTTTATATTGGGAACAAGTTGACTGACCAGTCAGTTTGGAAATCACCATGACTACCCACGAACTCAAGGACCAGCGCGTCCTCCAGATCCTCGAAGCCGCGACCGAGCTGTTTGCCAAGCACGGCTTTGACCGTACCTCCGTAGATGAAATTGCCAAGAAAGCGGGCCTGTCGAAAGGTGCGATCTACTGGTATTTTCCATCAAAGGAGAAGATTCTCGTTGCCCTGGCCGAGCAATACGAAGCCAGCGATCAACAAGCCGTGGTCTCGATGGCCAGCGAGAATCAATTGGGCGGCAAAGCCCTTTGGATGGCCCACCGCCACCTGTTTGAATCGCGCGCGCAAAATCCGTTCACAGACCAGCTGCTGCACGAACTGATCAGCATGTCCGTAAAGTACCCCGAGATCGGCGAGGCGCTTGACCGGAATCATCAGCGCTGGTGTGAAGTTATCGTAGAACTTCTCGAAGGCGGTGTTGAGCGCGGAGATTTCAAGCCCTTTGACACGCGGATGCTGTCTGAAGCGATTGCCATGCTCTATCGCGGCAGCTGCACCATGAAATACGACGACCCGCATCGCGCCGTGGAAGTCATCGAATATGCGACGAAGCTCTTCTACAATGCGGTTACCCTCACAGCCGCCGAAGACATCAACAAAACCAAAGAGGCTGTAGCGTGAAAACTCTGTCGCTGATTATCCTGTTGGCCCTGCCGACGTTATTTGCCAGCGCCCTGACTCTGGATGAAGCAATCGCGCTCGCCAAGCAACGCTCGCTGGCCCAGCAACCGCCGCGCATCGAGCAACAGCGTACTCGCGGCCAGCTTTTCGAAGCGTGGTCGAACGCACTGCCGCAGATTGAAGGCAATATCGGTTATCAACGCGCGCTGCGCAAGGGGAAGATCTTCTTCCCGAATCCGGACACGGGGGAACTGACGCCCTTTGAATTGGACCAGAACAATGCGGTGCAGGCCGGTGTTACTCTGAACCAACCACTCTTGACATTCGGACGGGTGTCGGCCGGTGTGCGCGGCGCCGACGCCGCCATGAAAGCCACGCAGCACGCCGTCGTGCAGCAAGACCGGCAGACCGAGTTGGACGTGATGCAGCGCTTCTGGACGGTGTTAATGCTGCGCGATGTCGTAGCGGCGCGAGAACTTAGTCTGACCGTCAGTGACAGCTCGCTTCTGCGTGCACAACGTATGCGTGACGTCGGCCTGATGAGCGACTATGACGTCCTGCGCGTCCGCGTGCAAGCACAGAACCAGCGACCGCTGCTCGATCGTGCCCGCAGCGACCTGCAAATCGCCGAACTTGGATTGAAAGAATATCTTGGCGTGCCGCTGGACACGACGGTGACCGTGGACGGGACGTTGGCGACGTTTGCAGTCACGGCCGATCTGGCACCGGAAGCCGCGGACTTTGGTGCGCGGGAAGACCTGTCCTCACTGCGGGAATACGCGCATGCTCGTCAGCACGTCTACACGATCTACAGCAATGCGCGCTGGCCGGTGCTGGGCGGGCAACTGCGTTACGCGTGGCAGTGGCAAGACAATGATTGGGAAATGAATCCGCGCAATGAGAACTCCGCGTGGTACGCCGGGCTGTCACTGAATGTCCCGATCTGGTCGAGCGGTGCGATCAGCGGGAAGGCCATGCAAGCCCGGGCGGATTGGAATCACGCGCAATGGACATTAGCGCAGGCCGAACGCGGCGCACGCCTTCAGCTCGAATCGGCGCGCAACGATTTTACGACCGCAACGGCAAACGAAGAAGCGGCGACGTTGGCGGTGGAATTGGCGGAACAGGCACGCCGCATTGCTCAGACAAAATTTGGTCAAGGTCAGATTACAACGCTGGAGCTTGACGCCGCGCAACTCGATGAACTGACGGCGCGTGTCTCCCTGGCCGACGCCACCTACCGCCGCCTGCTGGCCAGTGCACAACTGCGCATAGCGCAAGGCCGCGCACCCTATACGAACTGACTTCCTGAGGATATGCACGATGAGTAAGACACGCATTATCACACTATCGGCGGCGGTGCTGATTGTCACGGCACTGTTTGCCAACAACGCCATTCAAAGCAACGCCGAGCCAACGCAGGATGCGTATAAGCGCATCGTGCCGGTCAGCGGTTTTGTTCTCGCCCCCGCGCCGTTTGTTCAGATGATCATGGAAACCGGCACTCTAACGGGTCGGCGCGAGTCCGTGCTCTCGGCCGAGGTCGGAGGACAAGTCGAGCGGATTCTGGTTGACGTCGGCGACAACGTACGTGCCGGTCAGCCGCTCTTGCAGCTCGATGACCGCATTCTCGAATTAGAGTCCGAACGCGCCTTGGTAGCGTTAGAGAAAGCGCGATTGGATTTTGACCGCGTTGAGAAGCTCGAACACGAAGGCAGTATCTCGCAATCGGATTACGAAGGCGCGCGCCTGAATTTGAAAGGCGCTGAAGTGCAATACGAATTCGCCAAGAAGACGTATGAAGATGCGACAGTACGCGCACCGTTTGCCGGAACGATTGCCCGCAAGATGACTGAAATCGGTCAGATGGTGGATCGCGGTCAACCCGTTCTGTACATTGTGGACAATGAACAGCTAAAACTCGAACTGGCGGTTGACGAGTCCCGCATCGCTTCCATTCAGGTCGGCGCGCCTGTGGTGATCTTTGTCGAAGCATTGAACGACTCATTTCCTGCCGAGGTCAGCGCTGTTGGAGCGCGGGCCACAAACGGATCGCGCACGTTCCCGGTTGAAGTGAAGCTCGCCGCGGCAGATGGCATAAAAGCCGGCATGTTTGCACGAGCGTTCGTGTTCGCCGGCGTGGACTCGACCAGCCTGCTCGTTCCGCGTGCGGCGACCCTCCCGGATGTTGGCCGCACAGTGGTATTTCTGGCCCGCGGTGACAAAGCCGAGAAGCGCGCCGTGACGGTTCTGGGAATGAGTGGCGATCAAGTTGCCGTGGACGGCGTCGCAGCCGGTGATACGGTGATTGTCACGGGCAATCAGTTGCTGTCGCAGGGCTCGCATCTCGCGCTCAGCTTGAAATAGGACCGCTGACATGACACTTACACAATTAGCAATCAAACGACCGAGTGCGGTAGCGATGTTCTTCCTGGCCATCGCCGTGCTTGGAATCATGCTGTATAATCGGCTGCCGGTTGACCTGTTGCCGACGATGAATTGGCCCATGGTCACGGTGGTCACCGCTTGGCCGGGCGCGGGACCGAAGGAAGTGGAGACGATGGTCTCCCGTCCGATTGAGGATGCCGTTGTTTCGCTGAACAAGCTTAAGCACATTCGGTCGGTCAATCGCGAGCACGCTTCGATTGTGATGCTTGAATTCGACATGTCCGCGAATGCCGACGTGGTCCTGCAAGAAACACAACGTGTCATCACGACGGTGCGGGCCCAGCTACCGGACGACGCGGAGGAGCCGCAACTCTATAAGGCCGATGTCGGCGCGATGCCGATCTTGCGCCTTGCCGTATCCAGCAAGCTGTCCGAACCGGATCTTTTCACGTTTGTTGACGAGCACGTTCGTCCGCGTTTGGAACAGGTGGACGGAGTGGGGCAGGTTGTCGTCACAGGCGCCGCCGAACGCGAAATTCAAATCTCGATTGACCCCGAGCGACTCGCCACACACGGTTTGTCGCTGGCGCAGCTCAACGGGGTGCTGGCCGCCGATAATCTCGATGTTCCAGCGGGCAAGGTCTATTCGGCCTCGCAGGATTACACCGTTCGCCTCAACGGGAAGTACGCGACGCTTGACGAAATCGCTCTGACACGAGTGCCACTCGCTGACGGTTCGGCCATCTATCTCCGCGACGTCGCGACGATCACGGACACGATAAAGTCCAATCGCTCCCTGACGCGCTTGAACGAGGTCAGCGCTCTGGGTATTCAGATCGTCAAGCAGTCACAAGCCAATAGCGTCCGCACGTCGGAGCGTGTGCGCAGCGTGCTGGCGAAAGTTGAGGCCGAGTATGGCGATCTCGCGAATATCGAGGTCGCTCAGGACATCACAATCTTCAATCGCAACTCGATCAACGAAGTCCAGCGCAACATCGCTGAGGCTCTGGTAACGGTCGCGTTAGTGCTGCTTGTCTTTCTCCACTCGATGCGCAATTCGTTGATTGTGCTGGTTGCGATTCCACTCTCAATCGTCTCCACGTTCATCTCGATGAAGCTCTTCGGCATGTCCGTCAACCTGATGACGATGATGTCGTTGGGCATGGTCATCGGCGTCCTGGTGGACGACTCGATTGTGGTCCTTGAGAATATCCACCGCTGGCTCAAAAAAGGCGCCGATCCGGTTACAGCCGCAATTAGCGGCCGAAACGAGATTGGCCTGGCCGCGGTGTCCATTACATTAGTGGACGTCGTGACATTCCTCCCCGTCGCGTTTGTCGAGGGACTCGTCGGAAACATCTTCCGAGAGTTCTCCCTTGTCTTTGTCACGGCCCTGCTTATGTCCCTGCTCGTGTCATTCACGATCACACCGCTGTTAGCAAGTCGCTTGAATACCGCGGAGAACATCCACGGTGAAAAGTGGATGCGCGGATTCGCGCGTCGCTTTGAAGCATGGTTCACGTCCTTGGAACAGAGCTACCGCAGCGTGCTGCGCTGGTCTATAGGACATCGCGGGATTGTCATTGCCATAGCGACGGTCATGATGATTGGATCCGTTGCGCTGATTCCCATGGGCTTCATCGGCAGCGACTTCGTGCCGCCGATGGACCGAGGCGAATTCGCGGTGGCCACCAAGATGCCGCTCGGGACGACGCTGGCAGAGAATAGCGCGGTTATGGGACGCATCGAGAACTACCTCATGTCGCATCCGGAAGTGAAACAAATCCTCACAACGGCCGGAATGCAAGAGACTGAGTGGGGCATCAATGAGAACGCGCGCCTGGGCAGCATTCAAGTCCAACTCAAAGGCCGCGATGAACGCGCGCAGCCTACAACTGCGACGCAAGCTGAGATCGCACAGTACTGCAAGGACATTCCGGGTCTTGAAATTCGCATCAGCGACATTGGACTCTTTGGAACGGCGAATGCCGCGCCGATTCAGTACGAAGTGCGTGGGCAGAACCTCGATAGCGTGCAGGTTGCCGCTGATTACGCGATGTCCGTATTGCGCAATATCCCCGGTGCCCGCGACGTAGAGACAAGCTATGAACTCGGATCACCTGAATTGCAGATCATTGTGGACCGAGGGCGCGCCGCCGCGGCGATGTTGACGCCCGGCCAGGTTGCCCAGTCACTGCGCAGCGCGGTGAACGGTGATGTGATCTCACGTTTCAGCACGGGCGAGCTGGAAGTGGACATTCGCTCGGTGTTGACGCCGGAATTCCGCACTGACCCCACGATGATCAGCGAAATCGAGATTCAGAACGCGGCGGGTCAGATGGTCAGACTTGGCGAAGTCGCGCGCATTGAGCGTATGAGCGGTCCGTCCTCGATCACGCGCAAGGACCGCGAGCGTCTCGTAACAGTCTCCGCCAACGTAGTGGGGCGGTCGCTCGGCGAGGTGCAAGGCGACTTTGATATAGAAATGGAAAAGTACACGCCGCCGCAGGGCGTCGGCTTCTTCGCCTATGGTGACGTGGAAAACATGCGGACGATGATGACTGACATGTTGCAGGCGATCATGCTGTCAATTCTGTTCGTTTATATGGTGTTGGTCGTGCTCTACGAGAGTTACATCTACCCCTTTGTGGTGATGTTCTCCGTGCCCGTAGCGATTGTCGGCGCCCTGGTCGGTTTGGCGGTGACGGGCTACACGCTCTCGATGTTCTCGATGATCGGATTGCTGATCCTGATGGGACTTGTCACCAAGAACGGCATTCTGATTGTGGACTATACGAATCAAATGCGCGCCCGCGGTATGTCAGTGGCGGACGCCTTGCTCGAAGCCGGTCCGCGCCGTTTGCGGCCGATTCTGATGACGACGATGACGATGGTATTGGGCATGCTGCCCCTCGCGTTGGCACTTGGCGAGGGGTCGGAAATGCGCGCGGGTATGGGCGTCGTGATCATCGGCGGGCTATTGTCCTCGCTTCTACTCACTCTTGTCTTGGTGCCCGTTATGTACACGCTGCTCGATCGCCTGAGCAAGAAAGACTGGTCAGCCGAATCCGCGATAGCGAAAACGGACTCAGTTCCGGCTCTGGGCTGACGACCTCTCAAATTACATCGGTTGATTTAAACAAAGGGTCTGCGCGAGCAGACCCTTTGTGCATGTCGTGCGTCTTGGATTAATTTCCCGGGCCGACACGGCCGCGTCCCCAAATCCGCATCGTGCCGTTGAGAGGCGCAGTGTAGGGAACTTCAACTTGCACCGCGAAGGGATAGTCGGGTACGCCGCCGTCAACATAGGGATGCTGCCCTCCGTAGATGCCGATGTCCGCGCGTGACCCGTCAAGGTCAAATGGTGATGCGGGATTGGCCGCATTGATCAATAGCGAACCCGATGCCAGATGATAATCGGAGGCGCGGGCGTCGGAGTAGTTGAGGTTTACAAATGCCGCTGCCGTTGCGGCGATGTGAGTCGCGCCAGGTGGCGCAACGTTGGTGTGAGCGCAGTAACTGAAGCTCATCGAGCCGGTGTATGTATTTACATAGCCCGGCTCGGAGAAAATCACACAGTTTTCGGCAACGCCTGCAATTGCGCCGGAAACCGGCGTCAGGTTTGAATTTTCCGTTGTGAAGATACAGTGGCTAACGGTGCAGCTCGAACCGGTCGTGACCGGGTACGAGTGTATGCCGCGCTCGAAGTTCGCAAGCACCGACGATGTCACGATGATGTTGCAATTTGAACGGTAGAGTATACCGGGTTTGTTGCTCGAGTCGCCACTTCCCGAACTCCAAAGCACGCACTGTACGACGTCGGCTGAGGCCTGCTCGCCAAGCGAGATGGCGGCGGTGTACCCAGCCGTAGTGTTGTAGTTCTCGATGAAACAACGCCACACGAAGATGCGCGAGGCACCGCTGCGAATGCGCAGTACGGAGGTCAGCGAGTCAGTCGAACCGTTTGCGAAGCTCGCGCGAATCCACAGGCTCCGCAATTCCGTGCTGTCCGCCGTACCCATGACCTCCACTGCGCCGTTGACCAACACTCCTTCGCCGATTCCGGCACCGGTACCAGCGCCGATAATCACGAGCTTGCGATCAACGGTGAAGCCGTTGTAACCGCCGCTCATAACAAGAATGGTGTCATTCGCGGCGGCAGCGCTGATTGCTGTGGAAATTTGCGTATAAAGCTGAGTACCGTTGCTCGCTACCTTAAGCACGGCCGCCTGCGTCCATCCAGCGCAGATTGCGAGCGCAAGAACAATGAGTAGTTTCTTCATGTAAGTACCTATTGTGAAATGTTCTGGTCAGAGGTTATGGCCGCGTCGCACGGCTCGGGTGCAGTCTCAAGCGCCACGACGTAGTAGAGCCGCTTCGGTTGCGTCGGTGCCAGCAGTAGTGACGTGTCCGGCGGCAGGACGGTGATGTAGCTGGAGAAGGGTCCGGTTTCGAGTGAGTCGTAATGCACGTGGTAGCTCAAGGCCTCGGGGTATTTGGTCCACATCAGTAAGACCTGCGCATCGCCGACAACACCTTGCGTCGTGGCAAGCAGATGAGACGTGACCACTGTGACCGAGTCCGTCAGCGCATCGTGCCAGCGGTCGCCGGCATCGCGAACACGCATGCCAATGACATGCTGCCCAAGCGTGAGGTCGGCGGCGACATAGCGGCGCATCGTTTCCTCGCCTTCGTCGAACACGCCATCTTCGGCGAGCAATTCGCAGCCGTTGCCGATACCCGGATCGCTATCAACATAAAATTCGCCGGCCGAAATGCGGTTCATGCCACCGTTGATCGGCAAACCGATACGCAACGGGCGTTCAGTCGTGAAAGACCAGACCCCGCCGCCGCGGAAACGCAGGTAGAGTGAGTGTTTGCCTTGACCTGTGGCCGCGACTTGAACGGTGGAATCATAAGCGATAACATCGGCGCCGCTGGCAATGTCAACCGGAATGCCATTGCCTTGACCAGGATCGCTGTCGAAATAGACTTCCGCACCGTCAATCAACGCGCTGCCGATTCGAATCGTGCTGGTCGCCGGAGCGGACCACGTTCCTCCGCTGTAGCAGCGCAGGTTGAACGTGTGAAAGCCGCGCGTCAAGGGTGGAACATCCCAATCTGTTAGATCGACCATTCCGAGAGGCGAGATACTCACCGGTATCGCGCTGCCGATTCCCGGATCGTTGTCAAAGTACGCCTCCGCAGCGCTCATCTGCGTTCCAATGCCTACTCGAATGACGCGCCGGGTCGGCTCGCCCCAGCGGCCATCGTCACGCCGAACACGTACATTCAGAACATGTGGACCAACGTCAAGCCCGGCCGTGCTGACATCGCCGTCGAGCGCTATCACATCGTTCGCGACGACGGCGATCGGCGTGCCGTTGCCTTGTCCCGGATCAGCGTCGAAGAAGTACTCCGCCGCCGTGATCGAGTGTGATTGTGCCACAGCGATACAGACCCCGGCCAGGAAGACCACAACAATGCTAAGAACCTTCATCTGCACCTCACCTTCTGAGCGTTTTGCTCATCGTTTTCATTGCTTCGTAAATAATATATGCGGTCGTTCAGGTCTTGCAAGATGCACGATAGGCTTGACGTAACTAAGTCACAATAGTGATGGCGCAGGGTGCCCCGCGTTTACTATCTATCGGATACAATGCATGCTCGGTCAGATGAATTGCATGCCTCTTGACTCAGCAAAGTTGATTGGCGCATAACGCAGAACGGGCGAACCAAACTGGTCCGCCCGCTTCCATTCAGATTCAATGAAATACTTCTAACTACTCATTCTTACTCAGCCCCAACGCGTTCAGAATTCGATAGACTGTTTTTCTGTCTACGCCGGCGCGCAAGGCTACGCGGCTGATGTTGCCTTTCTCTTCCGTCATCAATTGCGTGAAATACTGCGCCTGAAAGTGGTCTACCAACCTATTGCGGGCGGCCTCGTAAGTTTCATTTGCGTGCACGACGATCTGCGGTTTGTCGGACCGCGTGATGTGTGAAGGTAAGTCATCCTCGCGAATGGCCGCGCGTTCGGCCAATGATACTGCGCGCTCCACAACGTTGCGCAATTCGCGTACGTTGCCCGGCCACGCATAGTGCTGCAGTCGTTCCAGCGCACGCGGTGCAAATCCCTCAATCTGTCGGCCGTAACTTGTGGCAATTTCTTTCAAGAAATGCTGAGCGAGCGCGGGGATGTCGTCCGGCCGGTTGCGCAGAGGCGGAATGGTCAGCGTGACCACGGCGACGCGAAAGTATAAGTCTTCCCGAAGCTGTTTCTGGGTGACGGCCTCTTGCGGATCACGGTTCGTCGCCGATACAATCCGCACGTCGAGTGGCAGTTCACGGTTGCCTCCGACTCGGCGCACGCTGCGCTCTTGAATAACGCGCAAGAGCTTGGCCTGCATGCCCGGATCCATCTCGGTGATTTCATCGAAGAAGAATGTGCCGCCGTAGGCCTCTTCGAGTAGACCCTTGCGCATCGTCGAGGCGCCCGTGAACGCGCCCTTCTCATGGCCGAAAAGCTCACTCTCGATCAAGTTGGCTGGCAGCGCGCTGCAATTGACGGCGAGGAATGGTCCGCCGCTACGGCGGCTGGAGTTGTGGAGCGCGCGGGCCAGGACCTCCTTGCCCGTGCCCGATTCGCCTTGAATCAAGACGCTGGCATCGGTGTCCGCGACTCGCGCGGCCATACGCATGAGTTCGCGCATCGCCGGATCCACGGCTACGACGCCGGACAAGAGCTTCTGCTGCGCGAGTTCGTGCCGCAGCCGCTGATTCTCCATCATCAAGGCGCGTTCCTTCAAGGCCCGGGCCACGACGTGCGTGAACTGATCCTTGGCAAACGGCTTGACAATGTAGTCCGTCGCGCCTTCCTTCATGGCTTGCACGGCCGTTTCGACGGTGGCGTAGGCCGTCATCATCACGACGGGCAGATTGCCGTGCGCATGCTTAACGTGCTGGAGAATTTCCATGCCGTCGCGATGCGGAATCATCAAGTCCGTGACGAGCAAGTCCGGATCGTATTCGGCTAATGTTCGTTCCAGATCGCGTCCGTCGCTCAGCGTGCGCACGTCGAAGCCTTCACGCGTCAGCATCATTCGGCAATTGTCCAGCAGGTCAGGTTCGTCATCAATGACGAGAATACGCGCCGTGTTGTTCATGCTCGGTGTGTCTGCTCGTTCGGGAGTGTTACGATGAACGTGGTGCCTTCGCCCGGCGTGCTCTCGACATGAATTGAGCCGCCGTGTTCTTCAATGATTCGATAGGTTATCGAGAGTCCAAGTCCGGTGCCTACGCCGACGTCCTTCGTTGTGAAAAAGGGGTCGAAGATCTTCTGAAGATTGCGCGGTTCGATGCCGCTTCCGCTGTCCGTGACTCGCACGACGACGTTGTCACCGCTGCGCGTCGTTCGCAGCGAGATGGTGCCGCCCTTGGGCGTTGCATCCATCGCGTTCAGCACAAGATTGATGAAGACCTGCTCAAGTTCCGTGCTTTCGCCGCGCACAAGCGGCAGCCCCGCTTCCGCCTCCGCGACCAGCATGAGCCCGCGCTTTTCTGCCTCCTTGCGCACCAACAGAACCACGCCATTTAGCAATTGATCGAGGTGCAGCGGCGAACGCGTTCCGGACGACTTCCGCGCAAAAGACAGCAGTTTGCTGACAATTTTCGAGATGCGGTCGGTCTGCTTGTGCATCATGGAGAGGTGCGCCTCCATGTCCTCCACTTGGCGGCGGTCCCGCACGTCATCGAGCAGCAGTTCGAGACGGTTCTTAATGATCCCGACAGGATTATTGATTTCGTGCGCCACCCCGGCCGCGAGCTGTCCGGTGGCGGACATCTTTTCCATCTGGACCAGCCCGGCCTGGGCGTCGCGCAGCTCTTGCGTGCGCTGCTCCACAATCAGCTCCAGATTTTCATTCTGCTTTTGAATTTGCGCCGCGAGCGCCATGCGTTCCTGATTTTCCGCGAGAATCTGCTTGTCGGCTCGCACCGCAATAACCCATACGACGAAGAACAGGACGAGGCCCGTTAGCAGCGTGCTGATTAGAATCATTAGCCGCAGGTCTTCGACTCGACCGTATGTTCCTGCGACATTCATCAGGATCTCAAAGACGAAGCGCGTGGAGCCGCCGTCGGCTGTTCTGAAATTCACCGGAACGTAGGCCACCAGATGGTCCGTTTGCCCCGTCGCCATGGGCATGTGGGCTGCAGTTTGTTCTGTGACAAGATAGGAACTGGTGCGGCCCGCCAAGGCTGATAACAGGTTGGAATTCGTTGGATCGCTATGTCCTTCGCGCAGCGAGTCGGTCGAGAATACGATCTTGTGCTGCTTGTCGTAGATACTAATGCGTTCGATATCGAACCCGCTGACAAACGTCTGCACAATGCCCGTGAGTTCACGGTGCGCCAACGGATGGTCAAAGGGAAAGGTCTCGAAGGTCATTTCCCAAGGTTCGAGATAGAACTTGTCAATCGAGCGCGCGAGGTGATTAACTGCTGCAACGCCGTACTGCTCCGCGACCGAAATCAGGTTGGCCCGGCCCAGCCGATAGGCCGCGACGCCGCCTAAACCCACGATCAGGAGATCGAGGAGCAGGAAGTTCAGCGCGAAGTAGCGCGTCAGGCGTGGGCGGGAGCGGTTCACCGTTTGGAGTCTGTAAGTTACTGCAAAAATTCAGCTAACGAATCACAGGCACACTGTGGCATGAATGTCACAAATCGAAGATGTTAATTTACAGGGACTTGTCGTGAAATGGGGTATGCTCGCCTCAATCCCGGGGAGAGGAAGAGATACGAAATGCTATAGCGCGGTCGTGGTGTTCTTGATTGTAAGAATTTATTTTAATTAGCATTTATGGTTCGAGAATCGTCAAAATCTCCGTGCTGGCACAGGCCTTGCCTTAGTCAAAGCGGGGACCGCAAGGACAGCATAGTTTCCAGTTCATTCGCCAGCGCCTTGCGGTCCCCCTCTCCCGCTCGCTCCTTCAGCGGTGGCAGCTCTAACAGGATTTTCCGGCGCGCCCCGCGACCATAATAAGCAACCTTTTCATAGAAAGCCACACGGAACCCCGGCCATGACAGCACGACACCTTTGCACAATCGCCCTGGCACTCCTACTCTCAACGGGACCTGCGTGGGCATTCCTACACGACGTTTCGATCCAGAGTTTCGCCTTTAACCCGCAGTCGCTGACTGTTCAGCCGGGCGATTCGGTTCGTTTTACGAATCTCGACTCTGCGCCGCACACCGTGACCTCTACCGGCGGCATATTTGACAGCGGCATGCTGACGACCAACATGACGTTTGTGGCGACATTCCCGACCGCCGGAAGTTATGGTTATGTGTGCCTCTTCCACTCCAACATGTCCGGCGTCATAAATGTTGGCTCGTCCGGCGGTGGCGACACGAGTTGGGTCGAGCAGACCAGCCCGACCTCGTTGCCTTTGATGGATGTTCGTTTCATCGATGCTCAGCACGGTTGGATTGCTGGTGAGCAAGGGATGCTCCGGACCACGAACGGCGGCGAAACGTGGACCTTGACGTCAACGCCGGAGGATCTTGAAGCCGTCTATTTTATCAACGCCAATGAGGGCTGGGCCTGCGGCAATGACGGCTACCTGATTCACACGACCAACGGCGGCCAATCCTGGTCACCGCAGACTAGTGGCGCTGGCGACAAGTTGCGCGACATCTGGTTCGCCGATGCGCAGAACGGCTGGGCGGTGGGCAAAGACGGCATTTTCATTCGCACGATAAACGGCGGTCAGACGTGGACGCCGCAGGTTAGCCCGGCCACGGACGACTTGCGCGGCATCCACATGATCACGGCAACGTACGGGTGGGTCGTTGGCTCGGACGGACTGATACTCTTCACCGACGATGGCAACAACTGGGATATTCAGCTCAGTGTCCCCGGCGGCGAAGAAGATGAGTTTGAGTCCATCTATGCGCATGACGCCAACCACGCCTGGGCGGTTGGCGGCCAGGGCCGAATCTACTACACGGTTAACGGTGGCCAGGATTGGATGCAGCAGACCAGCGGCACAACGGTCGCAATTCAGGATGTGCACTTTTCCAGCCTTGAAAACGGTTGGGCCTGCGGCGCGGGCGGCTACTTGTCCAATGCCATGGAATCGGGCACGATGTGGCACACGCAGACGCCGCCCGAGGTTCTGACCTTTAATTCGGTGTTCTTTGTGAGTGATTCGCTGGGCTTTCTGGTGTCGGGCGACGGCCGGATTTTCCGCCGGGAAATCACCGGTGGCGTGAGCGCCAGCCCGGAGCACCACCATCATCAGTCTGTCGAGTTCGAACTGCTGAACAATTATCCGAATCCGTTCAATCCTGCCACCACGATAGAATTTAATCTGTCTGCCGCAGGCTTGACAACCTTGACAATTTTTGACATACTGGGTCAGCAGATTGCTCAGCCTGTCCATGGGCAACTGGCAGCCGGGAGCCATCGAGTCGAATTCGTGGCGTCCGGAATGCCCAGCGGCGCGTACTTCTACCAGTTATCGGCCGCGGGCCGCACTGAGACGCGCAAAATGCTGCTGTTGAAATAAGCTAATGTCCAGACTATTCACCGGAGAGCGCCGCATGCGAACCACATTTCTTCTTCTCGTTGCCGCGGCCCATATCTGTCTGGCGGGCGACATGTTCACCATCGTGCAGGGCAGTTCGGCCAACTTAGTGAAGTTCATCAGTAATGCGCCGCTGGAACAGGTGATCGGGCACACGTCCATGGCAACGGGCTATGTGACGCTGCCGGACGGCGCACAGGCCGGGCAGGGTGAAGTTCATGTGGATCTGTCGTCGTTGGACACCGGACTGAGCCTGCGCAACAAGCACATGCGCGAAAATCATCTTGAGACGGACAAGTATCCCGAAGCAGTGTTTCAACTGACGACTCTGACTGTGCCAGCGGGCCAACTTAAAGACGGTGAACGCACGGCGGTGCAGGTCACGGGTACGTTATCGCTGCACGGCCAGAGCAAGCTCATCTCGCCTGTCACCTGGATGACCCGGCAAGCCGATGAACTGACCATCGAATCCGACTTCACGATTACGCTCTCTGAATTCAATATAACGCGCCCCGAGTTCCTTGTCCTCAAGTTATCGGATGAGCAGCAAATCAGCGTGAAACTGGTTGGCCGCAAGTCGAGCTGAACAAGACGATTTTCCTCTGCGGTGCGGGCTGACCGCAAAAAAAGCCCTTGGGATGGTCACCCAAGGGCTTTCTTGTAACTGGCTGTTGGTAATTAGTGCGCGTGTTGCGGAGTAGGATCGCCTGTGACCTGGGCGTCGGCATCGGCCAGCGCCTGATCAGGATCATGCACGGGCGAGAAGCGCGCCAGCAGTGAATAGACAACGGGTACGAGCACGAGTGTCAGGAATGTCGAGAACAGCATGCCGCCGACGACGGCGATACCGAGCGGACGGCGCGCCTCGGCGCCTGCACCGAGCCCGATGGCGATCGGCAGAATACCGAAGACGGTCGCGAAGGACGTCATGAGAATCGGACGCAGTCGAATAACTGACGCTTCAATCACAGCCTGTTGGATCGCCTGACCGCGGGCGCGTAATTGGTTGGCGAATTCGACGATCAGAATGGCGTTCTTGGTCACCAGACCAATCAGCATGATCAGTCCGATTTGCGAGTAGATATTGAGCGACTGGCCGAACACGAACAGTGACACGAGCGCGCCAAACACCGCCAGCGGTACCGACAGCAGAATCGTGAATGGGTGAATGAAGCTCTCGAACTGCGCGGCCAGCACGAGGAAGATAAACACCAGCGCCAGGACAAAGAAGAAGTAAAGTCCGGTGGAGGACTCTTGATACTCCAGCGACTGCCCGGCATATTCCCGGCGAATAGACGGCGGCAAATTGCCGGTCGCGACGCGGTCCAAATCGTCCAACGCCTGACCCAGCGACACAAACGGAATCAGGTTCGCCGTCAGCGTGGCCGAGCGCAAGCGGTTGTAGTGATTGAGCTCTTTCGGTCCAGCGGTTTCCGAAACAGCGACGAGATTGGCCAGTTGCACAAGACCGTTCTGCCCGCGGACATAGATCCCTTCGATCACATCGGGCGTCGCGCGTTCGGCGGCCTGCACCTGCATGATGACGTCATACTGCTTCGATCCGCGTTTGAAATCGCTGATGACGCGGCCGCCCAAAAGCGCTTGCAGCGTCGAGCCGATTTCGCTGGTGGAGACGCCGAGCTCGGCGGCACGTTCACGATCAATGGCGATGCTTAGTTCAGGCTTGTCGAGCTTCAGATCCGTGTTAACATTGTACAAGTAGCCGAGCTTATTGGCCTGGGCGACCATGACGTTCATGGCCTGGCTCAACTCTTCGTAGCTTTCGGCCTGCAGCACGTATTCGATTGGGCTCGAAGAGAACTGGCCGAGGCTTGGCGGATTGATGACGAACGCCAGCACGCCGGGAATCGAGAACAACTGCGGAAAGAGTTCGCCGACGATTGCCTGTTGTGACTTGTCGCGGCCGTCCGCCGATCCGATGTTGAGGAACATGAAGCTATCGGTCACCCGCCCCGGCCCTTGGAAGCCGAGTCCCGTGGCGGTGAAGAGGCCTTTGCGTTCAGGCAGCGGTAAGAGGATGCTTTCAATCGTGCGTACGTGTCGGTCGGTGTAAGCGAGGGTCGAGCCTTCCGGTGCCAGCACGATGCCGAAACCGATGCCGCGGTCTTCCGTCGGCACGAGCTCGCTGGGCATGAACTTGAAAATCGCACCGCTGATGAGCACGAGCAGTACCGATGTTATCACCGTCGCCAGACGGTGCCGCAGCGCGAACTTGAGTATGCGTTCGTAGGTGTTGTTCAGCCAGACAAAAAAGGAGTCGAAACTGCGGGCCGCCCAGCTCTGACCGGTGCCGTGAATCGGTCGCAGGATGCGCGAACTGAACATCGGCGTCAGCGTGAGTGCCACAAAGCCGGAGATTGCCACGGCAATCGCTACCGTGAATCCGAACTCGCGGAACAGGCGACCGACCGATCCCGTTAGAAACGCGACCGGAACGAACACGGCCACCAATGCAATCGTCGTGGCAATCACGGCGAAGGCAATTTCCCGCGTACCGTCAAAGGCCGCTCGCAAACGGGATTTGCCCATTTCCATATGCCTGAATATATTCTCGAGGACGACGATTGCGTCGTCCACCACCAATCCGATGGCCAGCACCAGCGCCAGCAGCGTTAAGATATTGATGGTAAAACCGAGAAAGTAGATCACGACGAACGTGCCGACGATGGAGACGGGAATCGCCAGAGTGGGAATGAGTGTAGCGCGCATGCTCTTCATGAACGCCAGCACGACCAGGATCACGAGACACATAGCGATAATGATGGTCTCAGTGACTTCGGTTATGGACTCCGTAATGAACTGCGACGAGTCATAAGCGATGTCAATTCTCATCCCCGCCGGCAGCGCGGCCACCAGCGCCGGAAGCTGTTCGCGAACGGCCCGGGCGACGTCAATCGTCGAGGCTTTGGACTGTTTGACGATACCGAGTCCGACCGCGGGCTTGCCGTTATAGCGCGCCACGGTGCGCTCGTCTTGAGCGCCGATTTCGACGGTGGCGACATCGCCTAACCGTACCACACCGTCCTGGTTTTGCGCAACGATGAGCGCGGCAAACTGCTCCGGCGTGTTGACTTCTCCACGCGTACGCACGGAGAATTCACGCTCGCTGCCTTCGATGCGTCCGCCGGGTATCTCCGCATTTTCGCGTGCAATAGCGGCCTCGACGTCGCTCGGAGTCAAGCCCCGGGCGGCCAGCCGCTGCGGGTCAAGCCACACGCGCATGGCGTAGCGCCGTTCACCGCCGATGATGATAGACCCGACGCCCGGCAGGCGCTGTAAGCGATCTTTGAGAATGCGATCCGCGGCCTCCGTAAGCTGCAAACCGTCATGTACGTCGCTGGACAGACCGAGCCAGACAATCGGCTGCGCATTGGCGTCAATCTTCTCGACGACGGGATCTTCCACGTCGCGCGGCAACAGACCACGGCTACGGGCGACGCGCTCGCGCACGTCATTGGCCGCCTCTTCAACCTCGCGCGACAGTTCGAATTCAATCGTGATGACGGAACCCTCTTCGCGGCTGGCTGATTTCAGCGTCTTGACGCCCGACAGGGTCGCGAATTGTTCTTCGAGAATATCGGTAATCTCAGTTTCGACCACGCTGGCGCTCGCGCCGCGGTAGAGCGTCACCACCGAGACCACCGGCGGGTCTATGTCCGGATATTCGCGCACGGGCAACCGCAGAAACGCGATCACGCCGAACAGCACGATTGAAAGACTCATCACCGACGCGAAAACGGGTCGGCGAATCGAGAGATCACTTAGTTTCATTGAGCGCTCCCGCTGTCGCTCGGCGCGGCCTGCTGCTGTGCGGCCGTGGAATCGAGGCTCGACACCGGCATGACTTTCGCGCCGTCAAAGATCTTCTGCTGTCCGGCACGCACCACGGTTTGTCCCGCTTCCAGTCCACTGACGATTTCGACATACTGCCGCGAACGGCTGCCCAACCGCAGCGCCACGCGTGCGACGGTGGAGTCCGGCTTCACGGTGTAGACGTACGGCTGGTTCTGGTCAAGGAAGATGGCCTCGCTGGCAATGGTCAGCGCGGCAGGCCGCTCTTGAAGTGTAATGGCAACGTTCGCCGACATGCCCGGACGGTACTTGAGTTCAGGATTGTCAATCCGCGCCACAATCCCGACATTGCGCGTCAACGCGTCAATCTGTGGTTCAACCGCCATGACGGTTCCGCTGACCTCTTCGCCCGCGAAGGCTGTCGTGCGAATCGTCACGTTGGATCCGACTCGCAAATCGTTCAGGTAGCGTTCGGGGATGGCAAAGCTAACGCGCAGCTTTTCGACGCTGGCAATATCCACAATGGGAGTGCCGGGCTGCACGTACGCTCCGGGGCTCACGCGGCGTGCGCCGGCCATGCCGCCAAACGGAGCGCTGATGCGTGTCTTTTCGAGCTGTGCCTGGGCAAACGCAACATTCGCTTCCGCGACGCGCAATGCGGCCTCGGCGTCGTCCAGGTCCTGTGTCGGCACGGCGCCCTGGTCAACGAGGGGTTTCACGCGATTGAATGACGACTGCGCCTGATCGCGTACTGCGCTGGCTCTGTCCAGGGCGGCCTGCAATTCACGATCGTCGAGTTTTGCCAGAAGTTCGCCGTTGCGCACGGTACCCCCTTCAGCAAATGGAATCCGCGTCACCGTCCCAGGGATTTCCGCGACCACGGTCACGGCCTGGTCGGCCGATATCGTGCCGATAGTCTCAAAGCGATCTTCAACCGCCTGCATTTTGGGTTGCGTGACCTCCACGGGTGTGGGAGGCATTTGAAAGCCGCCGCCCCATCCGCCGCCCATGCAGCCCAGCACGAAGGCGCAACTGGCGATAGAGGCAAGTTTCGCAAGTCGTAATCTAACCATGTACATTTCCTATCTCGAATAAATGACGCAATGGGGTGGGAGAACGAGTTTGCATCAGGTTGTGCAAACGGGCCTAAGGCTGTGTGAGAATTGGAGCAACTACTCCACTTTGCACAGATGTTCCAATATAGCGAGATTGGGCCAGATAATCAACGTGTGACAAAGCTACTTATTGCCCACGATCCCCGGTCTTCGCTGGCATAAAACACCCAATCTTAGTATTTTACAAAGTTTGCCATGATTAGAGGATTGAGATTGAATTTTCATAGACTTAGCCTTGTCTTCTTGTACTTCCTGACGATCGTCGCCGCACTTTACCTGACCGCGGAGGGTTGGGACTACTACTGGTTACCGCTAACGGAACGTGCGCGGCACGATCAGCATGAGGTCTTGAAACCCTCCGGGTTCATCAGCCACGGCGCGGGAATCGTCGGCAGCGCGTTGATGCTGATCCTGTTGCTCTATTCGCTGCGCAAGCGTTGGCGTCCCATGCAACGCGGCTGGGGTGACATTCGCTACTGGTTGAACTACCACATTTGGATGGGCGTTACCGGACCCGTTCTGGTGCTGTATCACACGACATTCAAGTTCGGCGGTATCGTGGCGGTATCGTTTTGGTCTATGATGGCTGTGGCCCTGAGCGGCGTTCTGGGACGTTACCTGTATGTGCAGATACCGCGCAGTTTGAGCGGCGAGGAGCTGTCGTCGGGCGAACTACTGCAAATGGAATCCGAGTTACGGGATAAGTTGTCCTCGGAGGCGCATGGGAACGCGCATGCTCTGAAAATTCTCGAGGCCTTCGTTGCCGAGACCGCAGCAGCCGAGGGCGGCGTTCTCTCATGGATCAGTCGGGACATTGGAGCCACTCTGCGCTACTCCGGACTGCGCCGGGCATTGGTGCAGGAGGCCGGGCTCGGCGCGGCCGATGCCAAGCGCCTGGTGGCCTTGGCCCGCAAACGCGCCGTGCTGGAGCGCCGCGTGGCTTTCTTAGGCACTGCCCGCAGGCTGCTGCACCATTGGCACATCTTCCACAAGCCCTTCGCGATCATCATGATCGTGATCATGGTTGTCCACGTAGCCGTTGCCACGTGGCTCGGCTACACTTGGATATTCTAAGATGAGCCTCGAAACGATCATTTACGTTGTCACGGGCATATTGGTGCTCGGATTACCGGCGCTATATGTTTGGAACGAACGGCGCGGCACGGCGAAAGCCAAGCGCGCACTGGAATCGGCTACCATTGCCGGACTCGACCAGCCCGCGTCGTTGCATCCGGTGATTGACCCCGACTCATGCATCGGCTCGGGTTCGTGTACGAAGGCCTGTCCTGAGCAAGGGATTCTCCAATTGATCAATGGCAAGGCGGCATTGGTCAATCCGGCGCGCTGCATCGGCCACGGTGAATGTCAACGCGCCTGCCCGGTGGATGCCATCACTCTGGTCTTCGGTACGGAGCAGCGTGGTGTGGACATCCCCAATTTGCGTGGGAATTTTGAATCCAACGTGCCCGGAATCTTCATTGCCGGCGAGTTAGGCGGCATGGGGCTCATCCGCAACGCCGTCTCACAGGGCCGACAGGCGGTTGAAGCCGTGGCCCTGCAAGTCAAACATGACAAGTCCGGCGAAGCGCTCGATCTCTTGATTGTCGGCGCCGGCCCGGCTGGCATTTCGGCTTCTCTGCAGGCCAAGAAGGAAGGGTTGCGGTTTATCACGGTAGATCAGGAAGACCTTGGCGGAACGATCTTCACTTATCCGCGGCAGAAGCTGGTTATGCTTCAGCCGATGGACTTGCCGCTGCATGGTCCGGTCCGGCTGCGCGAGGTCGAAAAAGAGCCGCTGTTGGAACTGCTGATGGAGGTCGTGACCAAGCATGAACTGGACATTCGCTCAGGCGAGCGTGTGACAGAAATCAAACGTGACAACGACGGGTATCACGTCACCACGACCGCTGGGCAATATGTCACGCGCAAAGTTCTGCTGGCAATCGGTCGCCGTGGAACGCCCCGCAAGATCGGCTGCCCGGGTGAAAAGTGCGAGAAGGTTACCTATCGTCTGCTCGATCCTGAAAAATATCATCACAAGAAGATCCTCGTGGTCGGTGGCGGTGACAGCGCCATTGAGGCGGCCGTCGCCCTCTCGACTCAACCCGGCAACACGGTTCACCTGTCTTATCGCGGCGACCAGATTTTCCGCATCAAAGAAGGCAACCGCCAGCGCCTGGACCAAGCAGTTGAATCCGGGAAGATAACCATGCTGCTCAATTCAAACGTCACCTCCATCGAACCTGCGGCGGTGCACATAGACCAGGCGGGAACGAAGATCACGATAGACAACGATCAGGTGTTCGTGTTGATCGGCGGCGTACTGCCGACCGAGTTCTTGTAGAGCGTTGGTATTGAATTTGAACGCAAGTTTGGCACGAAATAGTACGACATGAACGCCTCACCACCAAAATCCAAATCCGCGCTGCTGGCCTTCGCTGTCGCCTTAATGCTCGTTCCCGCGGCCATGTTGTGGGTCTATATGGGGCCCGAACCGCGCGGCGAAGAGACGTTTGAGACCATGGAGCGCGACGCCCCTGTCGGCAAGTCGCGCATCGAACAGATGGAAGAGATGTGGCAGGCGGCGCCGGGTCATGGGCCAGTTGCCCTTGAACTCGGCCATCTGCATCTTGCGGAAGGACATTTTGATAAAGCGCTCGAATATTACCGCGAGTTTCAGAAGAACGACACGACCGCCGACGGTTGGCTTGTGCAGTTAGATATCAGCCGGGCATTGATGGGCTTGGGCCGCACCGCTGACGCCATCGTCGAATTGGAGGGCATGCTGCGCGATCACCCCGGGCACGCCGGCGCACTTTACAATCTGGGAGCCATCGAGGCCAACCGTGGTCATTTTGATCAGGCACGCGCACACTGGCGCGAACTCATTGAACGCCATCCGGACGACACACTGGCGGTATTCGCGCGCACTGCGCTGCCTAAACTGAATTAGTATGCGTTTCGTACTTCTCATCATGCTGTGCTGCGCGTCTTCGATTTTCGCGCAACTATCGCCCGGCGACCTGTCGCAATTTCACGCCAAACTTGAAGGCCTGAACAATTGCACACAGTGCCACGAAGAGGGCGATGAAGTCACGGCCGCCAAATGTCTGAAGTGCCATAGCGCAATTGGCCAGCGCATCGACGCCGATCGCGGTTTTCACGCCAGCGCGGAGGTCAAGGCGCAGCGCTGCGCCAAGTGTCACGGTGAACACTTTGGCCGCGAGTTTGAACTGGTCTATTGGAAAGACGGCAAAGAGAAACTTGATCACTCCCGGACCGGTTGGCCGCTCGCGGGCGCGCATGCCAAACAGCAGTGCGCAGCGTGCCACGGCAAACTTGACGCGTTCGGCTCATCGGCCGCGTTCGATTCCACGACCAATCGCCAACGCACGTATTTAGGACTTTCCCGGGACTGCGCAAGCTGTCATGCCGATGAACACGGCGAACAGTTGGCCAACGACTGTGCGACCTGCCATACCGAAGAAAGTTGGACTCCGGCGGCCAAATTCGTACACGACAAGTCGGCCTATCCGTTGACAGGCAAACACGCTTCGGTGGAGTGCGTCAAGTGTCACCGCAGTGAGCTCGCGCCGTTTACGAGTACCACAGGTCAACTTGTGGACAAGCTGCGGCCCACCGAGCGCACGCTCTACAAGCCGCTCGACTTCAGCAGTTGCAAGTCCTGCCACAAAGACGTTCACGAAGGCAAATTCGGTCCGAACTGCTCCGCGTGTCATACAACCGAAAGCCTGGCCGTCGCGCAGATGGCCAAGGATTTTGACCATACCAAGACAGACTTCCCGCTGACAGGCAAGCACACAGCGGTGCAATGCGCGAAGTGTCACACGTCGGGCCGTATGACCGAACCTGTGGCGCATGCCAAGTGCTCGGATTGCCATAAGGATCAACATCGCGGGCAGTTTGCCGCCCGGGCTGACGCCGGTGCCTGCGAGAGCTGTCATACGGTCGAGAGTTTCATTCCGGCGCGCTACGGCATGACCGAACACGGCCAAAGCAAATTCCCGCTCTCGGGTAGCCACCTTGCCGTTCCCTGCATCGCCTGCCACGCGCCCAAACTAAAGGATGCTCGCGGCGAGTACGCACAATTCACTTTCGCCGACCAGAGCTGCAAGGGCTGTCACGCCGATGTGCACCGCGGTCAGTTGGACAAGTATATGCAGCAAGGGAGCTGCGAGTTCTGCCACAACGTCGAAAGTTGGCACAAGGTCGCTTTCGATCACAAGACAACGGGCTTTCCGCTCGTGGGCAAGCACGACCAGACGGAGTGCATGAGCTGCCACGTGCGTGAAAACCTTGGCGCCGAAGGTGCTCCGCTACGCATGGCGCCGCTGGCGCGGGAGTGCGAGCTTTGTCATAAGGACCCGCATCGCGGCCAATTTGTCACCGACACCGCCGCTGAAGTGAAGATTCGTTGCAGCCGCTGCCACACTCCGGATGCCTGGAAGCAGCTGCTGTTTGACCATTCGCGCGACGCACGCTGGGCGCTCGACGGCGCTCATCAGAAAGTTGCCTGCAACTCCTGCCACAAACCGCAGACCGATGCGGACGGACAGTTCGTTACTTATCGGCCGCTGGCCTTCGCATGCAGCGATTGCCACGGCGGAACAGCTCCCTCCAAGCCATGAGATACTTGCCAGCCTCCTCTGCGCGTCCGCTTCTGATTTATTTACTCCTGCTGGCGGGAATTGGATCGGTACGCGCCGATTTTCAATCTCCGCACGGACCAATTGCATTTGACTGCAAAGTCTGTCACACGACGGACCAATGGACGAAGATCAAGGTTGATTCCGGTTTTGCGCACGACTCGATGACGGAATTCCCGCTTGTCGGACGGCACAAGGCAGCGGCCTGCATCAGTTGTCATGCGACGCTTGTGTTCGCTGAAGCCGGTGGCCAGTGCGCATCCTGTCATACGGACGTTCACCGGGGACAGTTCACTACGGACTGTTCGCAATGTCACACGCCGCATCAATGGAACGACGATGCTAAGTTCCGGCAGGCGCACCAAACGACACGCTTTCCGCTGGTAGGCGTGCACGCGACATTAGATTGCCAGAGCTGCCACGGCACGGGACAATATGTGAATCTGACCGCCGACTGCATCGGGTGTCACAGCGAGCAGTTTGCCGCGACCACCGAGCCCAATCACCCCACGGCGGGCTTTTCGACGAACTGCACGGAGTGCCATGACGTAACGTCTGCGCGTTGGGCAAATCCCAAGTTTGCTCATCCGGCTTCCTTCCCGCTGGCCGGTGGGCACGCATTGAATAACTGTCAGGCTTGTCATGCGCAGGGCTTCGCCAATACGAGTGCGGCCTGCGTGTCGTGTCACGAATCGGATTACACAACCGCCCAGAATCCGTCACATGAGGCCGGAGCATTTCCGCCGACGTGCGAACAATGCCATAGCACGATCAATTGGCGGCCCGCAACGTTTGCGAATCACCATCAGACGGCCTTCCCGCTGACGGGCGCGCATGTGCTGACGGATTGCGCTCAGTGCCACGTTGGCGGTCAGTATACAGGGACGACCACGGCCTGTTTGGGCTGCCATGAAGCCGACTACACGGGTGCGCAGAATCCGACGCACGAAGCCGGAGCATTTGCGGGCACCTGCGAGAATTGTCACGTGACGGACGGATGGAGGCCCGCCACGTTCACAGTGCACGACTTGACGGCCTTTGCGCTGACCGGCGCGCATGTCACGACGGATTGCGCCCAATGCCACGTCGGCGGACAATATACGGGTACGCCGACAGAGTGCTGGTCGTGCCACGAACAGGATTATGTTGGCGTAACGGATCCGAACCACGTGGCCGGGGAATTCCCGCACAACTGCGTAACCTGTCACAGCACAGACAATTGGACGGAGGCCACGCTGGATCACAATCAGACGGCCTTTCCGCTGACTGGCGCCCATGTGGCGACCGACTGCGCTCAGTGTCACATCGGCGGGCAATACACGGGCACGCCGACGGACTGCTGGTCGTGCCACGCGGCGGACTTCACGGAGGCGGAGGGCCACGTTCAAAATGGCTATCCACACGACTGTGCGTCGTGTCACACGACAGCGCAATGGGAAGGCGCGACCTTTGACCATGACAACAGCAGCTTCCCGCTCACGGGTGCGCACATTCAGACGACGTGCACCCAGTGCCACAGCAGCGGGATCTACGACGGCTTGCCTACTGATTGCTGGTCCTGCCATCAGAATGACTATGAGGGTGTGCAGGATCACGTCGCCAACAGCTTCCCGCATGACTGTGCGGTCTGCCATTCGACTGCGGGATGGGAAGGCGCGAGTTTCGACCACAACAATAGCGATTTCCCGCTGACTGGTGCGCATGTGCAGGCCAATTGCAGCGAATGCCACAGCGGCGGCATCTACAATGGTTTGCCGACGGATTGCTGGTCGTGCCATGAGGCCGACTACACAGGTGCGGACGACCACGTCGAGAACAACTTCCCGCATGATTGTGCGATCTGTCACAACACGGCCACTTGGGATGACGCTACATTTAACCACAACAATAGCGATTTTCCGTTAACTGGTGCTCATATTCAGGCCAATTGCAGCGAATGCCACAGCGGCGGCATCTACAATGGTTTGCCGACGGATTGCTGGTCGTGCCATGAGGCCGACTACACAGGTGCGGACGATCACGTGGAGAACAACTTTCCGCATGATTGTGCGATCTGTCACAACACGGCCACTTGGGATGACGCTACATTTAACCACAACAATAGCGATTTCCCGCTGACTGGTGCGCATGTGCAGGCCAATTGCAACGAGTGCCACAGCGGCGGCATCTATGACGGCCTTCCATCCGATTGCTGGTCTTGCCACCAGGAAGACTACAATGACGCGGACGACCATGTATCGGAGAACTACCCGCACGACTGCGCGCTGTGCCACAACACAACGGACTGGGACGAAGACGCGTTCAATCACGGCACGACGGATTTTCCGTTGACCGGAGCCCACGTCGGCGTTGCTTGCCTGAATTGCCACGTTGGCGGCCAGTTTGAGAATACGCCGACGGATTGCTGGTTCTGCCATCAGATTGACTTTAACGGTGCATCGCCTGACCACAACGCCGGCTACCCGCAGGAATGCCTCGATTGTCACACGACTTCGAATTGGAACTCGACGTTTAATCACGATCAGCAGCATTTCCCCATCTACTCCGGGCGTCACGACAACGCGTGGAACCAGTGCAACGAGTGCCACACGACGAACGGCAACTTCGGCACATTTAGTTGTATTGATTGCCACGAACACAGCGATCAAAACGATGTGGACGACGAGCACGAGGACGAGGACGTTAACGGCTACACGTATACTCCAACCTCATGCTACGCCTGCCACCCGGACGGCAATGAAGGACCAAATTTGCGGCGCACAAATTCTAAGACGGTCAAGCCCGGTGCGACGGAGGTGCAAAAGTGAGAGCTCTGTATTTGTGCCTTGCGCTGGCCTGTTGCGGAACGACTTGGGCGGCCGACGTGCTGTCGGTCGTGCGTTATGTAGCGTCGGGTAATGTCTATCTCGATCAAGGTCGTTCTGCGGGCGTCGCGGTCGGTGATAGTGTGGTTGTCCGTCGCGGTGACGCCGAACTGGCGCGGTTGGCCATCAGCTTTGTGGCGGACGCATCTTCATCAGCCATTTGGACCGGCGCACCGGACGCCATTCACGTCGGTGACACGGCCGTCGTGCGCGTGCAGGATATCGTGCAGCCAGCTGTCGGCGAGACGCCTGCGGTGACCACCGCGCCGTATGACACGCTGATTCGTAGGTCATTTAATGAGCGCGGTCCGCGGGACAATCAACTAACAGGCCGGATTGGCATCAGCTATGTCGTACAGGATGACCGAGAACCGGTGAACTACGACTATAGCGAACCGTCGCTGTCCCTGCGAGCGGGGCTCAGCCGCATTCAAGGTGGCGATTTCGCGGCGCGAGTCAATCTCCGCCTGCGTCGCACAGAGCGGGGCAACGACGCGCTGAGTTCGTCATCGCACCGCATCTATGAAGCCCTGTTGGCCTATGAGCCCACTGATAAACCCCTTTCAGCCGGCGTAGGACGGTTTACTCTGCGCGACACACGCGGCATGGGCTATCTGGACGGCGTGTACGTGCAGCGCAAGGCCGGCAACGACTGGCGCGTCGGTGCGTTGGGAGGCATCGAACCGGACTTGCAAAACACCCGCATTCAATCCGATGTCACCAAGGCCGGGCTGTACGCTGCGCATACCCGGCCCATTGGCGAGTCCAGCGAACTCGCGGCAACGGCATCGGTCATCGGGCGCTATCGGGACGGCGAAGTCAGCCGCGAGTTCTTTTATCAGCAGGTCAACCTGAATATCGGCTCGAAGCTGTGGCTGTTTGAGAGCACGGAGTTGAATCTCAATCGCGATTGGCTGCAGGACGCCGAGGGATCAACAATCAAGTTGGCGTCGCTCTTGGTTGATGCGCGGTACCGCGTCTCGCGGCGCATGAACATCGCGCTGGGTTATGACAACCGGACAAACTACTACACCGCTGAAACGCGCAATCTGCCGGACAGTCTGTTCGCCTCTGCGCTGCACCAGGGATTCCGCGCGTCAATCGAGGCCCGCTTTGCGGTGTCCTATTTCGCGGAGGCCGGAGTCGGTGTGCGCGATGGCGACAGTGAATCTGCCCAAGCAACGAGTGGCTGGGCCCGACTGGGCAGCACCGATCTGGCGAAGAGCGGTGTGCAGGCCGCGCTGCGCGTGCGGTGGTTCGAGTCATTCTATTCGACGGGTCTACAGCCGGCCTTGCAGCTATCGCGCGACGTGATTCAGTGGCTGAATGCGGGTGTTGAGGTCGGCCAGAACGATTTCGAATTGGCCCAGACTAGCGAACAAGTTACCCAACAGTGGATCGCCTTCATGCTCGATGCCGACCTTGCCCGGCGCTACTCCGCGCGCACCGAGCTCGAACTTGGTTCTGGCGAGGGCCGCGAGGCAACCCTATTCACAGTAGGATTGGGCTACCGGTTCTAAGTCGAAACATTTGAAAACGGGCGGCTGGACCGCCCGATTTGCTGTATGCGTCATTCTGGCGCAGCATTTGTAACAGTTCGTAATATTGCCCCTGTTTTGCGCATCTCCTGCACACTGCGCACCTCGTTTTCAACCTCTTGCGGGTCTTCCGTGTCGAACTATTAAGAACTCGACATTGACTGCACTTCATCCCCCTGATCGTTAACCCCATGCCCTCGGAACTCAAGAATATCATTAAAATATTTAAAGTTATGTTGGTTGGCTGGATAGGGCTGTCATGCTCTGCTCCGCACGATAACCCACTTGACCCAGCCTCTCCTAACTTCCAGACTCCTCCGGATTCGACGGTTGAACGGCCCGCGCCGACATTTTCCAGCCGTGTGCGCAGCGTGCACACCGGCCGCGTGACAACGGACACCTATCGAGTGTCGGTTGAGCTTTGGCCGGACTCCGTAATCAACATTGACACCGTCTTCTGCCGCTACCGCGAGCAGCCACCCACCGGGATGCGCTTCTCAACAGCCACCGGCCGCTGGACCGCGTCCCTGACCTCGTCATTCCTGGGCGACGACGACCTCGAATCGGTGGTCGGGCAGCCGTTCTATTTCATTGTTGAACAGTCTGGCGACACGACATGGGAAGTTGGCCCCCGCTATCTGTTCCGCGTGATCCAGGAAACACCGCTGACCGGTGATCCCGATTCAAATCTGGTCGTTCAGCCGTTCCCCGTGTTGACATGGCCTTCCTTCAGCGGTTCCTACCCTTATTTTTACCAGGTAATCGTCGAGCACAAACTCGACTTCGGCATTGTCGAGTCATTTTGGATATCTGACACTCTGCTGTCCAGCGTAACTCAAATTCAAGTGGCGGACTCGCTGCCGGACGACAATGATTGGTACTGGATTTTGGCCGTCTACGATGAGTTCTGCAATACGTCGTATTCACTCGAGACACATTTTCAGGTGGTGTGGGAGGACTCGCTATGAGCACCGGTCTACTGACGCCCGAACAGGTTTTGCAAGCGGGACAGAAGCTGCTCGAACTCCGTCCGCTCGCAGAAGTCTTCGAGACCGTACTGGAAGCAGCGGCGACGGCGATGCACGCCGAGACGGCCATGATTATCCTGAACGATGAGAATGCGCTGTCGCTCGCCGCAGGTCGCTACAAGAATGGCGGCACGCGCGGGCTGGATGACGTTTCGCAGTCACTGGTGCGGGATGTGATCGCGGCCAACACGCCGATCTTAACCGAAAGCGCGGTGGAAGATCCGCGCTTCTCGGGAAAATCTTCGATTATCTTGCAGCACATTCAGTCGGCGGCTATTGTCCCGTTGTCGGGCCGCAATGCCGTTGAGGGCGCGTTGTATTTGGACAGCCGTTCGGACCGCGACCTTTTTCGCCGTGAGAATCTCGGTCCGCTGAGCACGTTGGCCGCGTTCGCGACCTTGGCCATCGAAAATGCGCGTCGCTACGACCGGGCGCGCAGTGAGATAGCGGCGCTGAAATCCGGTGACGCCAAGCGGCTCCTGATTGGTGACAGCCAGGCCATGCGTGAACTCTATCGCATGGTGTCGCGCGTGGCGCAGAGCGATTTGCCCGTGATTATCACAGGTGAATCCGGCACCGGGAAAGAGCTTGTGGCGCGCGAAATCCACCGCAACTCCGAACGCAACTCCAAACCGTTTCTGGCGCTGTATTGCGGCAATGTTTCCGCCGAGCTGTTCGAAAGCGAACTGTTCGGTCACAAACGGGGCAGCTTCACGGGTGCGGTATATGACAAGCAGGGCTTAGTGGAAGCGGCCGAGGGCGGCACGCTGTTTCTGGATGAAGTCGCCGACATCCCCGTGGCCATTCAAGCAAAGCTCTTGCGTTATTTACAGGAATCCGAGTACCGCCGCGTCGGAGACACGGAGACACGCAAGGCCAACGTGCGCGTCGTGACGGCTACGAATAAGGACTTGCAAGAGGAAATTCGCGCAGGACGTTTTCGCGAGGACCTCTACTATCGTTTGTACATTCTGCCCATCACGACTCCGCCGCTGCGTGATCGTTTGACGGATTTGCCGATGCTGATTCATCACTTTCTGCGCAAAGTCGGGAATCGCATCAGCGGCATATCTCCTGACGCGCTGCGGCGTCTGCAAGCCTATGCATGGCCCGGCAACGTGCGTGAATTGGAGAACACGATTGTGCGCGCGGCGGTGATTGCGCTGGGTGACCGCATCGAAGCCGATGATATCTCACCGCACATTCAATCGCACAGCGGCAGTCTGGGCGAGGATTGGAGCTGGAAGGCGGCGGAAAAGAACCACATACTAAAAGTCTTGCAGCTTTGCGGCGGCAACCGCTCGAAGGCCGCCAAGCTGTTGGGCATCTCGCGCCGCTATCTGCATTACAAGTTGAAGGAGTGGGACGAGCAGCCCGTGCTATGAAGCCACTCGCGCAGCGCCTGACCCACCGCACGCTTATTTCGCACGGCGATATGTCGGCAGCCTATCGCGCTCGCGATACGGCTCTGGATCGTGACGTATTTCTTAAACTTCTGCATCCGCACATGGCGGCGGAACCGGACCTGCGCGCTCGTTTTGAGCGTGAAGCGAGGGCTGCGGCGCGTCTTGATCATCCGCAGCTTGTCCGGATCTATGAAGTCGGAGAAGACCCCGACGAAGGACCGTTCATGCTGCTCGAGTGGGTGGAGGGGATGACGCTGCGGGCGGCGATCGCCCGCGAAGGCACGCTCGGCGTTGCGGAAGTCCGTCGGCTTGGTGAATCCATGCTCAGTGCATTGGCCGAGCTACATGATGCAGGTATCTTGCACCGCGACGTGAAACCGGACAACATTTTGAGGCGCAACGATGGCGCGTTCAAGCTGACCGACTTCAGTTTAGCGCTGCTCGCCGACGCTCCAAAGCTGACGCATCATCAGGCGGTCGTGGGCACGCCGGCCTATCTGGCACCGGAACTGGCCCGCGGCAAGGCGCCGTCGCAGCAAACTGACCTATTTGCTTTGGGTGTTGCGCTGTTTGAAGCCGCCACGGGCAGCAATCCGTTCAGCGCCGATTCGCTATTGGAGTCGTTGCGGCGCGTTCGCGAAGTCGAGCCCGATTGGGCGGCGTTGAATGCAGTAGGTGACGCAAACCTGACGATGCTTGTCCGGGTATGCTTGGAAAAGGAACCCAACGATCGGCCCGCCTCGGCGCGCGCCGCTCTGGAAGCGTTCTCCGGCCAGGCGCCGATGCGGACCTTGTCACGCCGTTCGCGCCGACCCTTGGCCCTATCCATAGCGGTTCTGGTGGCCATCGTCAGTGTGGCGATCCTCTTCTGGCCGCATAGTGGCCGACAATTGAATACGTCCTCACTCGTGCCGGCGATGCCGCAGGATTCGAATCCTGTCAGCGCATCGATGGACTCGGCGGGGCTCAGACCGCAACAAGACACGACGGCTATTGTCGAGCAGCCCGTGGAGCCGGTGAAACCCCGTCCGCAAGTTGCCGACACGGTCGTGCGCAAGGTTGTTGCCGCGGTGGACACGGTCGAGTGGATGCTCGACACAACACCGTGGGCGCATGTTAGTCTTGGTGGCGTAGAAATCGGGACGACGCCGCTCTCCAATCCCTTGCGCATCTCCGCTGGGTTACACACGATCGTTTTGCGCAATCCGGCCTATCCGCCGATACAAGTTGCTCTTGATGCGCGTGCGAACGGTCGCCAGACGATCAAACTTCCGGAGTACGTCGAGCACGTCGCGCTGGAAGTCGAACCATGGGGCGAGGTCTATTTGGACAATGAGCTGCTGGGCACCACGCCGCTGCCAACGCTGCTGCGCGTGCTGCCGGGCGAACACCGGCTGCGCGTGACTCATCCCAATTTTCCGCCCGTAAGCAAACAGTGGCGCGCGACGGCGGGCGACACGCTGCGCTACGCAGTGAATATGTCCAATTCTGAATTTGTCGTGGCCCGGGAGGTGCCGTGATTCGCGCGATTCTACTCATCCTTTTCTTAGCGCTTACGGCGCAGGCGAACGTCCTCAGTGAGGCGGATTCGCTTTTTCACGCGGGGGACTACGACCGGGTAGAGTTGCTGGCGCTGCGCGCGGAGCAGTCGAATGACCTGCCCGACAGCGAGCGTGTCGCCCTGGAATTGCTCGGCGGCTACTCGCTGATAATGCTGGGGCGCGAGGACGATGCACGAGTGCATTTCACGCACGCGTTGGAGCTCGATTCTACATTGACCCTGGACCCCGTCGTCGTCAGCCCGAAGTTTCGAGTCGTTTTCGACGAGCTGAAGCGCGATTGGCTGGCTTCACGCGCCACCGAAGTCTCACCAGACGATCCAACCAGGAAAGTCACCGACCAAGGTACGCGGATCGAGAGCGTCAGGCGGTCCGCGACGCGCCCGGCTCGACTGTCCGCAGTACGATTGAATTTCCTGTGTCCCGGGGCCGGGTTCGTCCGTGAGGGAAGGGTGGCGCGAGGACTGCTTCACGCGGGGGTAACCGTAGTCCTGACAGGACTTTGGCTCAGCGAGATTAGCCAGAATAACTCCTCCCGTGAAGACTACTTGGCTGCCGCAACGACCGCCGAGGCCGAGCGACTTTATGATGACTACAATGCCCATCACCGCCAAATGTGGACATTTGGTCTGGCGGCTGCTGGAGCCTACGCATTGTCTCAGCTCGATCTTGCTTTGTGGCGCGGCCCGGCAACCCTGACGGCCGGACCATCCGGGCATGGGCTCAAACTGGCCCTGGCTTTTTGAGCGCCTGCGCACGGCATTCACATGTCTGTGATTTGAACGCGCAGTATCACGGGCCTTTGGACTCAAAGAATTAATAGAAACATAGCTTTAGAATACTGGAACGGGTATTGCCCTATATGCCAACAACGCATAAGAGTTGTTAACCTGTTTCACACCTCGGTAAATGGAGAGTAAAATGAAGAAAATCCTTGCTTTGGTCCTGCTGGCCCTGTTCGGCATTTCCGCAGCTTGGGCGCAGACCGGCAGCCTTACGGTTACCGTACTGTCTGGCCCGGATTCGGCTCAGGTGCCCGTCGAAGGCGCTTGGGTGAACGCAATTGGTCATGGCCAAGGCCACGGCCGTCCGCATTTTGATGGATTCACGGATGCCGCCGGTCAGATCACCTTTGCTGATATTCCGGCGATGGAGTATCACGTAGATGCGGGTATCCCGCCGATGCCGCCGGTGCAGGCGGAAGTGGATGTCGTGGATGGCGAGACCGCCACGCTGACTATGGTTCTCCCGACGTTTGAGCCGACTCCGCACATCATGGTTATGCCGATGGGCGACCTGCATTTTGGCCCGGTTGGCTTGGGCACGACGTTTACCCGTGTCGTGCACGTCCGCAATATCGGTACGGCCGATCTCGTAGTTTCGGCAACGGTTGCCGGTGATGCCTTTGGCTTGGCGTCAGAAGCCGAGTTCACGTTGATTCCGGACCCCATGGGTTCGGAAGGCGAAGTTCTCGTGACCTTCTCGCCGACGGTGGCGGGCCCCTACGAAGGTCTGTTGACGTTGACCTCGAACGATCCCGAGCACAGCACGATTGAGATCGAATTGGATGGTCTTGGCGCGGAAGTCATTACCGGCGGCTTGGCCGTGACGGTAGTTGTTACGGACTCGCTGGGCAACACGACGCCGGTGGACAGCGCCCGCGTTCGCGTCTCCTTCATTCGCGACCACGGCGGTCCGCGTCCGCATCACCAGCGCGGCCTGACCGATGTCAATGGCGAAGTGGCGTTTGAAAATCTGACGGTGGGCACGTACAATGTGAACGCTTCGCGTCGCGGCATCGGTTTCGCCAGCGAAGTGGTTGAAATTCTCGAAGACCAGACGACGTTTGTGACGCTGACGCTTGTGGCCGCTGATTCCAGCGAACACGGCGAGCACGGCGGTCATGGCGGCGGCCACCATTTCGAAATTGTCGAGCTGGCCGGCACGGTTAGCGTGACAAGCCCGGACAGCGCCGATCCCGCGCGCGTGTTATACGCCTTGGATGTGGATGCTGACGGCGTGGTGGACTATCGCTTGAACTTTGGCCCGCCGGACTATCAGCCGGAAGGATTGACCCGCCCGGTGGACGGCGAAGAGGTGACGATTGTCGGCGCGCTCATGTCGCACGGTGACATTCCGATGGTGCATGTTCACCTTCTGAATGGCTTAGTGTGGTGGGATCCGCGGCACGGTCGCGACGGTGAGCACGGCGGCGACGGCGGTGGCCGCGCTGACGGCTTCGGTTGCGATAGCTACGTGACGTGGAGCGAAGTTTCTGGCGTGGTCATGGACGTGGACGTCTATGGTTCGACCTTCTACGCGCTGGACCACAACAATGACGGTACTGCCGACTACGTGGTGGACTTTGGCGACAACGTTGATATGGACGATCCGATTCTGCCGACGATCGGCCGCACGATAACGGTTGTGGGTGGCATGCTGTCCTGCACGCCGCAGGGCATGGATGCCGAGTGGGTGATTGTGTACGAAGTGGACGGCGCGTATTATCGCATGCCGGGCGATACCGACGGCCTCGATCCGTTGCTGTCCGTTGAGCGCGAGCCGAACGCCCTGCCGGTTTCCCACCTCGTCGCGATGAACTACCCGAACCCGTTCAACCCGACGACGACGATTCAGTTCTCCACGCCGGGAACCGGCATGGTGACCTTGACGGTGTTTGATGTTCTGGGCCGCAACGTGGCCACGTTGATCAACGAGAGCCTCTCGGCAGGCACCTATTCGGCGAATTTTGACGCCGCCGCCCTGCCGTCCGGTATGTACATGTACCGCTTGACGATGAACAACGAGCAGATCGTCAATAAGATGCTGCTTCTGAAGTAAGTTCCGAGTCTCCTCAGGCCAAGTCCCCGTTCGGCATACGTGCCGGGCGGGGGCTTGTGTTTTTTGGGGGGGGAGGCAACAAGGTCGGCCACGCCCGTGCAAGACGATGGAAGTTTTTGTATACTACTTGCTTCTGGCTGGCACGCCCAGTTCATCTGATTCATGTGCATATTTTACAGTAGGATAAATTTCGCAAAAATGACACCCTGGACTCGCACGACCCGCATTGATGCTTTGCATCGCCTCATTCAGCAGCGTATTCTGGTGCTGGACGGTGCGATGGGCACGCTCATTCAACAGCAACGGCTCACTGAGGCCGACTATCGAGGCGCGCGCTTCAGCGATTGGTCGTGCGACCAGAAGGGCAACAATGATCTGTTGGTCCTCACGCAGCCGGAGCTGATCCAACGTTTGCATGGACTGTATTTCGC